>CAYXGP010000244.1:0-11650 GCA_964464515.1 uncultured Enterobacterales bacterium
GTCCATAGGCGTCATTGTGCATAGCCCGGGATCCGCGGCGAATCTTCGTTTTTGTAGATGCTTGCGGGCGTCCTGTAGCCGAGGGACTGGTGTCGGCGCTGGTGGTTGTAGAACCGGAAGTAGCGGTCCAGTGCCCGGTAAAGCTCGATGCCATCGGAATACTCGTTGATGTAGACCTCCTCGTACTTGACCGTCCGCCACAGCCGCTCGATCCAGATATTGTCCCAGAACCGACCCCGACCATCCATGCTGATCGCGATCTGGCGGTCCTTGAGCTGGTCCGTGAAGTCGGTGGATGTGAACTGGCAGCCCTGGTCGGTGTTGAAGATCTCGGGCTGTCCGAACATGAAGGAGTCGTCGAGAGCCTCGATGCAGAAGGAGGTGTCGAGAGAGTTGGAGAGTCTCCATCCGAGTACGAACCGGGAGAACCAGTCCATGACGGCGACGAGGTAGAGGAAGCCGTTCTTCATGGGCAGGTAGGTGATGTCGGAGCTCCAAACCTGGTCGGAGTGGGTGATTGGGACGCCCTTGAGCAGGTAGGGGTACTTCTTGGCTCTTGGACGTCCTGGGGCGCTAGTAGACGGCCTCGTAGCCCATCAGCCGCATCAGACGGGTCACCCGCTTTCGGCTCACCGTATGACCCCGCCCAACCAGCTCCGCCCTCACCCGACGAGAGCCGTAGAACGGCCACTGCGTCGTCATCTCGTCGATCTCCCTCATCAACGCGAGATTGGCGACAGACTCGCCCTGTGGCCGATAGTACGCGGTGGAGCGGGGAAGGCCAAGAAGCTGACATTGACGGGAGATGCTCAGGTCTGGGTGGTTGGGGTCCAGCAGCGTCCGTTTCTGCTCACTCGAACACAGCAGATTTTTTTCAACCAGTCCAGCTCCATCTTGAGCCGACCGATCTCCTGGTAGAGGGACGCAGTGAGAGCCTCGTGCTGCTCCTGCTTTCGCTGGCCCGATGAGCCGAAGACCTCCGGCATCGACGCCTTCGCCTGCCGCTTCCAGGTGGTGATCTGGTTGGGGTGGAGCTCGTACTTGCTGGCGAGCTCGGAGAGGGTCATGCGCTCGGAGAGGGCTTCGATGGCAACCTTCGACTTGAAGGTGCGGGTGAATCGGCGGCGTGTGCGCTTCGGCATGCTGAACTCCTGTTCGGGGTCGGGGCCGCTCCGATAAACTCAAGTCGTTGTCCAGAATTCGGGGACCATCTCACATCCGGCGGTAGCACCGGCGGCGCCACTGGGGACAGCACTACAGGGGGGAGCACCTCCGGAGGGACGAGCGGGAGCGTTGAGGGGGACGACAAGACGGGCTGCGCCACCGCCCCGGGATCGGCTTCTGGCCTGGCGGTGTTGTTGCTCGGCCTGGGCCTGTGCCGACGTCGCGACGACGTTGAGGACCCGCCCGGTCGGGGGCAGGCCGGTTAGGAGCGGGCGGAGTCAATCCCAGGAGGCCCCATGTTGACGCTGCTCACCCTCAGCCTCACCGCCGTCGCTGGCGACTGCGATGCCCAGGCGCTGGTCGATGAGATCGCCGAAGCCTCTCCCCAGCGCAGCGCGACGATCTTCACGGAGCTCGGCGCCTGTGACGCCGCGTTGGCGGTGGAGCATGCGCCGACCCTCATGCCGCGGGTGCTGTCGGGCTCCACAGGAAACGAGGCGCTGATCACGGCCATCACCGTGGGCGCCAACACCGAGGCGGTCGCGTGGCTGGAGACCCTGCAGTCCGATGAGCGCGCGGGCGCCATCTCCGCGCTGGGCGAGGCGTGCAACGCCAGCGGGCCCGTCCAGGAGTTCTTCGTGGAGCGCGCGGGCACTCTGGGCGACGACTTCTGGTCCCAGCGCTGGTACGGCTCGCTGTCGGCCTGCCACGTCACCGAGATCCAGGCGCTGCTGTGGGCCGAGCTGAGCCGCTGCATGGACAGCGATCGCTCGCGCTTCTTCTCGGTGCTCGAGGCCTATGCGCGGAGCGCGCAGACGGTGGCGGTGCCCGCGCTCTCGGAGCTGCTCGGCAAGTCCGATGACGCCGAGGTGCAGGCCAACATCATCGGCGCGTTCGCTGACGCCGCCCAGGTCGGATCGGTAGATGGCACGGACTTCAAGACCGCCGAGGCCAGCAACCGCGCCATCGTCGCGGCTGCGCCGAACCTCACCGAGAAGGCCGTGGAGCAGGCGCGGATTACGCTGACCACCCTGGGCGATGAGCAGGCCGCTGATAGCCTCTCAGCCGTTCGCTACAAGGACCTCCTCCAAGCGGACGGCACGCTGCTCTATGGGACCGTCGTGGTCGAAAACGCCACCTGCAAGAACGGCAAGGTCGCGCAGCGGGTACACCCGGCCGCCGTCGTCGATCCCGGACAGACCTGGCCCGATCAGCTGAAAGAGAAGATCGAGGTCTCCGTGAACGTCGCCTGGGAGCTCGATCTGGCGTCCGGATGTCGGGGAGAGGGCGAGACCACCGTGCTCGTGCCGTCTGCGCCGTTCGCCGATCGCGCGGCGCTGGCTGCCTGGCAGGAGGAGAAGATCCGAGGCGCGAAGCGGGACGACGTCAAGAAGACCGTGAAGAGGGAGGAGCCCGACCTCCCGCTCTGAGTGGTCCTCCTTCGGCCGTTTTTTCGGTGGTTTTGAGTACGGCTGAAACGAGGCTGGGTCGATCATCTCCGCGTGTCCACGAGAAGCGGGACCACGAAGTCGCGCGTCGGCGAACCACGGTTCCGTCCCCCCGCGATCCACGAGTGAGCGTTGGTGGTCGTCCTGGAGCGGCCTGAGCCGGCGTCAGCGAACGTACAGCTCTGCCCAGGTCTGCTTGCAGGATGTCCCGTAGCAGAACCCCGACGAGGAGAACCGCAGCCCCTCGGCGTTGCACGGGTAGCTCCCGGCGGTGCAGGTCTCCGTCGCCAGATAGGCGGACTGCAGCAGCGACAGGTCGTGGGCGCTCCAGTCTGCCTGGCCGCCCGGAGTGTTGCCCGCGCCGGCCACCCAGCAGCACGTGGCGTTCTGGAACCCCAGGATCACCTGCTCGTTGGTGGTCGGGAAGCACGAGGCGTTGTCGTCCCAGGGCCGCACGATCAGGTTGGTGGCGCTGGCCTGGTCGGTCGTGAGCCCGTCGCTCCAGTCCACGCCGTCCGCCAGGAACGTCGTGCTGCAGGTCGAGGCGTCGTACTCGCCGTCGATGAAGGTGGCGAAGTCGGCGTCGTCGAGCACGCCGTCGAAGGCGAACGCGTACTCCGCGGTGGTCACCAGCAGATCGTCTCCGGCGATCTCCGCGAACGCATCGGGTTTGTGATCGGCGCTCTGCGCCGTCGCGATGTCGCCGAAGGTGCTGTCGTCGGTCCATGTCGCGAGCGAGTCCCAATTTCGGGAGCCGTCGTTGACCACAGAGCCGATCAGCGTCCAGCCGCCGCCGTCGGTGCTCATGTCGCACCAGGCCTCGAACACCGAACCGGAGATTCCCTCCAGGTAGTACAGGCCGTCGCCGGTAGACGAGCCGTCGTTCAGGATCTCCAGGCAGGCGGTCGCGGCGCACGTGGCGTCCGAGCCCGTGACGCCCTGATCGGCAGCGCCGTCACAGTCGTTGTCCAGACCGTCACAGATCTCCGGCTCGGAGGGGCTCACGGTCGCGTCGGTGTCGTCACAGTCCGTGTCGTCCGTGACGGTCCCGGAGGGGGGCTCGCAGGCGAGCGCTGCGGCGGCTGCGTCTCCGTGCCCGTCGCCGTCGGTGTCCGCGTACCAGGGCTCCGCAGTGGTGGTGTCGAGATCTCCGTCGTCGTCGTCCGTGAGTCCATCACAGTCGTTGTCGACACCGTCACATATCTCAGCGGCGTCGGGTGAGATGTCGGCGTCGCCGTCGTCACAGTCGCTGGTGTCACCCACGTACCCGGTGGGCTGGTCGCAGGCGTCGAGCGAATAGGTCGAGACGCCGTAACCGTCGCCGTCGACGTCGATGTACCAGGTCGTGACGTCGGCGGCAGAGGCCTCGTCGATCTCACCGTCACAGTCGTTGTCGACGCCGTCACACAGCTCCGGGGCGTTGGGGGAGATCGCGTCGTCGGAGTCGTCGCAGTCGCTGTCGTCATCGACGTGTCCGCTGGGGGCATCGCATGCCGTCCTGGTGCTGTCCGCGTCTCCGAAGCCGTCGCCGTCGTCGTCGGCGTACCAGACCGTAACGCCCGCGGCGTCTTCGCCATCCACCGCACCGTCGCAGTCGTTGTCCAGACCGTCACAGATCTCCACCCCGCCCGGGGGGGCGGCGTCCGCCGTGTCGTCACAGTCGGCGTCGTCTTCGACGTAGCCGGAGGGAGCGTCACACGAGAGAGCGCTGGTGTCGGCGTCTCCGTAGCCGTCTCCGTCGTCGTCTGCGTACCAGGTGGCTTGGGTGCTGACGTCGAGGTCGGGGTCGTCGTCGTCCGTGAGACCGTCACAGTCGTTGTCTGCGCCGTCGCAACTCTCAGCGGCGTCGGGGTTCACGGACGCGTCACCGTCGTCACAGTCGCCGGCCGTCGCGACATAGCCGGACGGCGCGTCACAGGCCTCCGTGGTGTACGTGACGCCGCCGTGCCCGTCGCCGTCGAAGTCGAGGTACCAGGTGCTGGTCCCCGAGACGTCGGGATCTTCGTCGTCCGTCCAGCCGTCGCAGTCATCGTCGGTGCCGTTACAGACCTCCGCGGCGTCGGGACTCACGGCTGGATCGAGGTCGTCACACTCCTCGCACGCAGCGTAACCGTCGGCGTCGGCGTCGGCGTAACCGACGCTTCCGTCGCAGTTGTAGTCGGTGGGGTCGGTGCAGTCGCTCTCCTTTGCGCCGGGATGGATCGCCGGATCGGTGTCGTCACAGTCCGAGGGGTCCGCGGCGTAACCATCCGGGGTCTCGCAGGCCTGAATCGTGGTGTCGAGCGTCCCCGCCCCGTCGCCGTCGGCGTCGACGTAGAACGTGGTCGTCACGTCCTCGTCGATGGCGTCGTCACAGTCGTTGTCGAGGTCGTCACAGATCTCTTTGGCGGCCGGGTGGACCTCGGCGTCAGCGTCGTCACAGTCCGAGTCGTCCGTGACGTAACCGCCGGGCACCTCGCAGGTCTCCACGCTCTGTTTCGGATCGCCGTAGCCGTCCCCGTCTGCGTCCGCATGCCAGACGACGCGATCGTCCTCGTCGGTGTCTCCGTCACAGTCGTTGTCGACGCCGTCACACAGCTCCAGCGCCGACGGATACACGGTGGCGTCGGCGTCATCGCAGTCGGAGGCGGTGGTGACGTACCCGGTGGGCGGGGCGCAGGCCTCGATGGGCGTGTCGGCCGCGCCGAATCCGTCGCCGTCTTCGTCGGGGTACGCCGTCTCTGTTACGCCCTCATCGATGACGCCGTCACAGTTGTTGTCGATGCCGTCACAGATCTCGATGGCGCCGGCGTTGGACGCGGGATCGCTGTCGTTGCAGTCGGTGGCGGCCGTGAAGCCGTCGCCATCGGCGTCGATCTCGGTGACGATCACCGCTCCGGTGTCGGTGATCGACTTGTCTTCGCCGCGACATGCGAGGAGGGGGAGCAGAACGAGCGTGCGCATGAGACCTCCCGCGGGGGGCGCCCCCGCGCTTACGCCCTATTCTCCTCTGGTGCGGGGATACGCTCAAACGTGATCTGCGCGTCCTCCCCTTCGCCCTCTGCGTCCACCCGCACCGCGTCGCCCACGCCGTAGTTGCCCGAGACGATGGCCTTGCTCATGGGGTTGAGCAGGTACTGCTGGATGGCGCGCTTCAGCGGACGCGCGCCGAACGCGGGATCGAAGCCGGCGTCACACAGCGCCGTGGCTGCTTCAGGGCTCACATCGATCAGGAGCGATCGGGAGTCGAGCAGCTTCGCCACCCGCTTCATCTGGATCTTGAAGATGTGATCCATGTCGTCCCGCGTGAGCGCGTCGAACACGATGATGTCATCGATGCGGTTGATGAACTCCGGCTTGAGCGTGCGGCGCATCTCCTCATTGACCTCGCGGACGGCGCGCTCACGGTCTCCCGCCGCCGCCATGATCTTCCGCGAGCCGATGTTGCTCGTCATGATCATGACGGTGTTCTTGAAGTCGACGGTGCGCCCCTTCGAGTCGGTGAGCCGCCCGTCATCGAGCACCTGCAGCAGCACGTTGTAGACGTCGGGGTGGGCCTTCTCGATCTCGTCGAGCAGCACCACGGAGTACGGGCGCCGCCGCACCGCCTCGGTGAGCTGACCGCCCTCGTCGTAGCCGACGTAGCCGGGGGGCGCTCCGATGAGACGCGCCACCGTGTGCTTCTCCATGTACTCGGACATGTCGATGCGCACCATGTTTCGTTCGTCGTCGAACAGGAACTCCGCCAGCGCGCGCGCCAGCTCCGTCTTTCCCACACCGGTGGGGCCCAGGAAGATGAACGAGCCGATGGGGCGGTTGGGATCCTGGAGGCCCGCGCGAGCCCGCCGGACCGCGTCGGAGACGGCGACGATGGCGGGGTGCTGGCCCACCACGCGGTGGTGGAGGTTGTCCTCCATCTTGAGCAGCCGCTCCTGCTCGCCCTGCGTCAGCTTCGTGACGGGGATCCCCGTCCACAGGGAGACCACGAGGGCGATGTCGGTCTCTTCGACCACCTCGCGCAGTACGCCGCCGTCTTCGCCCTGCAGCTCCTCCAGCTTGGCCTCTAGCTGGACGATCTCGCTCTGGAGCGCCGGAAGACGCCCGTACTGGATCTCGCCCGCGCCGGCGTAGTCGCCGCTGCGCGTGGCCACCTCGAGCTGGTGCTGCAGCTCATCCACCTCCTGCTTGACCTCCTGGATACGCTCGATGGCCTTCTTCTCGGCGTTCCACTGGGCTCGCAGGGTGTTGGCCTCCTCCTCGAGGACGCCCATCTCCTCGCGCAGCGCCTCGGCGCGCTCCATGGCGTTCCGGTCGGTCTCCTTGGACAGCGCCTGCAGCTCCACCTTCATGCCCCGGATGCGGCGCTCCAGGGTGTCGATGGGCTGGGGCAGTGACTCGATCTCCATGCGCAGACGGCTGGCGGCCTCGTCCATCAGGTCGATGGCCTTGTCCGGAAGACGGCGGTCCGTGATGTAGCGGTCGGACAGGGTGGCCGCTGCGAGGATGGCGTCGTCGGTGATTCTGATGCCGTGGTGGGCTTCGTACTTCTCCTTGATGCCGCGCAGGATCGAGATGGTGCCGTCGACGGTGGGCTCCAGCACCATCACCGGCTGGAACCGCCGCTCCAGGGCCTTGTCCTTCTCGACGTGCTTGCGGAATTCGTCCAGGGTGGTCGCGCCGATGCAGCGCAGCTCTCCGCGAGCCAGCGCAGGCTTGAGCATGTTGCCGGCGTCCATGGAGCCCTCGCTCTTACCCGCGCCGACCATGGTGTGGAGCTCGTCGATGAACATGATGATCTCGCCGCCGCTCTGCTCGATGTCGTTGAGCACGGACTTGAGGCGCTCCTCGAACTCACCGCGGTACTTCGCGCCGGCCAGGAGGGCGGCCAGGTCCAGCGACAGAAGGCGCTTTCCCTGCAGGCTCTCCGGCACATCGCCAGCGGCGATCCGCTGCGCGATGCCCTCGACGATGGCGGTCTTGCCGACGCCAGGGTCGCCGATGAGGGCGGGGTTGTTCTTGGTGCGCCTGCTCAGCACCTGGAGGGTGCGCCGGATCTCTGCGTCGCGGCCGACGACGGGGTCCATCTTTCCGTCGGCGGCGTCCCGCGTCATGTCACGCGTGAATTTGTCGAGGGCCTCGTAGCTGGACTCGGCGTCTTCGCCGGAGACGTTCTGGCCGCCCCGCAGCAGGTTCAGCGCCTCGCGCAGACGCTCGGTGGTCAGGCCGTAGTCGTGCATGAGCTGGCGCGGCTTGTCCTTGGTCGCCTCGCAGGCCAGCAGCAGCACCTCGGAGGCGATGTGGGTGTCCTTCAGCTCGCGCGACAGCTTGTCGGCCTTGTCCCACAGGTCCCGGAGCTGACGGGAGACCTGCGACTTTCCGCCCGACACCTTGGGGAGCTGCTCGACGAGGCGGGTCACGTCGCGCTGGAATTGGTCGATCGGCACCTCGACGTGCCGCAGCAGCGAGCCCACCACGCCCTTGTCCTGGGTCAGCAGCGCCATCAACAGATGCGCCGGCCGGATCTCGGGGTTGCCGTTGTGGCCCGCCAGATTCTGCGCATCGACGATGGCTTCTCGGGCCTTTACAGTGAATCGTTCGAATTTCATGGATGATCAGTCCTCGGATGTCGTGCCCCGGGGAAGCCGGGGTGATTGTCCGGATCTTATGCACCGTCCAGCGCCGTCAAGCTCCCTCTCCCTGCGGCTTGAGCCCCATGGCTCAAGCCGACTGAGCTAAGCTCAGAGCGCCGCTCCACGGCGTCATCCGGATTCAACCCCGCGGCCGGCTTCCATCCGTCCCTGTCGCCGAATTCCGTATCACCCGTTCGCCCCTTTGATGCCATGACCCCGCTCCTGCTGATCGCCGTCATCACCGCCTGCGAGACCGAGTGGACGCCTCCGATCGCCCCGGTCTCCCCCGATCCGGTCGTCCACGCCGCCGAGGTCAAGGTCGGGCTGGAGCGCGCCCAGGCCTCCTGGGAGGCGGGTCGGTTTGCGGAGGCCCAGCGCGAGGCCCTGGTGGTCTACGGCGTCTGGTTCGAGCCGCTGGAGGAGCCGCTGCGCGCGCGGGACCCCGCCGGCACGCTGGAGCTGGAGCTCGCGTTCGGCCGGCTGTTTGCCCACCTGGGCAAGAAGAAGAAGAAGCGCGGTGTCGATGTCGCCGCAGAGGTCGCGGCGCTCACGCGGGCGATCGACGCCGGGGCGCTCACGCTGCCGCGGCCGCCGCCGCCGGATCCGGATGATCTCGAGCTGCCCGGGGAGGACGAGGGGCCGGTGGAGGAGGCCCGCGTAGGGGAGCCGTGATCCTCCCCTGGCTCATTCCCCCAACGCTCGCCCTCAACATCTCTGAGGTCGATCGCAGCACCGTCGCCGACGGCGTCGAGGTGGTCCAGCTCCGCACGACCGATCCCGACACCGACGCCTGGCTCGCCGAGATCGATCTCTGCGCGGAGGGGATACGAATCGACGCCACTCGCACCCCTGACTCGACGCAGTCCACGTCGTCGTGGGGCAGCGACGTGGGGGCCATACTCGCCGTGAACGGCGACTTCTACCAGACCTCACCCGTCCGTGTGTACGGCGACGCTGTGGGCTCCGGGGTGGCCTGGCCCACGGACCAGACCGGAACAGACTCCGGCTACTCGTGGGAGTGGTTCTACGGTGACTACGGCTGGCTGGCCTTTCGCCCCGAGCGGGTCACGTTCACCCACTCGGGCTGGACCAAGGACAACGCCGAGACGCTCGGCGTCTCCGGCGGCTGGGAGCCGGACACCCGCATCCCGTCGCACCCGGGCGACACGCTCGCGCTGGTGAGCGGCTTCCCGGCCCTGGTGATCGAGGGCGCCGCCATGGTCTGCAGCGATCCCGAAGACAGCGACTGCTTTCCCGACCGCTCCGACATGCGCGACCGGCACCCGCGGACGGCCATGGGCATCACCGAAGATGCACAGACGCTCCTGCTGGTCGTCGTCGATGGTCGGAGCAGCGACTCCGACGGGATGTACGGAAGCGAGCTGGCCGACCTGATGGGCCAGCTCAGCGCGTGGCAGGCGTTCAATCTCGACGGCGGGGGGTCGAGCACGTTCTGGACCGCGGAAGGCAGCGTGCTGAACGAACCGTCGGACGGCAGCGCTCGCTCGGTCGCCAACCACCTCGGGGTGTTCTCTGCACCCAACACAGGCGACTCGACGCGGGCCTGGCACTGCAGCAGCGCCGAGCCCTGCGACGAGATCCCGGTCGGCGGCGGTGTGTTGGATGAGGCCGGCGACTGCTTCCAGGCCCACGGGCCCGCCGAGTGGTGGCGAGAGGTCGCAGGCGACGGCGACGGCGGCAGCCTGGTCTGGACCAACCAATTCGAGAGCGACCAGCCGTCGAATTGGGCGTGGTGGCGGCTCCATTTTGCTGAGTCAGGAACCTACGAGGTGTCGTGGCATGGGTCTGCCGAGTACTCCGTCGCTGGTGAGGTCCGGCATCGGCTGGTTGCTGGCGGGGTCGAGCACGAGATCGAGGTCGATCAGGGGGCGGGGGACGGGTGGCACTCGCTGGGGACGTTCGACTTCGACTCCGGCGGTGAGCAGTTTCTGGCGATCGATGATGATCTCGACGGGGACGTCGCCTCGGATCAGCACATCGTCTTCGACGCGATTCAGCTCGTTCGGGTGGGGGCCTGGTGCGGAGACGGAAGCTGTGACAGCGGTGAGGACTACGTGAGCTGTCCTGGGGATTGCGCAGAGTCTGGTGGGACGGGTGGCTCAGGCGGCAGCGGCGGTTCTGGTAGTTCGGGTACCGGGGGCGTCGACACCGCAGATGAATCGACCGATGAGGGGCCGGGCGGGTGCGGCGGGTCGGGTCGGGTCATACCCGGTGACGAGGCGGGGTGTGGCGGTTGTACATCGGCGGCACTGCGTGTTGGAATTGGCGGGCTGTTACCTGGACTCGCGGGCTTGCGACGCCGGCGGTTCGCGTTAACCTGAACAGGAGGCCAGAACCGATGTCTACCCCCCAGACCGACGATATTACGCTGGTCTATCCCGACAGCGATGGACAGCCGATCTCCGATAATACACTCCAATTCCGCTGGATCGCGATGCTCAAAGCCGGGCTGGACGCTCGCACTCCCGATGCATTCGTCGCTGGTGACTTGCTGTGGTACCCGGTCGAGGGGCAGCCGTGGGTCCGGGTCGCTCCGGATGTGCTGGTCGCATTCGGCCGCCCCAAGGGCTATCGCGGTTCCTACAAGCAGTGGGAAGAGGCCGGGGTCGCGCCCCAGGTCGTATTCGAGATACGATCGCCGTCCAACACCGGGCCCAAGATGGCCGAGAAGCGGCAGTTCTACGAGGACTACGGCGTCCGCGAGTACTACGACTACGATCCGGATCGCAATATCCTCCGTGGCTGGCTTCGCGGATCGGTAGGGCTGGAGCCTATCTCCGAGTTGAATGACTGGACCAGCCCGCTGCTCGGGATACGGTTCCAACCTGGCGAGCCCGAGCTGGTCGTGCTGCATCGGGACAACACTCCGTTCGTTGATATGATCGCGCTCCACGAGCAGCGAGACGCGGCGCGGAGTCAGGCTGAGTTTGAACGACGTCGGGCGGACCGAGAGCGGGAAAGAACGGAGACCGAGCGTCAGCGGGCGGAGACCGAGCGTGAGCGGGCGGAGACTGCGCATCAGCGAGCCGAGACTGCGCGTCAGCGGGCGGAGGCGGCCGAGGCCGAGAAGGCTGAACTGCTGGAACGCCTCGCCGCGCTCGGGATGACTCTCCCATAGCATTCTGCGTCTGCTCATTATCTCGAGCTCGGGAGTGAGAGGCTCTCCTCCCTATCGACACGGTTCGGCAGGCCCGGCCTGAGCGCGGCCCGGCCTGAGCGCGGCCCGGCCTGAGCGCGGCCCGGCCCCCCCAGCGTGCGACGCCCTCGAACCCTGTCTCTTGAAGTGGGCCAGATACGAACGCGAGCCGGGCCGCGCAGGCGCCCACCAGTGGACCCGGGGTCTCGCAGGCCGCGCCTCACGCGGGGCCGCCCTCAGGCCGATCATGGGAGACTTCTTTCCCTGGAGCG
>CAYXGP010000245.1:0-11479 GCA_964464515.1 uncultured Enterobacterales bacterium
TGGCGGCTGCTGGGAGCCTCACCGTGAGTGGTTCTCAGAAGAGGGGTAAGTCGTGGATGGGTCAGTGACTCACCAGGATGGGCAGACTCGCCAGGCGCACCACGCGCTCGGTGACCGAACCCAGCAGCGCCCGCTCCAGCCCGCTGCGCCCCCGCGAGCCCATCACCACCAGATCGAAGCCGATGTCTTCGCAGGCCCCCACGATCTGCTTGACCGGGTGACCGTCGGCCCCCCAGATGGTGCGCAGCACCTCCGGGGAGACATGCGCCTCGGCCATCTCCTGCAGGCGCGCGCCCGTCTCTGCCCGCCGCTCCTGCTCGATGGTCTCCAGGGCTTCCCGGTCGCGGATCAGCTCGCGAAGCTCGACGAGGGACGGGGTGACGTGGAGGAGGGAGACGCGCCCCCCAGACAGCTCCGCGACGGCGGCCGCCAGCGAGAGGGCCCGCTCTGACCACTCCGAGAAGTCCACGGGAACGAGGATCTCCTCGAAGACGATCTCATCATCACCGTCAGGGGTGACGAGCACGGGGACGGGGCTGCGCCGCAGCACGCGCGAGGCGATCGAGCCCAGCAGCACGCGGTCGATGCCCGTGCGGCCGTGGGTCCCCATCACCACCAGATCGTGCCCGCCCTCTCGCACCCGCGCGCAGATGGTGCCAGTGGGAGGGCCGGCGAGCAGCAGCGCCTCGCTGACCTGGGGAGTCCGCATCGCCTCCAGCTGGTCCCGCTGACGCGACGCGATCCGCTCGGTGAGCTGCGTGACCACCGGCGTCATCTCGGGCGGGAGCTCGGTGCCAGCGCCGAAGACGGGCTCGGGGGAGCAGGCGTGCATCAAGGTGACGCGAGCGCCAGACCGCTGCGCCAGCCACGTAGCGACCTCGACCGCCCTCCACGAGGCGGGGGAAAAGTCGACAGGAACCAGAATATTGGTGAACGACATGGCTCTCTCCGGGGTGGTGCCCCCCGAGAGGGCAAAGAGCGTGCCGCGCTGAAGTGACCCATCGTCGCTTGAACTGTGTGGGCCGACACAGGGGGCGGTGGCAGGCGACACAGCCGCGCGGCCCCAGAGACCTACTCCTTGTCGGGGATACGCGCCCCCCGCGTGACCACCCCATGCAGCTCGGCGGAGTCCAGCCCCTTCACTCCGTCGAGATCCGCCATCTTGAGGTCCGCCCAGGCCAGGTTCGCCCCCGTGAGATCGGCCCCCTGGAGGTTCGCGCGGGAGAGGTTCGCCCGCTCCAGGCTCACCCCGCGCATGTTGGCCCGGTAGAGCACCGCGTAGTTGAGCTCGGCGCCGGTCATATCGGCGCCCTCCAGATCGACCAGCGTGAGCTTTGCGAAGTGGAGGATGGCGCCGCGCAGACAGGTCTCGGCGAGGACCGCCCCCTCCAGGTTGCAGCGGGTGAGGTTGACCTTCTCGAGGTTGGCGCCGCGCAGGTTGGCGCCTTCGAGATCGGTGCCGGAGAGATTCGTCTCGGAGAGGTCCACGCCCACCCAGTCCACGCGGGCGAGCCCCACGCGCTCCAGGCGGGCCCGCGCGGCGACCGCGCCCTCGAGCAGGGCGTCCTCGAGATGCGCGCCTGTGAGGTCGGCGCCGTTCAGGCAGGCCTCCGCGAGATCCGCCTCCTGGAGCTGGGCGTCGACCAGCTTGGCGTCGGTGAGATCGGCGCCGGTGAGCAGAACGCCCCGCAGCACTGCGCCGGTGAGATCGGCCCCCACGAGATCGGCGCCCTCCAGGTTGGCTTCGGTGAGGTCGGCGCCAGCGAGACGGGCACCCCGCAGGCGGGACTGCGCCATCTCCACCCGCTGCATCAGCGCCCCGCTGAAGTCAGCGTCCTCGGCCTCGACCCCGGTGAGGAGGGCGTCTTGCAGGTTGCAGCCGGTCAGGGTGGCCCGCCACAGATCGGCCCGTTGCAGATCGGCCTGCACGAGGATCGCGCGGGTGAGGGCGGCGCCGACCAGCGCCGCGCCGCTCATCGCGGCCTCGGAGAGATCAGCTCCGCCGAGCTGCGCGAGGTTGAGATCGGCGTCCTGGAGATCCGCGAGCACCAGGCGAGCGACCCGCAGATCGGCGCCCTCCAGCTCAGCGCCCGCGAGATCCCCGCCGCGCTGGATGGAGAAGGCGCGAGCGGCGTCCGGCGCGCCGCCGTCCGGCCAGCGGGTGCGCTCGTCGTACAGCGCGCGCTCCAGCGAGGCTCCCTCGAGCTTCGCCGCGCCCAGATCGACTCCGCGGAGATTGGCGGCGTCGAGGCGAGCGCCCCGCAGGTCGGCCCGGGAGAGCTGCGCGTCCGCGAGATCCGCGCCGGTGAGATCGGCCGCGCGTAGATCGGCCCCCGTGAGATCCGCCTCCTGCAACGAAGCCCGCGACAGGTTCGCTCTCTCCAGGCAGGTGTAGGAGAGGTCGGCTCTCTTCAGGCTCGCGCCCGAGAGCTCCATGCCGTACAGAGAGACCCCCGCCAGCGCGGCGCCGTCCAGCTCACGTATGCCCAGGCGCACGCGGGCCAGCGCCATCAAGCTGCGTCCCGCCACGGCCGCTCAGACCCGCGCCGCCGAGAGGCAGGCACCCAGCTCGCTGGTGATGGTGGCCCTGAGGTTGTCGGGGCGCACACCCGCCATCGTCGCGAGGCGGCTGACCCGCACCACCAGACGGACCTCGTTGGGCGTGACCTCGACGTCGCCGGTGAGTCCCATCCCGGACAGACGCGCGCGCTCACCGCTCCACACCGAGCGCACGCGGAGCTTCCGTAGCTGCGCCTCGAAGGTCCGGACGCGGCGACAGGCCTCATCGACGGGGTGGTCGTGCGGCACCCGCACCTCGAACTCCGCCATCTGCCCTCCCCTGAAGCGCTCCTGCCACGAATGTATCTCGGGGGAGGCCCCGTAGCTCGGGGGGCTCTCGGTCGACGACGGAGCGCGGCGCTATCCCTGGACGGTCATCCAGGCCCCGACCCACGGCTCCTCGGAGCTGGGATCGATGCGCGCGGTCGTCACGCCGATCAGATCGTCTCCGAACAGCGCGTACAGGTTGCCTGTGAGCGTGCCACCGTCGTAGCGACCGCTGATGCGTCCGTCGGGCTCTACGCGGAGCAGCACCTGCCCGGGGAGCGCGAGGTCTCCGGCGCGGGTGACGTCGCCGCCGGCCACGAACCACACCATCACCCCCGCCTCTCCATCGAGCAGATCGACCAGACGGTCCGTGGTGGGGCGCAGTCGCAGGCGCCCGGTGCCGGTGCTGGGGATGTTCCCGAGCTCTCCCACGGCGGAGCCGGTCGCGGGGAGACCGAACCGCTCCGCGTCGCGCCGGGCGGCCACGACGTTGCGCAGCACCCCCTCGGAGATCAGCGGGAGATCGGGAGCGGCGCGCACCTCGCCCTCCATGTCGAACGGGCAGACGCGCAGGGCGGCGCTGTCGCGGCTGTCAACGACCGTCACGCGGGGATCGAACAGGCGCTCGCCCAGCTTGCCGGCGAAGACGCTGGCCCCCCGGGAGTAGGGTCGGGCGAGCAGATCGGAGCGGAACAGCTGGAGCAGGTTCCCTCCGCGGTGCCCCTCGAGACCCGCGAAGATCACCCGTTGCCGACCGGCGGGAGGAGCCCCCAGGCGGGTCCGAAACGCCGAGAGGTGCTCCCGGCAGTGCGCGAGGACCGACGTCTCGTCGAGCGCGCCCGACGACAGGGTGATGGCGGTGTCGATGATGTTCGGCGAGCCCTTCTCCTTGACGACGAGCATCACCTCGGTGGTGTCGCGGCCGTAGGAGAGATCGAGCCCGCGGTCGCTGTCGATCTGCCACTCCACGCGGGACTGCTCGATTCCCTGGGAGAAGACGAAGCCCGGGAACTCCACGCGCAGGGTGCCCAGGATGGCCTCGGCGAAGGCCACGAGCGCCTCGAGCGAGCGGCGCTGCCCGTCGTGGCCCGCCGCGAGGGAGCGCGGACCGGCAGGCTCCGGGGCGTAGGGGATCTCAAAGACGAGGGCGTCTCGGGCCCGCTGCGTGAGGGCGTCGAGCGACACGGCCCCGACAGCCGAGGCCACTCCGATGCGACCGCCGTCGTAGATCCGCACGGCCGTCTCGTGCTCGACCTGCGAGCGCACGCTGGAGAGCTGGGAGTCCACCACGCCGAGCTTGTCGGAGCGCTGCACGGCGTGGACGATTTCACGGACCATCGAAAGCTCCCGGTGTCATATCGAAAGCACCTGTGTCATCAGGCCATCTGCATGCGTGCGATCCGCACGTAGGGTCCGCCGAAGCCAACGGTGAGCGGCCACTGCTCGAACTTGCCGCAGCCTCCGCCCACCAGGAACGGCACCTCCAGCTCGTCGGAGAGGCCGTCGATCTGCCCCAGCGTCTCGAACACCGTGCCGGTGATGACCGCCACGCGGACCGGCTCGGCGATCTTTCCGCCCCGGATGCGCCAGGCCAGCGAGGGGGCGATGGTGAAGGTGCTCATGCCGCTGCCGTGCTTGCACGACTGGATGAAGTAGCCGTCTTCTACGCCCGCGAACAGCGCGTCGCGGCTGAGATCGCCCGGCTCGATGTAGGTGGTGGTCATGCGCACGATGGGCTCGTATCGGAAGCTCATCGCGCGGGCGTTGCCGGTGCAGGCCTCGTCCAGGGCCGCGGCGGTGGGGGCCGCGTGGAGGCGCCCCACCAGCTCGCCATCGCGCACGAGGAAGGTCTTGCGGGCGGGCTGCCCCTCGTCGTCCCAGGGCACGTATCCAGAGCCGTCGCGGTGGCCGTCGTCGACGATCGAGAGGAAGTCCGGCCCCACGCGGGTTCCGATCTTCCAGGCGTCGAGCATGCTGGGATCGCCGAGCATGAAGTCGGCCTCGGACTTGTGACCGAACGACTCGTGGGCAAACACCCCCGCCACCTCCGGAGAGAGGACGACGGGATGGTGACCGGCCTCGATGGGCACGGCCTCGGCGACGAAGCGCTCGCAGTCGGCGATATGCTCGGCCATCTCGCCTTCGTGGCGGGCGGAGGCGTCGGCGAGCTCCGAGAACGTGTGGGCGCCGCGACGGAAGCTCTCCGTGAGGGTCTCGGCTCCCTGGGCCCCCGCCTGATGAGCGCCGATCTGGTGAGCGAGCGTGAAGCGGTAGATGAACCCCGCCTCCTGGTAGTCGTGCAGGATGTCGGCGCCGCGCGACGAGAGGAACCGCCGCAGACGCGCATCGTCCATCCAGCGCGCCGTCCAGGTACGCACGGAGGGGCGGTCGAAGAGCGGGAGCGGACGCCGCAGCAGCGCCAGCTTGTCCGCCAGCGGCACGCCCTCGATCGGAGCGTTGTCGAAGGCGAGCACGCGCGCCCGATGCGGCTCCAGCAGCAGGTCGACGTCGGGGATCCCGCCGGCGGGCAGGGCCTCCGAGCTGGCGAGCTGCTCGAGCGTCTGGTCGATCTGCGACAGGTCGGTCGTGGAGGCGAGGTACCAGCGCCCCTGCTTGAAGACCCGCAGCATCGCGCCCACCTCGACGCGGCTGAGGACATCGTCCAGTTCGCCATCATGGATGAGGATGCGATGGCGGACCTGCCGCTCCAACCGCACGTCCGCGTAGACGCCGCGGGGAAACCGCACCGTGACACCCGTGATCTCAGAAGTCGTCATCGCGCCCTCCGCAGCCAGGGAGATAACCTGCACCGCGCACGGCCCGCGGAACCGCCCCCTGGAGACCTCGATGATCATGTTCCTCGCGCTGCTCTCCTGCAATACCACCGCCATCCTCGGCGACGGAGAGCCCACCGTATGGGCCACGACCGCGCCGACGGCGGGCTCCACGATCAGCGTCACAACGGACACCGGCGCGCCCCCGACCACCGAGCCCTGCCCGCTGTTCATCGCCGAGCACGAGGCCGTCTCCACCATCCTGGAGGTGACCTGGACCCAGGACGCCGACGCCGAGGTGTGGCTGGAGGCGACATTCGACGACGCGGTCCGAGGGTCACCGGCGCGCGCGGTCTCCGCGGGCGAGGCCAGCGAGGTGCTGCTGGGGCTGCCGCCTGAGACCGACGTGTCGGTGGCGCTGGTGGACGCCGCAGGCGAGCGAGCCCGCTGCGACGCCCGCACCGGCACGCTGCCCGCCGAGCTTCCCCTCCCCTCGCTGGTGGAGTGGGACCCCACGCTGGCGTCTGAAGAGGAGTTCGTGCTGATAAGCGTCGATACGCACGAGAATGGCTACTACTACAGCGGCCCCTACTACGTGCTGCTGCTGGACAGGCAGGCGCGGGTGGTGTGGTACCACGAGGTGAGCAGCAGCGAAGCCACGATGTTCCCCCATGTCTCGGCAGACGGCACCCACCTGCTGTTCGATGAATCGACGTCGTACAACTACAGCGGAGAGATACCCCAGCTCCGCCGCCTGACGTTGGATCACCGACTCGACGAGACGGTGGACGTCGAGGGCTTCACATACGGGTACACCGAGCTCCCCGACGGAAAGCTGCTCCGGGACTTCCGCTCGGGGAACACCTACTCGCTGGTGGAGCAGAGCACCGACGGTGAGATCCGTGAGATCTGGAGCTGCAACGATTGGATGAGCGCCCACCGCGAGGGCGGGATGTGCTACACCAATGCAGTGATCTGGAACGAACAAACCGAGTCTGTGCTGTGGTCGCTGCCGTATCACGACACCGTCGTCGAGATCGATCGCATGAGCGGGACGGTCAAGCGGGTGTTCGGCGCTCTGGGTGCCACCCACGAGACCGTCCCCGAAGACGCCGCGTTCGAGTTCAACCACTACCCCAACTTCACGCCAGAAGGAACGCTGCTGCTGTCGACACACGCCGGGCCAGACGGCGGGGAGCAGCGCGCCCGCGAGTACGAGATCGACGACGAGGCCGGAACGCTCACGCAGGTCTGGGTCTACGGCGAGGGGATCGACGAGTACGCGTACTACTCGGGGGAGGCGTACCGGCTGGGCAACGGCAACACGCTGATCAACTACGGCACCGGCGGAGCCGCGCGCGAGGTCACCCCCGCCGGGGTGGTCGCATGGGACATCACGTGGGACGAGTGGTACCTCACCGGGCACAGCTCTCTGGTCAGCGACCTGTATGCGCTGAATGAGGGGTGGGAGTGACGGCGCCTGGCGGCAGCGCGGTCGCCGAACAGGCGCCCCCCACACACACCGGTTACTCAGGAAGAACCCGCGTCGGAGCCCGGTTATGCAGCGCGCAACCTGCCACATACTGCGCGCGACCTGCCATGTGCTGATCGGGGCGCTCCTCATCGGGCCGGCCGGCTGCGCATTTCTCCCTGATTCCGCGCTCGATGAACGCCTCGACATGGACAGCGACGGCGTCCCCCGCCCAGACGACTGCGACGACACCGATCCCGCGATCGGCGCTGGTAGCACCTGGTACCTCGACGGTGATCGCGACGGCTTCGGGCTGGAATCCTCGACCGAGGCCGGCTGCGAGCCGCCGTCGGGCTACACGGATCAGCCCGGTGACTGCGACGACGAAGACGCCTCCGCGTACCCCGGGGCGGCGGAGGCCTGCAACGACGCCGACAACGACTGCGATGGGATCGTCGACAACCCGGACTCGGTGCTGTGGTACCTCGACGCCGACGAGGATGGCTACGGCGGAGAACAGACGATCTCCACCACCGACTGCACCCAACCCGCCGGCTATCTGGCCGACGGCGGCGACTGCGACGACGCCGACCCGTTCATCCACCCGGCAGGCGTCGAATCATGCGATGGAGTGGACCAGGACTGCGACGGCGCAGTCGACGACGACGCGGTCGATCAAGCGACGTGGTACGCCGACGCCGACGGCGACACCTACGGCGACCCCGACGTCGCGACGGACGCCTGCTCCAAACCGAGCGGGTTCGTCGCCGACGCCACGGACTGCGACGATACAGACGGCGCCATCTTCCCCGGCGCGGCCGAGAGCTGGTACGACGGAGTGGACCAGGACTGCGACGAGTCGACCGAATACGACGCGGACGGCGACGGGTTCGTCGCCGAATCCGAGGGCGGCGAGGACTGTGATGACGATGAGGCCCTGGTCAGCCCCGGCGCCATGGAGGCCTGCGGAGACACGATCGACAACAACTGCGACGGAGCCCTGGCGGGGGAGTGCTTTCTCAGCGGCGAGGTCTCGCTGGATGCAGCCGTCGCCTGGCGTTGGGGGGAGACCTCTGGCGACTGGGCCGGGAGCGCGCTCAGCGGCGGCGGCGACTTCAACGGAGACGGCTTCGATGACGTGGTGGTAGGCGCCCATGGCGCTGACAATGGCAGCGGTTCCCATCAGGGCATCGCTTACGTGATGAACGGCCCGCTCACCGGAGCGGAGAGCCTGGCTGGGGCAAACGCGCGGTTCATCGGAGACGCAAACGACAGCGCAGGGGCTACGGTGTCGCATGCCGGCGATCACAACGGCGATGGGTTGGATGACCTGCTGGTGGGCGCACCCTGGCGCTACGAAGACGCAACGTCCAATGGAGAAGGAGCCATCTACCTGGCCCTTGGACCAGTCACCGGCGACCTACACCCTGCAGATGCCGACGGACGGATCACCGGGCCGGTGTTCGAGGCCGGGGGCTACAGCTATGGTGGTGCGGCGGGGGAGAGTCTGGATGGGCTCGGCGACGGAAACGGCGACGGTCATCCGGATATCCTGATCGGCGCCCCCGACGTACCGACCTCCTACTCAGGCCATTCATTCAACATCGGCGGAGCAGTCTATCTGCTGCATGGCCCCGCGACGGGAACCATCGACCTGGACAGTGGACACGATCTCTCCATCAATGATTCAGCTGGCTCGGCGCTCGGCCACCACGTTCGCTTCTCCGGCGACACCGACGGCGACGGAATGGATGAGCTCCTTGTGGGCGTGCCGGGAGACGACACCAACGGGAGTAACTCTGGCGGGCTCTACATCCTTGAAGGTGACGCCCTCGGTTCAACCGATCTCGCCGACGCAGCAACCGCGATCTACGGTTCCACAGATGACCTCCTTCTTTCATTGGGCGTATCCGCTGGTGATACCAACGCCGACGGCTATGGGGATCTTCTGTTGGGGACCGATGAAGCGGACAAAGGAAGTACCAAATCAACAGGCATCGCTGCTGTGTTCCTCGGGCCGGTGAGCGGCCCGCAGCAGCTCACCGACGCCAACGCGACCCTGGTAGGGGCTGACAGCGGAGATGAGGTCGGCTTCTCGGTAGCAGGACCCGGTGACATCAACGGAGACGGCCGGGATGATGTGCTGATCGGCGCGCCGGGGGTTGAAAACGACAAGGGGGAGCGGGTTGGCTCAATCTACCTGTTCTACGGCGCCCCGAGCGGCACACTGACGCTGAAGACAGCAGACGCACAGATACACGGAACGACAGAGAAAAGGCTCGGAATAAACGTCTCTGGGGCCGGAGACACCAACGGAGATGGGATGGCGGATCTCCTCGCCAGCTACTACGGCGGAACGGAAGCCGGGGACATCTGGCTGTTTGTCGGGGGAACGGATTGATTGAGCGGCGCAGGCATATGGCTCGTGCGATGTGCCTCGACACAGCGTGCGCGATCAGCGCAGACCAGACCGTAGCGTGCTGAGCGATTGACGCACCCCCCACGTCCCAATACGATCCCCCTGTAAACAAGGAAACCGGTCGATGCCCTTGCTCCTCCTCTCCCTCTTCATCGGCGCGGCCCAGGCCGAAGACTGCGTGGCAGTCACCACCCTGGCCGACTTCCTCGCGGCAGCAGAGCAGGGCGAGACCGCCTTCGCCAGCATGGATCTGCCCGGCCTGCGCGAGGCCCGTGAGCAGGGCCTGGCCCTGATCCCCTGCCTCGGCGAGCACGTCACACCCTCCGAGGCGGCGTCGTTCCACCGGATGATGGCCCTGGCGGCGTTCACCACCGGCGACGAAGCCCAGGTCCTGGCGGAGTTCCACGCCGCCCGGCGCCTGCAGCCCGGCTACGAGATCCCCGAGACCGTAGCCCCCGAGGGGCACCCCCTCCTGGACGCCTATGCCCGGTCGATCAACGCGGACGAGGGCGAGCTGGAGCCGACCATCCCGCCCGAGGGCGGACACGTCAACGTCGACGGCGTGCGCGGAGCCCCGCGCCCCAACGGCATCAGCACGCTCATCCAGGTCTACGAGGCTGACGATCAGCTCGACCAGACCCTCTACCTGCTGCCCGGCGATCCACTGCGGAGCTTCGGCCCGCTGCCCATCGACGAGCTCCAGCGCGAGCGGCGGCGCAAGGTCTTCATCGGCGCGACGGGCGTGAGCGCCGTGGCCGCCGCAGTCCTCTACGGCTCAGCCCGGGCCTCGTACAACTCCTTCTGGAACACCGACGACCCCCTCCCCGACGACGAGCTGGCCGGCCAGCGTGTCCAGACCAACAGCCTCTTCTACTCCTCGCTCGGCGCCGCGGCTGTCGGAGTGGGGCTGGGCGTGACGACCGCGCTCGTCTGGTAGGGCGATGACCGACTCGACCCTCGTTCCAGCCGAGGCGTTGCCGCCGCTGGCGGGCGGGCGGTACGAGCTCCAGGGGATCCTGGGCCAGGGCGGGATGGCGACGGTCTACCTCGGCTACGACACCGCGCTGCGCGTGCACCGGGCGATCAAGATCCTGGCGCCGCACATCGCGCACAAGAAGAACCTGCGCGACCGATTCGAGAACGAAGCCCGCACGATGGCCCGGCTGACCCACGCCAACGTGGTCGCGGTACAGGACGTCGGCCAGGACGGCGCTCAGTCGTTCATCGTCATGGAGCTGATCCAGGGCGGCACCCCCTGGGACTGGGTCGAGGATCACGGGCCGATGCCGGCGCGCATGGTCCTCGATCTGCTGGTCCCGGTGCTCGACGCCCTCGGCGCTGCTCACGACGCCGGCGTGGTCCATCGCGACATCAAGCCCCAGAACATCCTGCTCACCCATCGCGGCCGACCGAAGGTGACCGACTTCGGGATCGCCCGGGTCTCGAAGGCGCTCGAGATCGACACCATGACCCGCACCGGCATGGCGATGGGCACATGGGGCTACATGGCGCCCGAGCAGCGCCGGAGCGCCCGCGACGTCGATGGCCGGGCCGACGTCTACGCCGTGGGGGCGACCTTCTGGGCCCTGATCAAGGGCGAGTCTCCGGTCGATCTGTTCGCCGCCGAGATGGACCGCCGCATGTTGGCCGGGATCCCCGAGCCGGTCGCCGAGATCATCTCCCGAGCCACGCGCTACGTCGCCGACGATCGCTACGCCGACGTCTTCGAGATGCAGGACGCCTGCCGGGCCGCCATCCCGCTGATCGATCCCCTCCCTGACGACATCCCGCCGCTGGCCCAGAAACGCGAGCTTCCGTTCGCTGGCTCGATCCACTCGCGGCCGCCCGCCTCGACGCCCGGCGTCCCCGCCACAGACGAGACGTTCCACACCGACGAGCCGGCCCCAGCCGTAACAGCAGAGACGTTCGCCCCAGCCGAGTCGGACGGCACGTTCTACACCGACGTCGAGCCCGAGCTCGACAGCCCCC
>CAYXGP010000246.1:0-11408 GCA_964464515.1 uncultured Enterobacterales bacterium
ATGTCACACCACTGCGTCTCGACGCTCAGACTGCCCCCAAATCCCGAATGCGCCCTGCCGGGTGTCAGGGTGAGACGCGGGACGGGTGAGCCTGCTCGCGTCGTCGCTGCGCTTGCGGCGCTGGCGTCGATGGTGTTGTGGATGATGCCGCGGCGCGCGGCGGTCGCGCGAGGATCGGGCGGCTTCTCAGAGCTGAAGTGGGTCGCCGTGGATGACGACCGGCAATTGGTGCTGACACGGGGCGCGAGTCGCTCCCTCCCCGTGGTCTTGTTCCTTCACGGTGGTCCGGGGGTCAGCGCGATGCCTGCGGCGAGCGAGCTGCACGGCGCCCTCGAGCCCCACGTCGTGATGGCGCATTGGGACCAACCCGGGACCGCGACGGCGTGTCTGGGGAGCGATGACACCCTGTCGATCACCGAAGTGGTAGACTCTGCAGAACGGATCGCTGAGCACCTCAGGGCCGAGTTCCAGGTGGAGCGGATCGGACTGATCGGCGCGTCCTGGGGCAGCGTGGTGGGTCTCCTGCTCGCGCAGAGACGCCCGGATCTGGTGTGGGCGTATGTCGGAGAAGGCCAGGTCCTGAACACCGGGGAGGGAGAGGTCGAAGCCCTGGAGCATGTGCGGTCCGTGCTGACGGCTGCAGGTGACACAGACGCGCTCCACGAGCTGTCGGAGCTTCGTGCGCCATTCGACAGACCGGAGGACGTCGGCAGGCTCCGGCTCGCCCTCGCCCGCGAGGGGGCTGTGTGGAGAGACGGCCCAGCGATTCTCCGTGCGGCAGGATGGATGGCCTGGGGGCGTGAGCACACCGCGCGCGAGAAATTGATGGTCCTGCCGTGTACGGCCCGAGCCGCTGCTGCGCTGTCGGGAGAGATCAAGAGTCTGCGTCTCGACAAGTCCATCTCGCAGACACAGACGCCGACGTTCATCTTTCAGGGCAGGCATGACTACCTCGCCCCGCCTGGGGTCGTCGCGTCGTGGTCGGCGACGGTTGGCGGTCAAGGGGCGCAGGTCGTCTGGTTCGAGCGCTCGGGCCACTTTCCATCGCTCGAGGAGCCCGACAGGTACCTGGTCAGCTTCAAGGAGCTGGTCCTCCCCCACGGCATCGGATTCGGAGGGGGAGGCGCTCTCCCTGCCGTGCCGGATCCAGATTCGCTGTAAGAATTTGAACCCCGCCGCGTATCGACGGTCAAAACCGGCGAGGTGCGTTCATGGTGGGAGTGGTTCGAACTGTCTTCACGGGGGTCGATCGACTGGCGGGGCACCTCGCCGTCGCCGGGGCGACCGCGGCGCAGATCGCGCTGGTCTGCCTCGGCGTTCACCTCGCCGCGGATCGCATGGACGACGACATCGCCGCGGGCATCACGCACCTGCAGGGGCGCATGGACGTCTGGCTGACCGAGCCCCTGGGCGGCGCCGCCGAGGCCGTGGGCCTGCCCTATGACACCCTCCTCGTCTGGGACCTGCTGCCCACCGCGCCGATCGCTGCGTGGAGCGCGCTGGCTGTCGAGCTGAGTGCCATCACGCTGCTGTCGGTCGGCTTCCTGCTCACGACGCGACGCCCCGAGCTGTCCTGGACGTCGTTCAAGGAGGCCCTGTGCGTACACGCCCTGGTGATGCCGCTTGCGCTCGCGGGGGTGCTGGTGGCCGGGAGTTGGTCGCTGGCGATGGCCGTCGAGGATCTGCTGCCGCCGTCGGACGTCGCCATCTGGGCCGCGCGGCTCGTCGGCGCCGCCGCGTTGGTTCGCTTCGGCTGGGGCGCGTGGTCGCGCAGCGTGGGCTCGATGGAGCCGCCGCGACGCCGCACCGCGGGGCTGGCCTCGGCGCTGATCCTGGTGCCCGTGGGGCTGCTGGCCTGGATGCACGGCGCGCCGATCTGGGGGTGGTTGGTATGAAAGGGGCAAGCGAACTGCTGCTGTGTGCGGTCGTGCTGACCGCTGCCTGGACAAGAACTCCCGCGGGGGCGCTCGCGCAGAACGCCGTCGCCCTCGCGCGCGGCACCGAGACCGTGGACATGCTCGCGCACTTCCGCACCGAGCTGCCGCCGCGGGTGGACGCCGCGCTGCAGCGTGCCTTCGCGCGACGCGTCGCGCCGCCGATCGTCGAGACCACCGGCGGCTGGACCCCCGCGCTCACGATCGCCGTGGGGGCCCACCTGGGAGAGGACGCGCTGGAGCCCCTGATGGCGCTCAGTGACGATCCCGAGGCGGCGCTGGAGCTGTGGAGCGTCGGTCCCGACCTGCGAGAGCGCGCGATCACGCGCGCCAGAGCGGCAGGCGAGAGCCACCCGGGCCGCTTCTCCAGCCACCGCCGGTACCTGCCCACGCAAGAGGCGCGCGAGGCCGAGGAGGTCGTCGAGGGCGTGCTCGCGTTGGCGACCGTGCTGGACCTGGCCTGGCCCGTCGAGGCCGACGTGCGGGTGAGCAGCGGCTTCGGGTACCGCACCCACCCCGTCCTGGGCACGAAGCGGCTGCACGAGGGCGTCGATCTCGCCACGCCCATCGGCACACCGGTCCGCGCCGCGGGTGACGGTCGGATCTCGCGGGCTCGCTCCGACGCGGTGAACGGCAACCATGTGATCATCAACCACGGCCACCGGGTGACCTCCGCGTATTGTCACGCCGACAAGCTGCATGTGAAGACCGGCGCCACCGTGACCCGCGGGGACCACATCCTCGACTCCGGGAACACCGGTCGCTCGACCGGGCCCCACCTGCACTTCGGGCTGCGCATCGGCGGTCGGCCGGTGGACCCCGCTCCGTTCCAGGCGGTCGCGGCTACTCCCGCTCCGGAGTCCGAGGCCCCCCCGACCTGACCCGGGTCGGGAGCCTGTCAGTTCTGCACATATATGGGCAGATCCGACCGCCAATTCGTGCATAAATGCGGTTGCCACCCATCGGCAAAGCGATCACGCTGTGGGTGGAAGGGAGACGCCCATGCTCAGCCTCATCACCGCCCTCATCACCCCCACCCACGCCTTCTGCGGCACCTACGTCGGCGGCGCCGGCGCAGAGCTGTACAACAACGTCAGCCAGGTCGCGCTGGTGCGGCAGGACGGCATGACGACCCTGTCGATCTCCAACGACATCGAGGGAGACACGTCAGACTTCGCCCTCGTGATCCCGGTGCCGGATGTCATCCCGCGGGAGGCCGTGCATGTGTTGGAGCACGATCTGTTCAGCCGCCTCGACCAGTACTCCGAGCCGCGGCTGGTCAGCTACGTCTGCGAGGACTTCGAGTACGACAGCACCACCGTCTCCAGCACCGCGTCGTCGGGCGGAGGAGGCGGCGGCGGCACCGTCGACGTCGAGGCGCACTATGTCGTCGGCGAGTACGAGATCGTCGTCTTGTCGGCTGAACAGTCCGAGGGCCTGCTCAACTGGCTCAGTGACAACGGCTACGCGCTGCCCGACGCCACGGCCGGGATCCTCGACGAGTACATCGACGGCGGCAGCTACTTCTTCGCCGCGAAGGTCACCGAGGAGGCGGGCATCGTCTCGGGTGATCTGCTGTCCCCGCTGCAGTTCTCGTATCCTGCGGACGTCTTCAGCCTGCCCGTCCGGATCGGCACGACCACCTCACCCGGGGTGCAGGATCTCATCATCTACGCGGTCAACACCTACTCGGACGGCAAGGTCGCGATCTCCAACTACACCGAGATCGAGATCGAGGACGAGTGCCTCTATGACGAGGCCACCCACGGCGAGTTCGGCGCGTTCTACACCGACCAGTTCACCCGCGCCTACGACGGCGCCGGCGAAGCGATCTGGGCCACCGAGTATGCCTGGGGCGGCAGCGGCTGCGATCCCTGCACCGGCACGCCGCCCGACGAGGAGGATCTGGTCACCCTCGGCTACGATCCGCCGCACCACTATCGCACCGTCTACGACGTCTACTTCACCCGCCTGCACATGCGGTACACGCCCGAGCAGGCCCACAGCGACCTCACCCTCTATCAGTCCGGCATCGGCGACACCGAGCAGATCCGCTACATCGAGTACGCCTGGGAGCTGGAGGATCGCTGGCCCATGTGTGGGTCCGGCTGGGTGGACGACCCGGGCTCCTGCGATACCGACACCGACGGCACCAACGGCACCACCGGCGGAACCTCCGGCGACACCAGCGACGATCTGGAGGACGGCGAGGTGCGCTCCTGCGGCGGCTGCGCCAGCGGCGCTCCCATCGGCGCTGCCCCGTGGCTCGCGCTGCCGCTCGGGCTCCTGATTCGGCGGAACCGGCGCCGCTGACCGCGGTCCCTCCCCACGCTACGTGGCGCGGGGGAGGTTCGTTGGGGTTGCTGCTCATCATCGCGCTCGTGGGAGCGGTGCTCGCCACCTCGCGTGAAGACGCGCTGATCGCGCTGGCAGAGGCCGATCCCCGTCGGGCGCTGGCGCTGCTCGAGCGGTGGGACGCCCCCGATCCGAACGCGAAGGCCTGCCTCGTGGGTCGCGTCCAGCGGCAGGCCGGTGATCCCGCCGCGGCCTCTCGAACCCTGGGCGATGTTCCTTCGGCGGCGAGCTGCGCCGACCAGGCCGCGCTCAACCGCGCCGCTGCGCTCGCGTCTCTGGGAGACGTCGAGGGCGCCGTGACGCTCACTGCGGCGGTGGGCCAGCGGGCGCTGGGGCCGGCCCGCGACGCGGGGCTGCTCGAGGAGATCGCTGCCCTGATCGAGGAGGCGGGTGATGATCCCGCGTCGATGTCGCTGCGGGAGCTGGCCCTGCGCCTGGCGATCCCACAAGACCGGCGCCGCGAGATCGCCCTTCGCCTCGCCGCAGACGTCAGCCGGAGCGGTCGCTCCGGATCGACAGGGCTGCATTCCACCCTGCGACGCGCGCTGATCGCCGATGACTCCCCCACGCTGCGGCGGCACCTGGCCCGTCTGCTGACCCCCGACGCGGGGCTCGCGCTGCTGGAGACCCTCTCGGGTGACGCCCCTACCCTCGCTGCGCAGGCAGCGGTGGCGAGCCCGCGACCGCTGGCGACCGCGCTGCTGTACGAGCAGCTCATCTCGGCGCTCGGCGGACGCCCGGTGAAGGAGTTGGAGCGGTGGTTGGACACGCTCAGCGCGCAGGGACTCCCCACCGACGCCCCGCTGACCGCCCTCGCGACGGGAGACGACGCCGCCGCCGAGCGCGCGCTGCTCCGCCTCGCCGCCCGCGACCGCAAGCTCGGACACACCGCGGCGGCCATCGCCCGGTACCAACAGGCGCTGGAGCGCTTCCCGTCGGGGCAGCGGCGAGCCGAGACCGAGACCGCGCTCACACAGACCCTGCTGGCGGCGGCGCGGAGCGCGGACGACCCCGCCGAGGCGCTGCGCCGCTACGCCTCGGTGATGGCGACGGGCGATCGCGAGCAGGCCGCCCGGGGCGGCGTGGAGGCTGGCCGGGTCGCGAGGGCCGCAGGGGACGGCGCGCGCGCGCGGGAGCTGTGGCGCGAGGTGCTGGCGCGCTGGCCGGAGACCTCGGGTGGGCAGGACGCCCTGCGCTCGTTGGCGCGTCAGCGCGCGCTGGATGGAGACGATCCGCGGGGCGCGCTGGCGTGGCTGCAGGAGATGAAGCAGCACCCGACGCTGTCCTATGTGGCCGGCGCAGAGTGGCACCGCCTGCAGCAGCCCGATCTGCAGATCGCCACAGGAGATCAGCCCGGCGTGGTGCGTCTGTCCGCACGCAATCTGGACGAGATCGAGCTGCGGGTTCACCGGATCGACGCTGAAGCGTTCGTGCGCGCGGGCGGCACCCAGAGCGATCTGCCCGAGCTGGACGTCGCCGTCATCGCGCCAGACCGCCGCTGGACGACGCCGGTGCCGGAGGCCCGGCCGATGGCCGAGGTGGCGTTCAGCGCGCCGGTGCGCCTCGACGGGCCCGGCCTCTACACGGTCACCGCCGCGAGCGACACCCTTGAGGCGCGCACCGTGCTCCTCGTCTCGGATCTGGAGCTGATCGCGCGGGTCTCGGGTGACGATCTGGTGGTGGCGGTGCTGCGCGGCGGCCGCCCCGCTTCCGGTGTGGAGGTCCTCGTCTCCGACAGCGCGGGGATCCGTACCGCCCGAACCGATCGCTCCGGGCTCCTGCAGACCAGCGCGTCTGGGGAGTCCATGACGATCTTCGCTCAGCGTCGCGGGGCCCCGGCGCTCCTCACGCTCCATCGCTCTGAGGGTCGCCCCGCGGATCTCGGGATGCGTGTGGACGTCGACCTGGACCGCCCGGTGTACCGAGCGGGAGATCTCGTGGGTCTCCGCGGAGCTGCGCTTCGAACAGACCGGCCTCTCACCGGGCGCTGGGACCTGTGGATCGAAGACCGCGGCGGACAGCGCCTCTGTGAGACTGTCTCCGCGTCCGCGGACACGCGCGGTGCCTTCAGCGCGGACCTGCCGCTGCCTGCGGTGGTGACCGACGGCTGGCTCTCGCTGCGGGGCCTGCCGCCGGGCGCGGAGACGCCGGTCGTCGTCGGCAGCGTGCGGGTCGCGGCCACGGACGAGCGGCCGTCGCTGACCCTCCACGAGGGCGTGGTCGAGGCCCGCGACGCCCGCGGTGTTCCGCTGGAGGGTCTGCCGATCCGCTGGACCGAGGCTCTGTCCGACACAGACGGCGGCGGCGAGACCGACGCGCGGGGCCGTCTGGCGCTGCCCGCGGGTCCCGAGGGGCTGGAGCGCGACCTGCGGGCCCGGGTGCCCGGGACCGAGCTGAGCGCTCATGCGTTCGAGGCGGCCCCCTCGGCGCCGCCGCTGTCGGTGCGCGCCGCCCAGGATCTTCTGCGCCCTGGGGAGGCGCCCGAGCTCACCATCTCGGGATCGCCAGGGCCGGTGACGTTGCTGATCACCGAGCTGCGCGGCGGATCTCCGGAGCCGCAGCCGACTGCCGATCCCTGGGTGCTCGATCTGGCCCAGCCGATCTCCGGAGCGGAGACCTGGCGCGGCGAGGGCCCCGCGCAACCGGGCATCTCGGTGGAGATCTCTCGGGAGCGGATCGCGCTCACACTGGATGAGGCCCCCCTCACCCATCTCCTCGCGCCTCTGCCCGCCGGGCGGTACCGCGTGCGCGCCATCGCTGCGGACGGGCGGAGCACCGGCGGGAGGGCGGCCCTGCACGTGTCGAGCGACCTGCCACGCCTCACGGGGCTGCCACTCGACGCCCCCACAGGCGCGCCGCTACATCCATCGGTAGAGGGGAGACCGGCGCTGCTCACTCTGGAGCAGCAGGGGATCCACGCGGCCGCCCTCGCTCAGCCGGGACGCCCCATCCGCTGGGAGACCGAAACAGATCTGGACGGGGAGATCGCGATCGTCGCCACCACCGTGGATGGCGCGGTCGATGCCCACCCGGTGGCCCTCCGCTCGGCCCTGTCCGTCGACATGGAGATCACCCCCGCTCCCGAACGGTGGGAGATCGTCCTTCGGGTGACCGACGCCGCGGGGCGCCCGACTTCAGCCCAGGTGGCCCTCTCTGCCATCGATCTTCGCCTGCTGCAGACGGCGGGCGCGCCTGCGCAGATCGACGCGGGTCTGCTGCGACCCCGCCGGTCCGGCGCGCAGTCGGCGGGCGGACGCGCGGGGAGACTGGTGCATGGCGCGAGCGGCGTACCGGTGGCTGCGGCGCTGCGCGAAGAAGAGGCGCGGACGCGGGCGGCGCTCCGAGCGAAGGCCGCCAGCACAGGTCGATTCGGGTCTGCGGAGGCGCTGGCGCAGGTCCCCATCGCCCTGGGAGCAGAGGGGTACGGCTGGGGCGGCGGCAGCTTCGGCGGCGTAGGCGGCGGAGCCGCGGGAGGTCTCGTCGGCGGGGCGCTCGGCGGGCGCGGCGTGAAGGAGCGAGGCACCCTGACCGGCGAGCGCGGGCGCCTGCTGTGGAAGATCCTCGAGACGGACGCCCGGGGAGAGGCGCGGCTGGTGGTCGACGCGCCGCGCCCCCCCGCGGCGCGGCCGGTGCGGGCCCTGGCGCTCACCGCAGACGCGGTGGGCGCGACCACCTTCACGCGGCCGGCGGCGACCGAGCGGCTGCTGCTCGATCTCCCAGCGCCGCGGTCCCCCGGCGGTGAGGTCGCTCCCCGAGCCACCGTGGTGAACGCCGCGGACACACCACTCGATGCGCACCTCGAGGTGTGGGTCAGCGGCAGCGCCACGAAGATCCCGGTGGCCGTCCCCGCCGGTGAGCACCGGGTGTTGGCCCTCGACGCGCAGCCCGCCGGCCGACCGGTCACCGTGAAGCTGGTGGTGAACGAGGCCGTGCGTGACGTGGCCACCTGGACGGCGCCGCTGGCCGGAGACCTGGCAGATCCAGGGGGCGATGTGGTGGTGGTCGCGATCGGCGCGGGCGGCGGCCTGCCCCTGGCCGCGCTGGCGCTGGAGGACGACCCCGCGATCCATCGCGACGGCGGTCGCCTGGCGACCCGGGCCCGAGCAGTGCTGGCGGCCCACGAGGGGGCGGCCCCCGCGGAGCAGACCGCCCTGGACGCAGAGTTCCAGGCGACGCGTGCGAGCCTGCGGTCCGGTCACGCCACCGCGGGTGATCCCGGCTGGCTGCTGGCGTTGGCGGCTGCGCGGGGACGCTTCACCATTCCTTCGGGCGAGATCGCCGCGGCTGCCCAGCGGCTCGGCGCAGGCCCGGCGGACACCCGGGGGCGCCTCCGCTCCACCCTCGCTCGCCTCCGCGCGGGCCTCAAGGTCGATCCCAGCACGCTGGCGCGCCTGCGACGGATGGCTTCGGGACTGACACCGTCTGACGCGGCTCTCCTGGCGCGGGTGCTCATCGCTTCGGGAGAGACCGCCGCCGCGGCGCCGTTGATCACCGGTCACTCGATCCAGGCGGTGCTCGCCGCCCGGGAGCTGGGTCGCCCGGATCTGGAGGGGCGCGCGGCCCTCCTCGCCGCGGGTCCGCCGCCGGTGGGCCACCCCGAGCGCCCCGACTGGATCCGAGCGGTCTCCGGGCAGCCGGGCCGGTCCACGGGCAGCGCAGAGATCACGCTCGTGGGAGCGACGCTCGGCGCGCTCGACCTCTCCCGCGGCGGCAGCCTCCGGCTGGCCCTGGAGGGCCATCTCCTGCCCACGGTGTCCGGCGCGGACGAGCCCCTGATCTACCGGGTCGCCTCCACGCCGCCCCCCGCCCCGCAGGACGCAGATCCCGCGCTGGCGCTCCCGATCCCGGCGGGGCTGGACGGCGCGCCGCTGGCCGATCCGCGCACCGCACATCGCCTTCTGAGGAGCGCGACGCCCGGTCTCTGCGGTGACGTCACGTGCTGGCTGCGGCCGGGCGATCGCCTGGTCACCACCGCTGACATCAACGCCCCGGGCTGGGCTCCCCCCGCGGGGCTGATCGCGCGCGGGGACTGGCTGGAGGCGCGGGAGCCGGGGGCCTGGCTCGTCGACGGGCTGCGCGCCCCGGACGGCACACAGCTCGCGCGCCTGGTCGTGGAGATCTCCCCGGACGCCCCTCGGCAGACCCCCGCGCTGGCGCTGGCCGGTGCGCGCCAGGCCGCCGCTGCGGGGAGAGACCCGGAGGTGTGGCTCGCGCCGTGGCCAGCGTTCGATGACTGGACGCCAGGGCTGCTGGCCGAGGTGGTGCAGATCCGCTTCGAACGCGCGGTTGCTGGTGCAGAGGCGGCGGAGATCATCGGGCGATTCGAGGAGCTGCGAGACGGCAACCCCAGCGCGAACCTGCCGCTGCCCACCGTGGCGGCGGTGGCGGAGGCGTACCAGGAGACCGGTCAGCATGTGCGCGCCGTCACCGTCTGGCGCGCGGGGTTGGGGGCGGCCTTCCTGGAGCAGGCGGCGGCCGTACGACAGCTCGAAGACATCACCGGTCCGCTGTCGTCGCTGCAGGCCATGCGCGAGCTGACGCAGCGCTGGGGCGATCTCCCTGTCGTCGAGACGGCGGCCTTCCACCTGCCGCGGGAGCTGAGCGCGCTCGCTGAAGGCGGGTGGGAGCCGTCGGAGGGGGAACCCGACGCCACCGATCTGCGGCTGCTGGCGGCGGCCTGGGGGCGCGAGTTCATCGCGCTCCATCCCGACTCCCCGCATCGCGACGCGGCGGCCCTGCACCTCTCCCGCGGGCTGCTTCGGCTGCGGGCGTTCGAGCCGGCCGCGCGGTGGTCCGGTCGATTCGCAGACGACGGCGGCCTGCTCTCGGATCGCCTGCGCTACCTCGAGGGGGTGGCCCTGGCGGGGGCCGGCGCGCACAGCAAGGCACTCGCAGCGCTCCGGCGCGTGGTCGAGGACGAGTTCCCGCAGCCAGACGGCACGCTGGGCCCCGCGCGGGTACGGGAAGACGCACGGTACGCGATGGCGCGGCTCCACGAGGCCCGCGGCGACATCACCGCGGCGCTGGCCGGGTACCGCGCGGTTGATCGACCCGAGGCGATGCAGGCGGCCGAGGCGCTCACGCGGGTGGTGCTGACGCCGGAGCCATTCCAGCGCGCCCCCGTCGGCGGCGCCGCGAAGGTCCACCTGACGGCAGCGGGCCTGTCGGAGGTGCATGTGCGCGCCTATCAGCTCGATCTCCGCACGATCTTCCTGCGCGACGGCGGTCTCCGCGCGGTCCGAGCGGTCCGGGTGGCGGGGGTCAGCCCGCAGTGGAGCGGCGTGCGGCGGCTGGGCTCCTCACGTTTTCCCGAGGAGACCACCATCTCCGTCCCGCTCGACGGGCCCGGGGCGTGGCTTGTTCGGCTCGACGCCGACGGCGCGGCGGCCAGCACCCTGCTCGTGCGATCGGCCCTCACGGTCGAAGCGCTGGATGAGGGTGGACAGCGACGGCTGCGGGTGTATCGGGGTCAGCGACCAGCCGCGGGGGTCTCTGTGCGCGCGCTGGACGGCCGCGGGGGCGTGATCGCGACACAGACCGACGTGCGCGGCGTCGCGGTGGTGCCGATGGGCGCGCCGGCGCTGATCACCGACGGAGCGCATGTGGCGTTCACCGATCCCGCCGAGGTCACGCCGCCGTCGGGAGGGCTGCCCGAGCCCCAGCCGGAGCCGGAGGCCGAGCTGATGAGGAGCATCGACGCCGAGCTGGACACCGAGCGGCGCAGCAGCAGCGCCGAGTACCGCGAGACGTTCCGCAAGGACCGCCCGGTCGGCCTGGATGCGTCGATGCTCTGACGGGTCGATGCTCTGACGCGTCGATGGTTCAGCGGCGGACCTGCCCCATCGCCTGCATGCCAGAGAGGATGTGGCAGACCCAGCCCATCAGGCCACCGCTGCCGATCCAGAATCCGGGGGTGATGATCAGCCAGAAGATCGCCCAGCCCCAGCGGCCGGCGTAGGCCTGCCCGACGCCAGGGACGATCAGGGAGAGGACCGCTGCGATGCCGGGATCCGAGCGGCGGGAGAGGGACGTCGAACTCATGGGTGTGCTCCGTTGGGTGGCACCATTAGGCTGCTCCAGAATAACAAGTTTCCACACTATCCAGCCTCCGCCGATCGC
>CAYXGP010000247.1:0-11404 GCA_964464515.1 uncultured Enterobacterales bacterium
ATCAACGATCAACGATCAACGATCAACGATCAACGATCAACGATCAACGATCAACGATCCCGAATGAACAAATAGACGCCAATACAAAACCCACAAAAAACAGTGGAGGTGCGAGTGCGTGTGGATGTTCCGAGTGACGAGTGACGAGTGGAGGGGACGTTCGGGCTGCCCGCCGATGTTGCTGAAAGGGCGAACGCGTCTGCGGACCGCGCAGGAAGGATGGATCGGACCCGCCGGGTGGCTGGGACCAGAGAGCGCATATACGCGCCTGCTGCGGTCGGGCCCGGGCCTTGGCGTACTGGTCCTCGAAGATGCCAGCGAAGCGGCCGCGCTCGCCGAGTGGGAGCTCCCGCACGGCGGCTGGGTCCGACCGATGAAGCTGCGTGCGGCGGATTCACGGCCTCCAACCTGAAACTCAACCCTCCTCGCGCGCTGGGATACGCCCGAGAAGCGTCCCGAACCACCCACGCACCACTACGCCGACTGGAGACCACAGCGATGACGATGTACGCCCTGGTCGGTGGAACGCTCGTTCTTGTCGGGTGTCAGCGGGATGCCGTCGAGCACTGCGGAGACGACAATCCTGGAGATGTTTGTAGCAACGCCCCATGCGAGACAGAGGTTGCCTGGGCGATGAACCTGCTCAAACAGGGAGAGCAAGGCCCTCTGGCCTGTTCCCCAGGTAACCTGTCCTACATGAGCACCATCGCCGGTGTGGACGATCGATCCCAGAGGGAGGTGTATGTGGGTCATCCCCATGCGGCGGCGGAGGGAACGGCCTATGTGGAATATTGGGATTCTACAGATAGCGTGACCACTATTCTCGAGATCCGCCATTCGGGCGCATCTGAAGTCGATCAGGCAACACCTGCCTGGGCACTTTTGTACGCTGGAATCTCTGGAGCGGCCTAAGGCCGCTCCAGAAAAACCCCTATCCACCCTCGACGCGGATGCGCGTCGCCCCTCGGCTCGCCACGCTCTGGAAGTATCCAGATACGACTGCGAGCGAGGCGAGCCAATGGGCTCGCGCCTCCACGCCGATCATTGGATATCTCTTTTCCTGGAGCGGCCTAACTGCACACTTTGTCCAGAGACATCAAAGTACATTCAAAGAACTGAGGGCTTTGATTTCTTGATGGTCGATATGCAGAAGCGTGAGAATGCAATGCATCAAGCGCATATCGTCGGCATGTGAGGGGGAGCCGATTCCAGGGCTGATAGTTGGGTGCGTGCGATAGCACAACAGTGAGCACCGCCCAGTCTTCCAACGCCCCCTCCATCGAGCCAGAGGCCGCACGCCGATCATCGTGGATGCGCGTCTCGATCGCACCGCTCATCGCGATCCTGGCGTTCCTACTGTTCTGCGGCGGGGCACCGCTCGCGTGGGAGGAGCGGGGCAACCACCCCACGGCGGACCGAGTGGGTCTTTCGCCATGCTCTCGGAGAGTGGAGGCGTGATAGACTCGGTCGTGGGAGGGACGATTGAAACGGCAGAGAAGGCGAGAGGCCCGAGGCATCTGATGGAATGGAGCAACCTGGGGCCGGTGCTGCTCATGTTCGGTTGGGTCATCGGCGGGAACGCGGCGATCGGCACCTACTACAACCGAAAGGCCGCCGCGCTCCTCCGGGACCTGGCCCATCGGCCGGTGAGCCACGAGGCGCTCGACGTGCGGATACGCATGACCGGGTGGGCGGTCTTCGGGGCGCGGATATCCTGGAAGCGAGCCGATCTGAAGGTGGTCGGCCGAGTCCTGTACATCTTTCAGTTCTACCGCATACTCGGCCGTCGAATGGGCCAGCCGGTGCTGGTGGTGCCGTTTCGAGGAGCGGCGACGCCCCCCGACCTCGCCGTGTTCACGCCGCGTGCCGATCCGACCACGGACGACGGTGCGCTGGTGGTAGCGTACCGAAAGGGCATGACCCGGGGGACGCTGCGGGCGAGCGTGCCCGATCCGGAGAGCTGGGTCAGCGCTCTGAAGAGCGATTGATCGCGGTAGCCTGGCTCGTCCCTGAGATCAGCGCTGGCTGGGCGAAGGAGCACGGCGAGCAGTCGATCCGCCGCTGCCAGCCGAGCATCGGAAGCGGTCACTCAGCGCTCTGGCAGCGCCCAGACCGCCCCGGAGATCTCCACCCGCCCCGTCCCCGACCGGGCAGACTCATCACAGACGGCGATCACCCCAGCAGGCGTCTGACAGTCCAGCTCCCAGCCCCGCCCGATGAATCGATTTTCCACCACCGAGTGCGGCCCCGCCGAATCAGAGACGAACCGAACCGACTCCGGCCGCAGCACGATCTCCACGGTTCCCTGACGAGGCGCCACCAGCCGGACCGTTCCCAGCGCTGTCTCTGCGGTCTCTCCAGCCGCCTCCCCTGACAGCAAAAACGCCGGTCCGGTCAAATGTGCGACCTCTGCACTACACGGCCGTCGATACACCATCTGTGGCGTGTCAAGCTGCGCCAGGACCGCCCCGGAAGGAGCGGCGACCAGCACCGCGACCCGATCCGCCAGCCGCAGCGCCTGCTCCCGGTCGTGGGTGACCAGCAGCGCGGCGGCCCCCTCCGCTCGGATCGTCTCCCGAACCTGTCGGCCGATCTCAGCACGCCGCTGCGCGTCGACATTGGAGAACGGCTCGTCCATCAGCAACACATGGGGACGCGGCGCCAGCGCCCGGGCCAGGGCGACCCGCTGCTGCTGACCGCCCGAGAGCTGAGCCGGCCGCCGCCCGGCCAGATTCGACAGCCCGACCAATGCAAGCAGCTCGTCGACACGGGCCGTGTCATCCCCCACACCAAACCCGACGTTGGCGGCCACCGTCATCTGCGGAAACAGCGCGTACTCCTGAAAGACCAGCCCGACCCGTCGGCGCTCCACCGGCACGCGCTCGCGTCCATCCGCCACCACGATCGCTCCGCCGATCTCGATCGACCCGGAGGTGGGCGTGAGCAGCCCGGCGATGGCCCGCAGCAGGGTGGTCTTTCCGCAGCCCGACGCCCCCAGCGCGGTGACCAGCTCTCCCGGCTGTACCGTGAGGTCGATCCCGTTCAGCACGGGGGTCTCGGGGTAACGGTGCCGAAGCTCGTGTACGCGGAGGGGGATCATCGTCGCCTCCTTCGCGGCCGGAGCGTCAGCGCCACCACGGCGCCCGACAGCGCGACCAGCAGCAGCCCGGCTGCGCCAGCGTCGTGCCACAGCGCCTCTCCGTACCGATCCCAGACCCGAAACGCCAGCGTCGATCGCCCCGTGCTCCCCCCGAGCAGCAGCGTGACCGGGAGCTCCTTGAGGATCGCAAGCGCCAGCAGCAGGATCGCTGCGCCGATCCCCGGAGCCAGCGCGGGCAGGCCGATCCGCGCCAGCCAGCGCGCGGCGGTCGCCCCGAGCACCCGCGCGCTCTCCTCCTGCCGCCGGTCCATCGCCAGCACCGCCGGCCCCAGCGCCGCATAGCCTTCGGCGAGGAAGCGCACCGCGTACCCTGCCATCAGCAAGACGCCGCTGCCGGTCAGCGCCGCATACAGCGCGCGACCGTTCCCAGTGGCCCGAGCGACACCGAGCGCCGCCAGCACCAGCCCGAGCGCCAGGAGCACCCCCGGGAGCGCGGACGTGAGCAAGGTGGCATGCTCCACCGGGGCCGCGATGGCCCGGCGCTCCCGACCAGCCACCCAAGCCGGCGCCAGCGCCAACCCACAGATCAGCACCGCGCCGGTCGCCGACAGCAGCGCGGTGTCTGCGAGCGGGGTCCACAGCGCCGCGAACGGCTCGCCGCGCCGCGCGCCTTCGATCACCCAGCCGGTCAATGTCACCACGGGCACCAGGCCCCCGAGGCCGATGACCAATGCATGCAGCGCATAGGTGAGGCCCAGCGCCGCGGGGCCCGGCGCCAGCCGCGCAGGCAGCCGAGGGTTCGCCACACCCGCAGCGATCCCGCGCCCACGCACCCAACGCGTCACCACGAACAAGGGCACCGTGACCCCGAGGAGCGCCAACCCGAGGAGAGTCGCCTCTGCGAGCTGCTGACCGCGCACGGCGTCGTACAGACGCCACGTCAGCACCGGGCAGTCCAGCACAGCCACCGCGCCGAAGTCGCTGACGGCGTACAGCAGACTGATCACCGCGCCCAGGGCCAGCGCCGGACGCATGCGGGGGAGCACCACCGCCGTGAAGACTCGACGTGGCGAGGCGCCCAACAGACGGGCGGCCTCCTCTTCGGCCGCTGATCCCCGCGCCAAGGCCGTGCCCACCAGTATCTGCACCAGCGGCGCGCAGACCACCACCAGCACCAGCGAGGCCAGGGGCAACCCCGCTGCGCGGGGGCCCACGCCCGAGGCGACACAGGCCGCCACTATGTAGCTGGGCATCGCCAGAGGCAGCAGAGAGGCGATCGCCAACGCCGGGCGTCCCGGGTAGACCAGGCGGTGCTCGGCCCAGGCCAGCCAGCCGCCCACGACCGTCGCGCCCGTCGAGACCATCACGCCGAGGAGAGCGCTGGTGGCCAGCAGCTCCAGAGCGCGGCTGCGGGCGAGGAGCGTGGCGAGATCCGGGGGCTCCCCACCGAAGGGATCGGGCGGCGGAGAGACGAGGCCCCACAGGAGGCCGGCGAGGGGGGTGAGGACCAGCAGGGCGACTGCGGCGGCGGCGAGGCGGGAGATTGGGCCGGTGCGGGTCAAAGTGAGACCCGCCGCTTCACGCGGCTGCCGATGGAACGCAGAGTCGAGGACACGCGGTGGCGGCCGTGTCCACGTTTCCACGTTTTTCGGCCCCGCGATTTCACGACTGCGCGGTTTCGCGGTTTCGCGTTCCCACGATCTTCGACCCACGCTCTCACGAACCACGAACCGCGATCCACGTGCAGTGCGATAGCGTCTGTGGCTATCGGCGGTGAGACCCTCCGCTGCACGCGGTTCGTGGAACGAGGAGACGCGCTCACGTGGATCGCGGGACCGAGGAAACGCGGTTCGTGGCTACGCGGTCTCGTGAAGTCGCGGCTGCCGATATCACGCGGAGTCGAGGACACGCCGCCACGGCCTCGCGTCTCCTCATGAACGCAGACACATCGCAGTCTCACCCCCTGAACACGACACGACAACGAAACCACCAACCCGATCAACCCGGAATACGATCCCGCAGCTCCCGCACCTTCAGCCCAAGCTGGTTGAACCGAAGCTGCACCTTCCGCCCCAGCCCGGCGTCCCCCAACAATACCACCGCCATCGCCGAGAAGTCCCCCCGTTCCTGCAGATACAGCCGCGTGAAGTACTGCCGCTCGACGTCCTGCGCCACACGATTCAGCGTATCGTTCGCGCGCACCCGCACGTCGAGTCTCCACCCGCGCTCGTCCCCCGACTCCGCAGAAAGCCCCCCGGTCGCCCGCAGGAGATCCCGAATCAGCTTGGGGCGAATCTGGATCACGTCCCCGCGGCCGCCCCCCGCGCCGGCGGTGATCGCCTCGGCCACCGAGAGCGCGATCGCGTTCTCGACGGTCATGGTGAACTCGCGGAGGTTGCCCGGCCAGCGGTGGGATCGCAGGAGCTGGAGCGTGCGCTCGGGCAATAGAAAGACGAACGCCCCCTCCGACGCGGCCGCGACGGTGTCTCCGCTACTGACCACCGCGGCCCAGGGCTCCCGCCCCCGGCGCTCCAGCTCCATGCGTTCGGCGGCCTCGCTCAGCAGATCCTGGACGTGGGGCGTCGCGCAGATACGGTCGACGGTGAACGCGAGCAGCCGGTCGAGATCGAGTCCGCGCTCGGACAACGACGGCAGCGAGACGGACGCGGCGGGGTTGAGTCGCATGTACAGATCGGCGCGGAAGCGTCCCTGGCGTACCATCTCGCGGAGATCTTCATGGGTGGCGACCACCAGCTTGACGTCGACGCTGCGCTCCCGGGTGTCGCCCACGCGGACCACCGCGCGCTCCTGGAGCACCGTCAGCAGCATGCGCTGCAGATCCTCGCCGAGATGACCGATCTCGTCGAGAAACAGAGTGCCCTGATCGGCCTCTTCAAAGGCCCCCCGGCGATCGGCGACCGCGCCCGTGTAGGCCCCGCGCACGGCCCCGAACAGGTGGGCGCCGGCCAGATCCCGCGGGATCGTCGACAGGTCCACCGCGACGAATTTCCCGGTGCGTCCGCTGCGAGGGTGTACGAAGTGGCGCGCCAGCAGGGACTTGCCCGTCCCGGTGGGGCCGGCGAGGATGACGGGGAGTCTGCCGCGCGCCAATGTGACGAGTCGCTGGCGGAGTCTCTGCATCGGCAGACTGCGGCCCCAGTAGATGGGGCCATCGCGCGCGTCGCCCACGCGGGCCTGCAGGATCCCGGTCACCTGCCCCCGGAGCGCGCGGGCGTCGAGGTCCTCGTCGTCGAGGAAGTACGTGTACTCCTCTGCGCGATGGCGATCGGCGGCGCGCTCCAGGGCGCCGTCGCGAGCGGTCATCAGCATGACGGGCAGGTCGGGGTGACCCCGGCGCAGGGCCGCGAGGATGGAGATCCCCTGCTCGCGACGGGCTCGCCGCAGCTCAGCGGCGGTCGGCGCCTCCGACCCCAGGCCCAGGAGCTGCTCCGCGGGCAGGTCGAAGTGCAGATCGAGGAGCACCAGCCCCAGGCGCCGCCGATGCTGCTGCAGGGCCGCGCTGGCCTCCTCCCAGCAGCGCGCAGGTCCGCGCCAGATGTGCTCCGGCATCACCCTCCTGCAGAGAGCGATGGTGCGGTCTTGATCGTCGATGACGAGGATCTCAGCCACCGTCGACCTCCGCGTGGATCCGCCGCGACAGGCGACGGGTGGCATCGGTCACAGCGCGGGCCAGCTCAGCGGCGCGCCGAAGCTCGCCGTGAGGGCCCTCCAGATCGATCTGCGCGAGGGCCCCGAGGGCGTCATCGATCGCCACCACGTCGGGGTCGCTCGCGAGCGAAGCGGGACGCAGCCGCGCCCACAGCGCCCACGCAGACTCGGTGTGTTCGCCACTCTTTCGGGTGGTCAGCAGATCGGACTTCAGCGCGGCGCGCAGCGTCTCAGCGTCGGCTTCGGGGCCAGCGAACCGCACCTCGAAGCTGATGTACTTGCCGAGGTCGTGCCGCAGACCGTCCACTGCGTCGAGGGTGGAGCCCGTCATGCGCCGGCCTTGCGCTTCCAACGCTGCAGCAGCCGCACATAGTCGACGGCGGCGCTCGCGGCGGCGGGAGCGGACAGCGAACCCACGCGCTCCCCCGCCCGCAGCAGCTCGCCCCGCAGCGCCTCGGGGAGCTCCAGGCGCCCGAGCACCTCGGCATCGACGTGCCCGCGCCGCAGGATGTCCTGCGTGAGTCCGCAGATGGCCCAGGTGTCGCGACCGCGAGACTCCCACACGCTGCGCAGGACGCGCACGGTGGCGAAGGCGTCGATGTGGCCCGCGCCGAACAGCACCAGCGCCGCCTGCCACCAGGAGTGCACGGGAACGAGGCGCGCCCCCAGGGCGGCGAAACGCTGGGGCGCGCTGCGCCGCTCGAGGCGGATGAAGATGCGCTCGACCGCCTCGGTGGTGGACAGCCGCGCGAGGCTCGCGCGAGCATCGGCGATCTGCCCCGGGTAGGCGCCGCCTGCCTCCATGATCCGCGACAGGCGGTCCGCGCCGACTCGCCCCGCGACGACGTCGGCGTAGACGGAGTAGACCAGCGCGTCGACCTCTGCGTCGTCGCCGAACAGCGTCTCGCGCGTGGCGCCCCCCAGCCCCGCACGCGCCCGCAGCAGCGCCGGCAGCTTGTAGCCGAACTGGCTGCGGATCATCCGCACCTGCCCGCGCCGCAGGTGACGCAGGCTGTCCTTGAGCACCAGACTCTCGAAGCGGATACCGTCCAGCCGGAGCTTCTCCTCCAGCACATCTCGGAGCTGCGTAGGCGATCCGGAGAGGATGAACACCCGCGCGCCGGTGCGCTGACTCAGCGCGCGCAGCAGCGGCGTAGCCCCGGGAAGCGCCCGCTTGGCGCGCGCGGGCTCGGTGGCGCTGCGAACCAGGCCCCGCAGCGAGTCGAAGTCCGTCTCCAGGTAGGTCTTGTCGAGGTCCCAGCGGTAGATGTGCACCGCTGTGGCGTATCATGACGCTGATGCCCGACGAGCCACCGGACAGCGACAACACGGAATTCGCCGACGACGACACGATGTTTGAGCACATCGCCTCGTCATCTCGGCCGGAGTCTCCCGTGGAGGGGTTCCTGCCGCCCGTGCCCAGCATGATGCCGACGGCGCAGCGCTACCACCTGATGAGTTCGATCGGACGCGGCGGCGCGGGGGAGGTTCACCGGGCCCTCGATCGTTCGCTGAACCGCATCGTGGCGCTGAAGACGCTGCAGCCGCGTCTGGCGTCCGACGCGGTGATGATCCGGCGCTTCATCCACGAGGCGCAGGTGGTCTCGCAGCTCCAGCACCCCGCCATCGTGCCGATCCACGATCTCGGCCAGCTCAAGGACGGCCGCTGGTTCATCACGATGAAGGAGATCAAGGGGCGCAACCTGCGGGAGCTCATCTCCATCATCCACATGCCCGGCACCGCCGACGGCGCCACCTGGACGGTCCGGCGCCTGATCGGGGTGTTCCGGATGGTCTGCGAGGCGGTGGGGTTCGCGCACTCGCGCGGCGTGATCCATCGCGACCTCAAGCCCGACAACGTGATGGTGGGTAGCTTCGGTGAGGTGCTCGTCGTCGACTGGGGGCTGGCGAAGATCTGGCGCGGAGGTCCGGACACCGTGCAGCGGATGGCAGTGGCGTCGGCGGTGCTGGAGACCATCCCCGACAATTCGCTTCCGGTGTCCCCTTCTCCGCCCGTGCGCTCCAGCATGCAGGCGATGTCGGGAGAGTTCGCCACCCAGCACGGCGCGGTCGTGGGCACGCCGGCCTATATGTCGCCCGAGCAGGCGCGCGGCGAGAGCGATCGCCTCGGCCCCTGGTCGGATCTGTGGGCGCTGGGGGCGCTGCTGTTCGCCATCTTGTATGGGCGCTCCCCCTACCGCGGCAGCGGCACGCAGTCGGTGGTCGATCAGGTGGTCGCGGGCCCTCCCGAGCCGCCGGACGGCGCGCGCGCGCCCGAGGGGCTGGAGGCGATCTGGCGCGGGTGCATGACGCCGAACATCGACGAGCGCCCCGCGGAGGCCGCAGACGTCGTGCGGCGCCTGGACGCGTGGCTGGAGGGCTCCGAGGCGCGAGAGCGGGCCCTCTCCCACCTCGCCCGCGCCCGCGACCGCCTGCCGGAGCTCGCCGCTGCCCGCGCGCGCCATCGCCAGGCCCGTGAGCGCGCGCGCGCCGCGCTGGTCTCGCTCCGTCCCTCCGACGACCTGGCCACAAAGGAGTCGGCGTGGGCCCTCGAGGAGCGCGCGGAGGCGCTTGAAGACACCGTCCAGGGGCTGTACCACGCCGTCGCCGAGACCGCGCAGCTCGCGCTGGCGCGGGCCCCCGATCTGCCCGAGGCCCGCGCGCTGCTGGCCGACCTGTTCCGCGAGCGGGCGGAGACCGCGGAGGCCGCCGGCGACGTGAAGGGCGCGCGCGAATACCACGCCGCGATCCGCACCTACGACGACGGCCAGCATGCGGCCTTCCTACGCGCCGAGGGCACGTTCGAGCTGGACACCCAGCCCCAGGGGGCGCGAGTGCGCATCCACCGCTACGCCCAGCGCGGTCGACGGCTCATCCCCGAGAAGTTCGGCACGGTCTCCGGCACGCCGGTGTGGGACGCGCCGCTGCCGCTGGGCAGCTACCTGCTGGAGATCCGCGCCCGCGGGCACCTCCCGCTGCGGTACCCGGTGCACATCACGCGCGACCAGAGCTGGAGCTGTCGCCCCCCCGGAGAGACCCGGATGCACAAGCTGGTGCTTCCGAAGCGCACAGAGCCGCTGGGCGACGCAGTGCCGGTGCCGGGAGGTTGGTTTGTCGCTGGCGGCGATCGAAAGGCGGTGGGCGCCCTCCCCCACCAGCGGCTGTGGGTCGCCTCATTCTGCATCGCGCGCCTGCCGACCACCAACAGCGCGTATCTGCACTACCTCAATTCCCTGGCGACCAGCGGCAGGATGGACGAGGCCCGCGCCCGCCTGCCGTGTCTGCGCAGAGAACCGCGCCAGCCGCCCGCGCCCATCGCCATCTGGAACCCGGAGGAGCAGCAGTGGCGCCTGCCCAGCGCCGTCGGTGACATGGCGATCTCCCCCCGCGCGCCGGTGATCGGCGTCTCGTGGGAGGACGCCGTCGCGTACTGCAGGTGGCTCTCGACGCTGACCGGCGCCCCGTGGCGACTGCCCGGCGAATTGGAGTGGGAGAAGGCCGCGCGCGGCGTGGACGGACGCGCGTTCCCGTGGGGTGACTACAGCGATCCTGCGTTCCACTGCATGCAGGACTCCCACCTCCCCCAGCCCGGTCCGCCGGCTGAGACGTTCGGCGTCGACTGCAGCCCCTATGGCGTGCAGGGAATGGCCGGGGGGGTGATGGAGTGGTGCGCGGAGATCCACCGACCGCAAGGGCCGGTCCGGCGCGGCTCCCGCGTGCTCACCCCCTCGCCGCAGATGCTCGCGGTTCCGCCGGGGCCCACGCCGCGGCGCAGCGCCCGGGGCGGGGCCTGGGATCAGCCTGCGCGGAGCGGGCGAGCGGCGAGTCGGCACGCGTTCTCGGCGAAGCACCGCGCCGCCAACCTGGGCTTCCGGGTGTGCCGCAGCCTCTGACAGCGGAGCGCGACCCAGGCCGGCACACGTCTTGCTTTTCAATGGGCTGAAACGACCCCGGAGCCCCCATGAATCTCCTCGATCTACGCACCATCCTCGTCCCTGTGGACTTCTCCCCCTGTTCCGATCAGGCCGTGGCGACCGCGGCCGGTCTGGCGAGCCAGATCGGCTCCCGGATCGTGCTGCTCTACGTCGCCGAGATCTCGCCGGGCATCGACCCGACCACCGTGATCCAGCTGAGCGGCGAGCGGCCGGAGATGACCCTGGTGGACTTCCTGTGGATGCGCGCTGCGAAGCAGATCCCGGCCTACATCGACCAGCTCGGCGCGCAGGGTGTCCAGACGGAGTTCCTGCTGCGCGACGGCCGGGTGGTGGACATCATCCTCGAGGCCGCCGCCGACGCCGAGGCCGACCTGATCGTCATGGGCACCCACGGACGCACCGGGCAGCGGCGCGTGGTGCTGGGCAGCGTCGCCGAGCGCGTCGTGCGCCACAGCGAAGCGCCGGTCCTCACGGTCCGCTGGCGCCCCGAGGCCGACGAGCGCGCGCTGGCCGCCGGGGTTTGATCCCCCAGCGGGTGGGTGAGATCACCCGCTGCTCAGATCGCCTGCTGCTCAGATCGCGTGCCTCTCGGGGGCCGGACTCGGCGTATTGTCAGGTCGGCTCTCAGCGACTCACCGACTCTCTGACAGGAGGTCCGGCCGGGAGTAGTCGAGCCTGAGCGATTCGGGAGGTTCCCCGG
>CAYXGP010000248.1:0-11397 GCA_964464515.1 uncultured Enterobacterales bacterium
GAGCGGGGCCGCATCACGTGGCGCACCGCCCTGCGGGACCGCGGCGGGCTGTTCACCGGGCGCGTGGCCAAGAACAAGAAGATCGGCGGCGCCGCGGCGGCGCGGCGCTCCTACATCGACGCGGTCATCCTCTCGATGCCCGAGGAGGTGGTCGACCCGGACTTCGTCGTCAAGCCCCGCTGGTACGACTACCAGCTCAAGATCGCCCCCGCAGAGCCCGGGCCCGACGATCTGAGCCTGCTGGTGTTCGGGTTCGAGGACCAGCTCCTCGTCAGCACCCCCTCGGGCTTCGCCCAGGGCACCGACGCCGACACCCAGGGAGATCTGGGCACCAGCTACTCCACGCATCGGCTGTCGCTGATGTGGTCGCGCGCGCTGTCGGACACCACCACCGTGCGGGTGAACCCGGCCTTCGGCACCGACGCGGTGCACTTCACGCTGGGCAACGACTTCACGATCGACCAGTGGCAGTTCCTGGTGGAGATCCGCGGCGAGCTGCTGTGGACCCCCAGCGAGGCCATCGAGCTGACCGCCGGCGTAGATCTGATCGGTGGTGGCTACACCTTCACCACCGAGCTGCCCTTCAACCCCGGCACGCTCGGCGACTACGATCCGCTGGCCGAGCGCGAGCCCTGGACGGTGGAAGGAGCGGGTCAGGCCTGGGGCCCCGACCCCTACCTCTCGCTCAACTGGCGCCCCCTCGCCGATCGCGATCGGCTGCTGCTGCGGCCCGGCGTGCGGGTGAGCTACATCACTGTCAAAGAGGGGGATCGCCCAGAAGGCGACAAGCTGCTGTACCAGGACTGGGCAATCGATCCCCGGCTGTCCGGTCGCTACGCGCTCACCGAGTCCGGCGGGCCCAAGTTCGGCGTGGGCGTCTACACCCAGCCTCCCCAGCCGTTCGAGATGTGGCGGCCAGAGGGCCGCGCCGAGCTGGACTTCGAGCGGGCGCTGTCTGCGGAGCTGGGATGGACCCAGCAGATCGGCGACGCCATCAACGCGGACGGCGCGGTCTTCGCCAAGAAGCTGGACCGCCTGGTGGTCACCAACCCCGAGTTCGAGGATCTCGACTCGGCCTTCTACACCAACACGGGCGTCGGGCGCATCTTCGGCCTGGAGTTCATCGTCCGCCACCTGCCGGTGGATCGGTTCTTCGGGTGGGTGAGCTACACGCTGTCGCGCTCGGAGCGCAACGACGACCCGGACGATCCCGATCAGTTCTGGTACCCGTACGAGTACGACCAGACACACATCCTGGTGGCTACCGCCGGATACCGACTGCCGCGGAGCTGGGAGATCTCCGCGAAGTTCCAGAACGTCACTGGCAACCCCTACACGCCGTACTCCGGCGGGGTCGCTGACATCGATCAGGACCTCTACACGCCCTACAGCACAGGCGACTACAACTCGGAGCGGCTGCCGCCCTACCTTGCCGGGCACATGCGGATCGACAAGATCATCGCGTTCAAGCGCGTGAAGCTCGACCTGTACCTGGACATGCTGAACGTAGTCACCGGCGAGAACCCCGAGTTCGTCATCTACAACTACGACTACACCGAGAGCGACTACCTCAGCGGGCTGCCGTTCATCCCCTCTCCGGGGTTCCAGATCGAGGTCGATCTGTAGCGCCCCCATCCTGACTCGACTCGGCAACGCGGCTTCACGGTCAGCGGAGCCGCGGCTTCACGAAACCACGGGTCGCTTCGCTCACGACTCCACGGACCGCGGCCCACGACTGCTTCCACAGCGGGAACGAGATCGAGCATCAACGCAGGCTCACGGCTCGTCGTCCCCCCGCACCGTCAGGTTTCGACTGACCACCGCCGAGATCCTCTTGCACTCCGCAAGCTCGAACGGCATGCCGTCAGCGCAGCCCTCACCGACCACCACCACCGCGCGCACGACCGTCCGAGGGGGGATCTCGACCGTGGGGACGAACGTCTGCCCCTCGGCGTCCACCGAGTGCGCTGCGCCGATCCCACAGGGTGTGTCGGGCAGCGGCGCGTAGGTCTTGGCCTCCAGGTCGAAGGCCTCCCAGATCACGCCGCGACAGGCCGGCACCAGCACCGTCCGACCGGTGGCCCGGACCACCACGCGCGGTCCTTCCACCACCTCCACGGTCGCCGCCTCACCGGCCGACGCCGGGCCGACTGCACCGATCCATGCCAGCAAGGTCCAGGCCAGCAAGGTCCCTCCGTCCCGGCGGCATCACGCGAGTGTGCCAGAACCATCCCCGAGCGCCGTTGTCTTAACGCACACCTGACGCACCGGAGCGCGACGCCCCCCGTGAAGCCCCCTGTCCCGACGCTACCAGCCCCTCCGACGGTCCACGGAGATCCCCTCCCGACCGGCCGATCCCGCGACATCGGGCCTGCCGCCCTGCAACGGGAACCGTTCGCGTTATACTCGCCCGTCCCGACGACCGGCCCGGTCCGCTCTCCATCCCTACCGACCTGGAACATCGCCCATGCGCGCCGCAGTCGCCCCCGCCTTCCTGGCCCTGGCGCTCACCGCCACGGCCTCTCCTGTCGCGCAGGCTGGCACGAAGCCCGCCCGTCAGGCCCTCCGCGACAAGACAGAGGGCAAGAAGACGCCGAACGTCGTCCAGAACCGCTTCTTCACAAAGGCCAAGCGGTTCGAGCTGTCACCGCTGGGCGGCTATGTGCCGAACAACCCGTTCGCCAAGCGCTACATCGGCGGCATCCTGGCGGCCTACCACCTGTCGGAGACCTTCGCGGTGGAGGGGGCGTTCCTCTACAGCCCCGACCTCGGCGCCGCGGATCTCAAGGGTCTCACCCACACGCTGGTGGACATCGCCCACGAGGGAGGCTCCGGCGAGGAGTCGGTGGCCTTCCAGCAGCCGATCGACAAGATGACGCTGGGCGCGACGTTCGCCGCCCGCTGGGCGCCGGTCTACGGCAAGATCAACCTCATCGGCGAGCGCGTCCTGAACTTCGACTGGTACCTCGCGCTGGGTGCCGGGATGCTCTCCATCCAGAAGTACTACGCGGTCTACTCCGAGACCCCCACGGCCGACGGCAGCACCACCGCGCTGACCGACCTCGGCAAGGGCGGCAAGTTCGCGGGCAACGTCGGCATGGGCATGGACTTCTACCTGTCCGGCTCGGTGGCCCTGAAGCTCGACGCCCGCAGCTACCTCTACGTCGACACGAAGCCCCAGTACGATCCCAACGTCCCCGAGACGGAGTCGCGGATCTACAACAACTTCGTCGCCTCTGCCGGGCTGAGCGTCTACTTCCCGAAGATGAAGCCGCGCGTCTACAACTTCTAGCTTTCGATTGCCTGCTGAGCTGCACTGGAGATCAGATGCACCGCCCGATTTTCTCTTGGCGTCAGCCGGGTCTCTCCTGGCATCAGCCAGGATTCTCCTGGCTCCGGCCGGGGCTGTTCGCCGGACTGTTGGCGACCGGACTGCTGACCAGCCCGACCGCGTGGGCCGACGATGCTACCCCCTCCGATGACAGCACACCGCTCAGCGAGGACAGCACACCGCTCAGCAAGGACAGCACACCGCTCAGCGATACCTCGCTGCCCGCCGTCGCCCAGGGCGAGGACGAAGAGGAGGACGAGGACGACTTCCTCGATGATATCCTCGGCGAGGACGACGAAGAGGAGTCGGTCGGTGACGAGGTCGACGCGGTGCGATCGGGTGAGATCGGAGACACCGTCGGCGCACGTCAGGAGGACGTCATCCTCCTGGAGGACGACAAGCGCAAGAAGCGGGTGATCAAGACCATCCAGAAGAAGAGCTTCCTCAAGCTCGGTCGCTGGGAGGCCAGCCCGCACCTGGCGTTCGTCGCCAACGACCCGTTCCTCAAGCGCCGCATCTTCGGGGTGGGTCTCGGCTACAACATCACCGAGATCTTCGCCGTCGAGTTGAACATCGACTACTCACCGGACTTCAATGAAAACGACTGGAAGCCGCTGACCACCCAGCTCGTCAACGAGAACCATGTCTCGCCGGACATCTCCAAGCTGACGCTGTTCTCCAACCTGACGTTCCAGTTCTCGCCGATCTACGGAAAGGTCGCGCTCAACGGAAAGCGCATCATCAACTTCGACATCTTCGGCGCGTTCGGGATGGGGGCGACCCTCACCCAGGACGACCTTGAGGCGCTCCAGGCCACCACGGATGAGCGGGCGATCGCGACCGAGGTGCAGACCCACCCGACCACCAACCTCGGTGGGGGGCTGCGCGTGATCTTCAGCGAGAACCTCGCGATGCGCGTCGAGGGGCGCTCGCTGGTGTACATCGAGACGGTCAACGCCACCACGCTGGAGATGAAGAACAACTTCATCCTCCAGGCCAGCGCGAGCTTCTTCTTCCCCAACATGCGAGGCTGACATGACCACCTCGAAGGCCGGCCTTTTTTCGAAGCTCGGGGCGCTCGGCCTCAGCCTGGCCGCTGGGCTCGCTATCTCTGGCCCGGCGCACGCGCTGAGCTGCGACGAGATCATGAACATGGTCGCCGTCAATGTCCCCACGAACATCGTGGAGATCACGGTCAAGGAATCCGGAGAGGTCTTCACGTCCGCAGACATCCAGTGCCTGGAGAGCCGCGGCGCTCCTGGTGAGGTCATCTCGCAGGCCAAGACGATGACCGGCGGCGGCGGCCCTGACACCTCCAGCGGTCCTGACGTCTCTGCACCCCCGCCGCCCACGGGCAGCGCCATCGATCAGGACGAAGACGTCCTGGGAACGCGCGCGACCAAGCGCTCCAGCACCGCCGACGACCTGCCGGAGAAGGGCGAGGCCGAGGGCAACGACCCGGCGCGGGTCAAGGAGGCCATCAAGCTCTACCGGGCGAAGAAGTACCTGACGGCGTCCCTGATGCTGTACGAGATGCTTGAAGACGGCACCTACCCCGAGGCCACCACCAAGATTCACTACTACCTGGGTCGGTGCCTCGAGGCGCTCGAGATGTACCACACCGCCCAGTACCACTACATGGCGGTGATCAAGAAGGGCACGTCCAACCCCTACTTCAACTACGCACTGCCCAAGCTGGTCAAGATCGCTCGATTCACCGGCGACGACACGGAGCTCAAGCGCGTGGTCGCCAAGATCCCCGCCGAGGCGTACCCACGCAACGCCAAGAACCACCTGTACTACCTGGCAGGCGTGCGCCATTACGATCGCGACGAGCTGTCGCAGGCCCGCAAGAGCTTCGGCATGGTCTCCACCAAGTCACCGCTCTTCCTCAAGAGCGAGTACTTCCGCGGGGTCATCTACAACCAGCAGGGTCGGCTCAAGAGCTCCGTCCGCTCCTTCCGCGACGTCTACCGCGAAGAGCCCGCCGACTACGGCGACAAGCGCTACCTCGAGGAGGTCGAGGACCTCAAGGATCTCGCGCTGATCAACGTCGCGCGCATCTACTACGGGATCGAGCGGTACGACGAGTCGCACAAGTACTACAAGCTGGTCTCTCGTAAGAGCGGCTACTGGCCTGAGTCCATGATGGAAGACTCATGGGCCCAGTTCATGCAAAACAACCTCAACGAGACGCTAGGCCTGGTGCTGACCGTCCACAGCAGCTTCTTCCGCGATGAAGAGTGGCTGCCAGAGGCCGCCATCCTGCGTTCGCTGACGTTCTTCAACCTGTGCGAGTACGACCTGGTGGAGGGTGAGCTGCTCGAGTTCGAGAAGAACCACCGGGCGATGGTCGACGAGATGACCGGTTTCGTCACCACATACAACTCAAAGGAGGGTCGGGCGCTGTCCGATCAGGCCTGGAACACCTACTTCGGTCGTCAGGGAAAGACCGAGACCCTCCTGCCCAAGTCACTGTTCAACAAGATCCTCCGGAACCGCGATCTCGCGGGGGTCATCCAGCACATGGACATGATGGATCAGGAGCTGGCGCAGATCGACCAGCAGAAGTCCAAGTGGCGCGACTCGGTCGGCGCCTACCTGACCAGGATCATCGAGGCCGATCGACAGCGCTACGAGTCCATCGCCGGAAAGCTGCTCGTCCGCGAGATGGCAAAGCACGCCCGAAAGCTGTCCGATCTGCTCACCCAGTCCGAGATCATCCGCTTCGAGGTCGTAGACGCTCAGCGTGTCGACTACGCCTACAAAGCGTCCAACGTCGACATCGGCGACTCGCTGGGCAACATCCAGCTCGACTTCGCGACCCAGGTCGAGTACACGTATTGGCCGTTCAACGGCGAATTCTGGGAAGATGAGCTCGGCTTCTACCACTACACCGAGCAGAGCTCCTGCAAGTAGCGGCTCCTGCAAGCAACGCCGCTGCGCCCCGCGTGAGGTTTCCATGAAGCGAATCGCCCTCCTGACGTCCGTCCTGGCGCTCGCGACCGCCGTCCCCGTCCCCGGCAGTCCGCTCTCGGTGGCCTGGGCCCAGGAAGACAACGATCGCGAGAAGAAGGAGGAGCGCCGAGTCCTCAAGGCCGGCGACCTCGACAAGGCCACGCTGTCTGAGGCCTACCGGGCCAAGGCCCGCGAGAAGCGCCACGAGTCCATCGCCTTCCTCAAGGACATCCTCAAGAACCGCGCGCCGCAGGGCACGCAGAAGGCGGAGATGATGCTCCGTCTGGCCGAGCTGTACTTCGAGGAGGGCAGCGATCTGTACCTGACCGAGATGGCAGAGTACGAGGCCGAGGTCGATCGCTGCTACAACGCTCCAGACTGCAACCCGGATCTGCTCGAGGCCAACAACGTCGAGAGCAGCAAGTGGCAGAATCGCGCCATCAAGTTGTACCGACAGATCCTCCAGAGCTACCCGCAGTACCAGCGCGCCGACGAGGCCACGTTCTACCTCGCCTCGGCCCTGCAGGAGATCGGCAAGCCCGACGACGCGGTCCGTGAGTACACGCGTCTGGTACGCACCTACCCGGAGAGCCGCTCCATCCCCGACGCCTACGTGCAGATCGGTGAGTACTACTTCGAGCGCAACAACGCCTACAAGGCGCTGCTGGCATATCAGAAGGCCTCCCGGTACAAAGACTCGGCGCAGTATGCGTTCGCGATGTACAAGCTGGCTTGGTGCTACTACAACGTCGGAGAGTACGGAAAGAGCATCGAGACGATGAAGACGGTCGTCGCCTTCTCGATGACGGCACAGGAGGGCGGCGACGCGCAGAAGCGCCTCACCCTGCAGGACGAGGCCCTCAAGGATCTGGTCCGGTTCTTCGCGGACGCCGGCGCGATGGACGACGCCTACACGTACTTCAACAAGCTGGGCAAGAAAGACCTCATCCGGGCGATGCTCAAGCGGCTGGCGACCACCTACTTCGAGCAGGGCAAGTTCGAACAGTGCATCCAGACGTATCGACGTCTCATCGCTGAGAACCCACAGAGCATCGACGCCCCCGAGTACCAGAACGAGATCATCCTGGCGTACCAGAAGATCGGTCGCAAGAAGGAGACGCTCACCGAGATCGACCGGCTGCTCAAGACCTACGGCCGCAACTCCGCCTGGGCGCGCGCCAACTCTGCCGATCAGGACGCGATCAAATCTGCCGAGAGGTACCTCGAGAAGAACCTCCGCACGGTGGCGATCAACTTCCACAACGAGGCCAAGAAGCTCGGCACCGGCAGCCAGGCCAAAGAGACCTACAAGCTGGCCTACAAGGCCTACTCGGTCTACCTCTCCGAGTTCCCCGACGGAAAGCACGCCTACGACGTCCGCTACGCGTTCGGCGAGCTGCTGTACAAGATCAAGCGCTACGATCAAGCGTATGAGCAGTACATGGCCGTCGTGAAGCTCGACGCCAAGGGCAAGCACTCGCGATTCTGCGCCGAGTCCGCCATCTTCGCCGCGGACGAGATGATCAAGAAGGAGAAGAAGGAGGGCAAGGGCGCCAAGCCAACAGGCTCCAAGACCGAGTCCTTCCCGCTCACCGAGTGGGAGAACAACCTCCTGGCCGCCTGCGATCAGTTCTCCAAGGTCTTCCCCGACGACAAGAAGACCCGGAAGATCATCTACAAGTCGGCCTACACCTACTACAACCACAACATGTTCAAGGAGGCCTCCGACCGCTTCCGCGTGGTCATCGGGATGAACCCGAAGTCCAAGGAAGCCGAGCAGGCCGCCAACCTCATCCTCGACTCGTTCAACCTGATCGAAGACTGGAAGAACCTCAAGGAGGTCTCCAAGGCCTTCTACGATCAGGAGGGGCTGGGCTCCAAGCGCTTCAAGGCCGAGGTCTACACCATCTACGAGCGCGCCTCGTTCAAGCTCATCGAGGCGACGTTCGCGAAAGACAGCAACAAGGGCAACGCCGCGACGTCATTCATCGCGTTCCACGCAGAGTTCCCCAGGTCCGACGTCGCCGATCTGGCGCTGAACAACGCCGCCGCCTACTTCAGCGACGAAGGCCGGGTCGCAGACTCGATGAAGGCGCGACACACGCTGATCGAGCAGTACCCCAAGTCCAAGTACTACAACAACAACATCGCGTCCCTCGGCTACGACTACGAGACCATCGCAGACTTCGGTGAGGCGGCCAATTGGTACGAGAAGATCTTCGCGCTCGACGACAAGCACAAGGACGCCAAGGAGGCGATCTACTCCGCGGGGCTGTTCCGTCGGGCGCTCGGTGACTGGCAGGCGGCCATCAAGGATCGCCAGCAGTTCATCGCCACCTGGCCCGACGACGAGCGGGTGCCCAACCTGTCCATCGAGATCGGTCAGATCTACGACGAGCAGAAGAAGTACGGCGACAGCGCCAAGATCTACTACACCTACTTCACCAAGCCTCCGGCCGGCGCCACCACCGACCAGATCTTCTACGCCCGCATGTACTACGGCCTCGCGGTCGAGGCACTGGGCATGAACGCCAAGGCGAACAAGCACTGGGATGACACCCTCAAGGCCTACGGCGAAGCGAAGGAGGGGGGCGCCGAGATGGTGCTGGCGGTGGAGTTCATCGCCCAGATCATGCTCAAGCAGGCGCAGGGGCAGATGGACGACTACCTGAAGATGAAGATCTCCGGGCCCGCCTCCAAGACGTCCCGAGCAAAGACCGACAAGGTCCTGATGAAGCAGCTGGTCGACAAGGCCAAGTCGCTCACCGCGGTGGAAGCCACCTACGTCGACATCGTCAAGACCGGCGCCGGTGAGTGGGGTCTGGCCGCGCTGGTCGAGCTGGGCAAAGCCTACGAGAACATGGCGGACTCGCTCGTGAACTCGTACATCCCCGACTACCTCACCGAGGATCAGGAAGAGCTCTACCGGATGGGCCTCGAAGACAAGGCGTTCGTCCAGACGGAGAAGGCGGTGAACGTCTACTCGCAGGCGCTCAACAAGTCGTTCGAGCTGCACCTCTACAACAACAACACCGCCTACGCGATCCGCAAGCTGGGGGCCCTGCGTCCCGATGACTATCCGCTGCTCGAAGAGGAGCTGCTGGTGCCACGGTACACCACCCGCACCAAGCTCGAGCAGACGTTCGAGACCCAACCCTGACAGCCGGACCCTGACAATTGGTCCCTGACAGTTGGCCCCTGGTGGCCCCCACGAGGAAACGCGCCATGAAGTTCCCCGCGACCCCCTTCTCTCCAGTTGTACTGAGTCTTCTCTGTGGCCTGATGCTCGCCGCCCCGGTGGTCGGCTGCGGTCCGAAGAAGCCCCCGACGCCCGAAGAGGGCGCTCCGGTCAATCCCAAGCAGGCCTTCCTGGCAGGGGTACAGATCCTGCAGACCCCCGGAAAGGACGGCGCCATCGATTACGCGGCGGCGTACGCCAGCTTCTCTGGCGCCGTGGAGGTCGAGCCGGGGTTCGCCAAGGCCCAATACAACGCCGGCTGGACAGCCGAGCGGATGGGCAATCTTCCCCAGGCTGCCACGCACTACCGCGCCGCGCTGGCTGCCGAGTCCGGCTACTCCAACGCGCTGTTCGCGCTGTGTGATGTGCTCACTCGGCAGGGTCAGGGCATGGAGGCCGTCGATCTGTACAAGGCGTACCTGGAGGCCAACCCCGGCGCGCTGACGGTTCGTAACAACCTCATCGAGGCGCTGATCGCCGCCGAGCTGTACGACGACGCGATCTCACAGTCCCGCGAAGTCCTCATGCAGGACCCCAAGGACGTCGGCGCCTACCGCAACCTCTCCCGGCTGTACTTCACGCAGGGCGACTACGGGATGAGTCAGCTCTGCGCCGAGAAGGCCAAGACGCTGGCCGAGGGCGACAGCGGTATCTACAACAACATCGGCGTGACCTACCTGGTCATGGAGAAGGAGCCCGCGGCGATCAAGGAGTTCGAGACCGCCGTGAAGCTCGACTCCGACCACGTCGAGGCCAACCTGAACCTCGGCTACGTCGCCCTGAACTCCGGCGACTACTCCCTGGCGCAGGCCTGCTTCAGCAACGCCCTCAAGGGCGAGCCCGGAAACATCGACGCCAAGCTGGGTCTGGCAGTCTCGCTGCGCGGCGTCAAGGACTACGACAACGCCCGCAAGCTGTACGAAGAGGTCCTCGCGGTCGGTAACGCCTCTCAGATGGCGTACTTCAACGCCGCTACGCTCTACGAGAAGTACATCAAGGACTACAAGAAGGCCCTCAAGGTACTCCAGGGATTCGTCGACGCAAACCAGGGCCAGATCGGCCCCGACCATGAGGTGTACAACCGCATGGAGCGGGTCAAGGAGTCTCAGGCCATCGAAGAGGAGCGCAAGCGCGAAGAGGACCGCAAGCGCAAGGAGGCCGAGGAGCGCAAGAAGCGCCAGCAGCAGGTCTTCGAGGATCTCAAGACCAAGGTGGGCAAGCTCTCCAGCATCATCGAGACCTACAGCGGCTGCGAGATGATGGTCGAGTCCGGCGGTATCGAGATGGGCCAGATGGTCCTGGAGCAGGCCCAGATGGTGGTCGAGGCCGAAGAGATCGATATGGCTGGCGACGTCATGACCTTCATCGACGAGGTCATGCCGCAGCTTGAGGGCATCATCCCGGAGTGCGGCGCTGGTGGCGGCTCCGACACGCCCGCCGAGGGGGCCCCTGGCGAGGAGGCCCCGGCTGAAGAGGCTCCGGGCGAGGAGGCTCCGGCCAAAGAAGGGGGCGAGTAGGCCCGGTGCTCACGCCCTGATCCGCAGTTCCCCTGTGATCTTGAGTCCCCCGGGCCCCGGTCATCGTTCTGGCCAACCCGCCGATTCCACAGGGCAAAACCAGCTTGCTTCAGGCCGCTCCAGGAAAGGAAGTCTCCAGTGATCGGCCTCAGGGCAGCCCCGCGTGAGGTGCGAGCCCAGTGGTTTACCGAGTTCGAAGTCGGTTCTGGAGCCTTCGAGAGCTCGGCGAGCCGTTGGGCGAAGTGCATCCGCGTTGAGGGTGGAGAAGGCTTTTTCTGGAGCGGCCTTAACGGGCCGCGCGAGTGGTCCGGCGGCGCTGCTACACGGCCGCTGCGTCCACAGTGGCTGTATCT
>CAYXGP010000249.1:0-11302 GCA_964464515.1 uncultured Enterobacterales bacterium
ACCGCCTACATGGTCTCCATCGACAGCTCGGTGTCGACCGGCATCGTCGACGTCGCCCAGACCCACGAGACCGGCATCTCCGTGCTGGAGTTCTCCGGCGCAGACCGCGACGGCTGGACCGGATGGTCGGTGGACAGCGCCGACGATCTCGACGGCGACGGGCTGGGTGAAGTGCTCATCGGCTCCCCTGGCATGCAGGGGTCGAACCACCAGAACGGCGTGGTGCAGTTGTTCCTCGCGTCAACGCTCGCCGCCGGCGAGGATCTCAACGTCGAAGAGGCAGATCTCCTGCTGGGCGGGAGTGATCGCTACGGCTACGCCGGGCAGGCGCTCACCACGAGCGATCTCAGCGGCGACGGCTGGTCCGAGCTGGTGATCGCCGCGCACGGCGGGGGCAGCAACTACACCGGCCGGGTCTACTTCGTGAAGACCTGCACCGACGGCATCGGCGGCTGCGACGACCAGGACGGCGATGGCACACCCGATCCGTCCGTCGAGTGGGGCGAGGAGGACCTGGTCGATCTGGAGACGGTCTGCGACGGCTACCTGGACGGCCCGAGCGACAACACCGGTCTCGGCCTGGACATCACGGACGGCCTCGACTTCAACGCGGACGGTCACATGGACGTCTGGGTCGCCGCGCCCAACGTGCCCGTCGACGACGCCAGCAGCGCGGGCGCCGCCTACCTCATCGACGACTTCCCGTTCTCCTCCTACTCAGCCGCGTCCACGTCTGGCTTCACGGTGTACGGCGTGGAGGTCGGCGACTACTCCGGCTGGACGATCGCGGCCATCGGCGACGTCAACGGAGACGGCTACGACGACGTCGCGGTGGGCTCCCCCCGTCACGCCAGCATGACCGGGCGTCTCGACGTCGTCCTGGGCCGCTCGGACACCGAGGTCGGCAAGATGGGTTGGTCGATGTCGCTGGCCGACGCCGACGCCACGGCCACCGGCGAGGCGACAGGCGACGCCCTCGCGGGCTCCATCGCTGCGGCGGGCGATCAGAACGGCGACGGGGCGGCAGAGTTCCTCGTGGGCGCTCCTGGCTACGACGGCACAGGGACAGATCTGGGGCGCACCTACATGTACTGGGGCCCGCTGAAGGGCATCGGCGAGACGCTGACCACCGAGACCACCCTGACCGGAAACGCTGACAACGGGCTGGTCGGGAACTCGCTCGCCTCCAGCGAAGACATGGACGGCGACGGCGCGCTCGATGTGCTCATCGGCGCTCCGGGGTACGGCGACGTCGGCACCGTCTTCCTGCTGTGGGGCGGCGCGGAGTAGCGCAGGCCGGAGCGCCTCACCCCTCGCCGTGGAGCCGCCGGGCGATCTCTGCGAGCTGCGTCGCCACCACGCGATAGTCGACCGTAACAGCGATGTCTGTCGAGGCGTAACGGGTGGTATCACCGTCACTCTCACGCGTTACGGTCTCGCCGCCGAGCGCGCCGATCTCGATCACGCTCTCCAGCCGCTCCGCGGCGATCAGACCGCGCACCTGCTCGGCGGACACCCCGGCCGAGCGCAGACAGAAGACCAGCGTCTGTCTCGGTGTGACGCGGGGGTCCCAGGTCTTCGCCAGGGAGATGATCGCCGCCTGAGACAGCGGCGCCCCGGTCGATAGAAACAGCGTCACGGCCGCGTCACCAGAGCGCCGTGAGCCGCAGAAGATCTCCGCGCCGTCCGCCAGTCGGTGGACGAACCCGCCGCCGAACGTCGGCTCCAGGTGCATCTGCGACAGCCGCACCTCCGCGTTGGGCGGCGCGCCCGGCCGCGGCGTCTGCGTGAGCAGCCAGGTGTCGCGCTGGAGATCGTCCATCCGGATGGCCTCGATCCCCGACGGCGGGATCTCCACCCCCAGCGTCTCGGTCCTGCAGGAGAGAACACTGCAGGAGACGACACTCCAGAAGACGACCCTGCCGGCGACCCCGAGCGCCATCAGCGGCGACGCGATCAGAGGTAGCTGTGTTCGCGAAACCACTTCACCGCCTTCTCGATGCCCTCGATCACGGGCGTTCGGGGCACCCCGAGCTCCGTCCACGCGCGGCGCCCGGAGCGGAAGCGCTCCTGCTGCATCGCGCGCAGCACCCGCCCGTCGAGTCCCGCGAAGCGATGCGCGTCGAACCGCTGTCCCAAGGCCCCCACGCGCCCGACGAGGGAGATCGCCGCGTCGGGCACCGGCCAGCGCGGGGGGCGCACCCCCAGCACCTGCGCGACCTGCGTCATGAACTCCTTGTAGGTGAGGTTCTCGTGCCCCAGCAGGTAGCGCCGACCGGGCAGCCCGCGCTCCATCGCCGCGATGTGGCCGACCGCGCAGTCGTCCGCGCCCTGGAAGCACTTGCCGCCCCGGGGATGGAGCGGCATCGGCCGACGCCCCATGGCGACGATGAGCTGTCCGCTCGTGGGCTTCACGTCCCACGCGCCGATGATGTAGTCGGGGTTGACCACCACCACCTCGACCGGCCCCCCGGCGCGCGCCAGGCCCTCCGCCTCCAGCTTGGTGTCGTGGTAGGCGCGCAGCGGACCCGCCAGGCCCATCGTTCGGTCGACGTCCAGCGGGGTGTCCTCGTCGCCGGGCGCTTCGCGCGGGCCGAACCCCACCGTGATCGACGACGAGCACAGCACCATCCGACGGCAGCCGGCCAGCTCCATCGCGCGGAGCAGGACGCGGGTGGCGTCGACGTGGATGAACCGCATCCGCTCGATCCCTCCTGGGCCGGGGTCGAACAGCCCGGCCAGGTGGTAGACGCCCTCGCAGCCGTCGAGGGTCCGCGCCAGCGCCTCGATGCTCGCGGGATCGTCTCGGATGGGGGTGCGGACCAGCTCCACGTCCAGGCCGGCCAGCGTGAGCCGCGGCTGACGAACGAGGCAGCGCACGGTGTCGCCAGCGGCGAGCAGGTGCCGCACCAGGTTGGCCCCGATGAACCCCGTGCCACCGGTGACGAGGACTTTCATGAGAACAGGGCCTTCACGCGCGCCCATCACGGGACATCGGAGATCTCCGCCGGCAGCTCCAGTCGGTCGATCAGCCACGCCGTGATGAACGCGTTGTCGCGGAGGCGACCGTAGCGGCCGGACTCCCCGGCGTGCCCCGCGCCCATGTGCATCTTGAGCAGCGTGGGGCTGGCGGAGGTGGAGCGCTCCCGCAGGCGGGCGGTCCACTTGGCGGGCTCCCAGTACTGCACCCGCGGATCGGTGAGGCCGCCGGTGATCAGGAGGGGCGGATAAGGCAGCGCCGCCACGTTGTCGTAGGGGGAGTAGGCGAGCATCCGGTCGAACGGCGCGCGCTCGCGGGGGTCTCCCCACTCCTCCCACTCGATGGCCGTCAGCGGAATGCTCTCGTCGAGCATCGTGGTGACGACATCGACGAACGGCACCCGGGCCACCGCCGCCGCGAACAGCTCCGGCCGCGCGTTGAGCACCGCCCCGATCAGCAGGCCCCCGGCGCTCCCGCCGCGGATCGCCAGCGACTGCGGAGTCGTCCACCCCTCGGCCACGAGGTGCTCGGCGCAGGCGATGTAGTCGGAGAAGGTGCGGGCCTTGTGCTCCAGCTTTCCGCCCTCGTACCAGCCGCGGCCCATCTCGGCGCCGCCCCGCACATGGGCGATCGCCACGATGGCGCCGCGGTCGATCAGGCTCAGCCGGGTGGAGGCGAACCAGGGATCGATGCAGATGCCATAGGCGCCGTAGCCGATCAGCAGCAGAGGACGGGGCCCCGCGGGACGAGCGGTGCCGCGCCACACCAGCGAGATCGGCACCTGCGCGCCGTCGGGGGCGGTGGCGAGCAGCCGCGCCGAGCGGTATGCGTCGCGGTCGTAGCCCGACGGGATGATCCGCTCCTTGAGCAGCGTCAGCGCCCCCGCGTCTGTGGATGAGTCTGAAGACTGCGCCAGCGGCATCGAGAAGACCGAGTCGGGCCGCCGCAGCGAGCCGTACTGGAATCGGTAGGCGTCGGCGTCGAATTCGAGGTTCCAGTCGCTGCCGAGCGCGTGGGCGTCCTCGGGCATCTCCACCCGCGCGCGCCGGCCGGTGGACAGCTCCAGCACGTCGAGCTGCGCGTACCCCTCGGCGCGCACGCTGAGGACGAGGTGCCGCTCGAAGGCGTCCGCCCCCAGCAGCGTGACGTGCGGATCGTGGGCGATCACCTCCGTCCAATTCGCGCGATCGGGGGCGCCGACAGGGGCGCGGACCAGCTTGAAATTCAGCGCGCGCTTGTCGTGCGCGCCCTCTGCGTCGTCGCTGTCGTTGGTCGTGATGTAGAAGAACCCGCCGCTGTGGGTGGCCGTGTACTCCATGCCGGGGTGCCGCGGGCAGATCACGCGGAGCGCCGACATGGGCTCGTCGGCGGCGATGAAGTGGACCTCAGACGTGATCGAGCTCCCCGCGGAGATCAGCACATACGCCCCCGAGCGGGTGCGACGGGCCGAGACGAAGAACCGCTCGTCGGGCTCCGAGAAGACGATCACCGGCTCAGCGGCCTCGCCGATGACGCACCGGATGACCCGCCAGGGGCGATGGGCCGGATTGAGCGTGGTGGCGAACAGGGTGCGGCTGTCGCTGGCCCAGGCCAGGCTGCTCGCCAGGTTGCCCTCGAAGCTGCCGGCTGCGGCGCCCGGCAGATCACACCTTGTGGTGAGATCGCGGACGCGCAGCGTGTGGCGCTCATCACCGGTGGTGTCGATGACGTACGCCAGGAGGCGCTGGTCCGGGCTGACCGACCACGCGCCCAGCGAGAAGTACTCCGAGCCCTCCGCGACCGCGTTCAGATCGAGCATCACCTCTTCTTCACCGCCCTCCCGCTGGCGGCACAGGATCGGATACGGCCGCCCGGCCTCGGTGCGGCGGGAGTACCACCACTCGCCGCGGCGCGCGGGGACCGACGCGTCGTCCTCCTTGATGCGCCCGAGCATCTCCTCGAACAGCCGCTCGCGGAGGTCCGCGAGGTGGGCCGTCATGGCCTCGGTGTAGCGATTCTCCGCCTCCAGGTGGGGGAGCAGCTCGGGGTCGTCGCGCGAGGACATCCAGTGGTAGGGATCTGCGCGGCGCACCCCGTGGGTCTCGTGGACGTGGGGACGCGCTGAAGGAACCGGTGGTGTGTGAGCCATGCCGCCTGTGGTATCCCCACCCCTTCGCCATGCCCAGCCCGCGCCCTCCGGGCCCGGGCCCCGCCGACACGGAGCCGCCGTGACCCCGATCGTGCTGCAGATCGCCCGCCGCCACGCCCACCACGTCGGCACCCTCGGCGCCGACTGGGCCCAGGTGCAGCTCGCCCTCTCCGATCCGCCCGCGTTCTCCGCGCTCCCCGGGGATCCGCTCGCCGCGGAGATCTGCGTCGCCGCGGCGCCGCCGACCCTGCAAGACGTCCTGCTCGAGACCCTGAACGCAGCGGACCCCGCGTCGGCGGGGCTGGCGGCGCGCCTGGTGTCGGTGGTGCTGTACGGGGCGCTGCCGACCCCCTCCCCCGCCCTGATCGCGGCCCTGGAGCGTGGGCTCGCGGGTGACGGCGCCTGGTACCTCGCCTGGACGCTCGACGGCCTCGGCGCCCTCACCGAACAGCACCTCACCGCGGCCCTCCGGATACCGGACGCGACGGGCTGGCTGCGACCCGCCCTCCAGATGCGCGCCCCGAATTCCGGGGACGCGGTGACCGCCGAGATCTGCGCGGCGCTGCGCCCCACGCTGGCGCCGGAGCCCGCGCGTCTGCAGAACGTGCTGCGCCTGCTCGGCGTGCCCATCCTGCCGTCCACCGGCATCTTCCTGCGGGACGCTGTGCAGCACGGCGCCCTGGAGGCAGGCGCGTCGGAGGTGCGGGTCCCCGCGGGGCCTGGCCGCACACCCGAGGCCCGCGCGCGCGCCTGGCTGGCCGACCTCACGGCGGACGTCGCTCACCCCGCCGCGGTGCTGCTGCGCGCGCTGTACACAACCGACGCCCCCCCGCCGTCTCTGCCAGTGCTCGCGGCGGCCTCGTGGGTGCGACACTTCGCTCCGGACGAACCGATCGACGACGTGCTGTTCAGGTCCGGCGGACTCGACGCCCGACGACTGGCCGCCGCGCGGGCCGCGATCGGCCCCGAAGATCGCGCGCGCGTCGAGTCTGCGGTGTCCAGTCGCTACGACGCCGGGCCGGCCGTGCTGGCCCTTCCATTGGTCTCGCCGCCGCTGGACGGCTCCCCTGAGGTGGCCCGCACACTCATCCGGCGGGCCGGCGGACCGGTGGGCGAGATCGCCGTGTGGCAGACCGCAGCGGCGATCGCAGCGCGGCGCGAGCCCGCCGCGCTGGTGGCGCTCCTCGAAGATGAAGAGACGCGTCTCATGGGCGCGCGGCTGGCGCGCTGGTGTCCCCACGCCGCAGTGACTCAGCGAATTCAGGCATTGGGGATTCAGGCGCAGGAGCCGAAGGACGCGCCGCTGCGGCGGGCCAGCGCGTGGGCGCTGGCCTCCAGCGGCGACCCGATGGCCGTGGTGCCGTTGGTTCAGCTGATGAAGGCGCATCCGGAGGACGTCCCGTCCGGGGCCATCGGTCTCGCGGCGGAGGTGCTCCGCGCCTGACGGCCTCAGGGGGCCTGCCCCGCCATCTCCAGCGCCGCGAGGTACGCCGCCTGCGCCTCGGCCTCTCGACCCAGCTTCTGCAGGACGTTCGCTCTCAACATGGCGCACGCCGGGTAGTCCGGAGCCAGCTCGATGCATGCCTCCACCGCCTGCTCGGCCTCCCCATACCGCTCCAGGTTGAACAGCACCTGCGCCAGCGAGTGCGCAGTGAGCGGCGTGGGTGGCTCGATCTTCGAGATCACCTCCAGGTGAACGAGCTGTTCGGCGTAGCGACGCTGTGCCGCGAGGATCTCCACCAATGTCCGGCGGGCCAGCGGCGCGGGAGGATGGAGCCGGACCTCCTCGGCGAGCGCCTCCTCGGCCTCGACGTCCCGGCCCGATGCATGCAGCGAGAACCCCAGGGATTGATGCAGAAACGGTGCCAGCGGGTCCGCGGCGATGGCGTCGCGGAGCAGCGCCTCGGCCTCGGTGTGGCGTCCGGCCATCCCCGCCAGCACCCCCTGCATCCCACGCGCGACTGCCAGATCGGGCATCAGCTCCAGCGCCCGCGCCACCTCCGCCTCCAGCTTGGGGACGGCGCCTGAGCCCAGCAGGGCATGTAGATACGGCGTCCAGGTGGGGGCGTGGTACGGGTCGATCGTCGTCGCCGCCTCCAGCTCCGTCAGCGCACCCTCCACGTCGCCCGTCGGGAGCAGGCTCATGCCCAGCATCGCCTTGACCGGGGCCGACGGCCGGAGCGCGTCCAGGCTCCGCAGCAGGGCCAGGGCCTCGGCGGTCTTGCCCTGCATGCCGAAGATGCGCGCTTGCATCATCCGCGCCTGCACCAGCCCCGGCTCCCGCGCGGCGACCCGCTCCGCCGCGGCCGCGGCCTTGTCGAGATCTCCTCCCTGCAGGGCCACCCGGATCTGCTCGACGTCTCGCAGGACCGGCAGACGCTCGGCGGGCTCGGGCAGCCCCGCGCGGAACGGCGCCGCCCCCTCGGTGTCGATGTCGGTCGTGAGATAGCCGAGGGCCTCAAGCTGCGCGACGCGATCGGGGCTCAGCGCGGCGTCGGTCGCCAGAGCGTCGTCGCCGCTCAACTCGGCGGCGAGCGCGTCCACCCCATCCTGGAGCCCCCGCACCTCCGCCTCGCGGATCGGCGTGAGATCGAACCGCTCCCGGCCGTCGTCTGCGGCGTACAGCTCGGGAGACGTCGAGTCGAACAGCTTGTACTCCGCGCTGGCGACCGCGCGCTGCGGCGACCACCCGTAGTGGTGCCACGCGTACAGGCTCTCCATGTAGACCAACCGATCCGTCGGCGCCGCGGCGCTCGGGTCGCGCAGCCAGGGCCCCAGATCCAGGCCGTCCGTCACCTCAGGGCCCGGCTGCTCCAGACCTGCCAGGAGGGTCGGCAGCACGTCCACGAGGCTCACGGGAAAGGCGACGCGGGCCGCGGCGCGCCCACCTGGGGGCCGGATGATCAGGGGGATGCGCATGGTGCCGTCGTACAGCAGGGTGCCGTGGGTTCGCTCGCCGTGCTCGCCGTGCCCCTCGCCGTGATCGGCGACCATCACCACCCACGTGGAGTCCAGCGCGCCGGTCTGCGCCAGGTGGTCGATCACGCGACCGATCTGCGCGTCGGCCCAGGCCACCTCGGCCAGGTAGGGCTTACCCGGGAAGGCGCTGGCCTGCGGCTCGGGCGCCTCGTACGGGTGGTGGGCGTCGAACAGGTGGACCCAGGCGAGCCACGGACGCTCAGCAGAGGCCCCCGCCAGCCAGCCCAGGGCGTCGTCCACCACGGCGTCGCCCCGGCGCTCGACCCGCCAACGGTTGCCCTTCGTCGTCGGTCCCATGTCGTCGAAGTAGGCGTCGAAGCCCTGCGCGAAGCCCCAGTGGTGGCTGGTCACCTCGGCCCCCACGGCCGCCATCGTCTGCCACCCTCCGGCGCGCAGGCGCTCGGCCAGGGTCAGGGCCTCGTCGCTCAAGAAGAAGTCGCCGTTGTCGCGCACGCCGTGCCGCGGCGGCAGCAGCCCCGTCAGGAGCGAGGAGTGCGCCGGGATGGTGAGCGGGGTCACGGTGTAGGCGCGGTCAAAGGTCACGCCCTCGGCAGCCAGACGCGCCGCGACCGGCGTGACCTCGGGCCCGGCGCCGTAGGGGGACAGCGCGTCGGCCCGGGTGGTGTCCAGGGTGATCAGCAGGACGTTGTCGGGCTGCCGCGCCGCGGGCTCGCCGCCGCAGCCCGCCAGGATCTGCACCGGGGCCTGAAGAGATAGAGCCAGGAGGCCGGGCCGCCAGGCGCGGGAACCCGAAGGGGTCGATCGAGACATGGGCAGCACTCGCAGGCTTGGACGGGGCCCCTCTATCTCCCTGGTGCTGCTCGCCATGGCGGGATGCACCAGGGGACCACAGGAGCCACCAGACCCCGGGCTCCCCAACATCGTCCTCATCTCGCTCGACACCCTGCGCGCCGACGCCGTCGGGCCGCAGACCACCCCCCCCCTGCACCCCTTCGGCCGCCGCCGCGCCCCGTTCTCGCTCAGCTACGCGCAGGCGCCGTCGACCGTCCCCACGCATGCGTCGATGTTCAGCGGGCTCCCGCCCCACGTCCACCAGACGTACCGGTACGATCGCCGGCTCGAGAGCGACGTCTCAACGATGGCCGAGATCCTGTTCGACGCGGGGTACGCGACCACGGCGATTTTTTCGTCGTATCGGTTCCGGCCCGGCACCGGGCTCGACCAGGGCTTCGCGCAGCGCGTCCCGCTGTGGAATCTCAACAAGAACGCGCGCAGCGCCGCGGTGAACGACGCGGTGAAGCAGGCAGCCGCCGAGACGACCGACCGCCCATTCTTCGTCTTCGCCCACTACTACGACGCCCACGCCCCCTACGCCCCGCCCGGGGAGGCGCCCCCCCCGCCAGCGGGCGCCCCGGGACCAGACGAGATCGTGGCCTTCATCGAGGCGTCGGCCGACACCCCGATCCCGCTGCCGATTCTGCACTATCTGCAGGAGCGGTACGCCGCGTCGGTCTCGTATCTCGACGACAACCTCTCCCCGGTCCTGAGCGGGCTGGCCCCGGCCAACGGCCGCCCGGTGCTGTGGGTGATCACGGGCGACCACGGTGAGGAGTTCAAGGAGCACGGCTACCTCGGTCACTCGACGTGGCTGCACGAAGAGCTGCTCCGGGTTCCGCTGATCATCAACTGGACCGGCCGCGTCCCGGCCGGCACGCAGATCGACGCCCCGGTCCAGACCATCGACATCCTTCCCACGGTGCTCGACCTCATCGACCGCCCCCTGCCCCCGGGGCTGCCGGGCCGTTCACTGGCCGGGCTCCTGAGCGGCGGCGCCCCGCCGCCAGAGCCGGTGCTGTTTCTCCAACAGAACCCCCGGAACTGGAGCGTCACGGCCGCGGCGAACGGCGCCCGCTTTCGGTTGGTCAAGCAGCGCGGGCAGCGGCGACTGGCCCTGTTCAACCTCACGGTCGATCCCCGCGCCGATCGCGACGTCGCAGACGAACGCCCTGAGGTCCGCCGAGCCCTGCTGGAGCTGGCACGCAGCGCCGGGGTCACCGACCGGAAGCTGCGTGAAGAGGGGACCCGAGACGTCAGCGCCGATGAGATCGAGCGGCTGTCGGCGATGGGATACGTGGATGAAGTGACAGAGCAATAGCTGCCTTGGCACGCCCCAAAGCGCGGCTACATTCCACAGATGACCCCCGAAGACGCCCTCAAAATTGTCCACACCCACCCCACGCTGGAGCACGCCGTGCGCTGGGCGCTGGGCCAGGACTTCAAGATCGATGTCGTCACCCAGGACGAGTACACCCACGACACCCTGGTCATCATCGGCGATGATCTGGTCCTCGTCTACGACAGCACCTGACTGGGCCAGATCGTGGCGGTCGCCACCTGGGACCATCGCCCCTCGGCGCAGGAGCTGCTCGATGCCCGGATCGCCCATGGCTGGAAGCCCAAGCCCTCGCCCATGGTCGGCGGCCCCCGCGTGCTCGGCTACGCCGCCTGTGTGATCCCATGACAGACAAGAGCCGCGACTGGCTCCCCGGGGTCCACACCGCGCCCAACATCCAGGGCGATCCGGACGGGTACGAGATCGAAAACCGGGCCCTGGATCCGGACGGGCATCTGCTGGCCGCCATGCAGAAGATCTACGACTGGCAGGATCGGCTGGTGGTCGACCTGGGTGCTGGGACCGGGTTCTACCTGCCGGTGTTCGCTGAGTCGGCCCGACATGTGTTTGGAGTCGAGCCCCACGCCCCGTCTCGGCTGCGGGCCATGCGGCGGCTCTCTGACCTCGGGGCGGGTAACGTCTCGGTCTGTGCCGGATCGGCGGAGCAGGTCTTTCTGCCGAATCAATCGGTCGACATGGTCCACGCCCGGTTCGCCTACTTCTGGGGGCCGGGCTGTGAGGCCGGGCTGGCCGAGCTGCAGCGAATCATCGCGCCCGGAGGCGCCGCCATCATCATCGACAATGACTTGGAGCGGGGCCAGTTCGCCGGCTGGCTTCGGCATCTTCCGGCGTCGATGCAGCGGGATCAGGCCGCGCTGGAGCGGTTCTGGCGCAGGCAGGGATTTGACTGTACGCGGGTGATGAGCGAGTGGCGATTCGAGCGGCGGGCCGATCTGGAGCGGGTCGCTCGGTTGGAGTTCGGGCCCGAAGCTGCGGAGTCGATTCTGGCAGAGCACAGCGGTGACCGCGTCGGGCGCGTTCGCATTTGGGGGGCACTCCCTGATTCGCTGATCATGCAGCT
>CAYXGP010000250.1:0-11253 GCA_964464515.1 uncultured Enterobacterales bacterium
GGGGGGGGGGGGGGGGACTGGTCGTGGTTCTTGGGTGGGGGGCCCGGGCGGGGTGGGGGGGGGGGGGGCGCGGAGCTGTTCGACCCGGAGATCCGCCGGCTGGTGGCCGAGGAGATCGCGCCGGCTCTGAAGCGTTACCGAGATGTCCTGGAGAGTGACATCCTACCGGGGGCGCGAGCAGGCGCCGACGTGGGGCTGACCGGAATCGCCGAGGGCGACGCCTGCTACGCGGCGGTGGTGAAGGAGTACACCACGCTCGATCGCAGCCCCGATGTCATCCACCAGGCCGGACTGGACGCGCTGGAAGGTATCCACGCCGAGATGATCGAGCTGGGCGACCGGCTGTTCGGCACGCGCGATCGGGCCGCCATCGCCGAGCGCCTTCGCACCGATCCCGAGCTGATGTTCGAGACCCCCGAGGAGATCGAGCAGGTCGCCGAGCGTGCCCTTTCCAATGCGCGGGCCGCCATCCCCGAACACTTCGGGGTGCTGCCGCAGGCGGAGTGCGTCGTGGTGCCCATCCCTCCCGACGAGGCGCCGTACACCACCATCGCCTACTACCGGCCCACCGCCGACGACGAGCCTGGCGAGTACTTCGTGAACACTCACGCGCCGACCACGCGCCCGCGCTTCGAGGCCGAGGTGCTGGCCTTCCATGAGTCGATCCCCGGACACCACCTGCAGATCGCCATCGCGCGGGAGCTGCCGGCCATGCCCGCGTTTCGGCAGTACATGGGGATGACCGCGTTCGTGGAGGGTTGGGCGCTGTATACCGAGCGCCTGGCCGACGAGATGGGTCTGTACTCCGGTGATCTGGATCGGATGGGAATGCTGTCGTTCGACGCCTGGCGCGCGGCGCGGCTGGTCGTCGACACGGGTATTCACGCCCGCGGCTGGTCACGGGAGGAGGCGGTTCGTTTCATGGTGGAGAACACCGTGCTCGCAGAGAACAACATCGACAACGAGGTGGACCGCTACATCTCGTGGCCGGGGCAGGCGCTTGCCTACAAGACCGGACAGATCGAGATCGCCCGGATGCGCGCCGAGGCCGAGGCGGCGCTGGGTGAGGACTTCGATCTCAAGGGGTTCCATGACGTCGTGCTCACCGGTGGGGCGGTGACGCTCTCGGTGCTGGAGCGGCAGGTGGACGAGTGGTCTCGGCAGCAGCCCTGATCGTTCGGGTGGGATCAGCGCCCGAGCAGGACCGTCGGGTCCGGACACAGCGAACGCCATAGAGCGCGCTCGCTCCGCACGCACACGCCGGGGAAGTCCCCACGGTAGTCCAATACATCCGTGATGATCTGGAGATGCAGGTGCGGAGGCCAGCCGCCGTTCTCCCGCCTGGTGCCGATACGCGCGAAGGGAGCGCCGCCGCGCACGGGTGAGTCCATCCCCAGTTGGTGCAGAGAGTCGCGAGACAGGTGCCCATACAGCGTGAAGAATGGCCCCTTCGGCCCCGGGTGCTCCAGCAGAATCGTCGGCCCGTAGTCCCAGGGCTGGTCGTTGTCGGCCAGGCTGTGCACGACACTGTCCAGGGGTGCGCGGATCGGCGTGCCGGGGGGAACGAACAGATCCAACCCGATGTGGACCGTGCGTCGCTCGGTCTCCTCCTGGTAGGCGTCGCCAGAGTAGCAGTCGCGGTCTTCGTCGTAGCGGCCGATCCCCACCACGCCGTCGACCACCAGGGGACCATCCGGGGCCGGCGCGCCCGCGCTCAGGTCGAACTCCCGCCGGGGTGCGCGAACCAACCCGGGCGGGAGCACCGAACACACCGGCGCGAGTGTCTTCAGCCAGCGCATCAGAATCGGTGAGTCGGGCGCGGCCTCCAGCCCCTGCGCGGCGCGCGCGCGGTATCTCTCCAACCTTTCCCTGCTGGCGCTGGTCATGAGTCTGCCCCCAGCGCAAGTCGAACGACCAGCGCGATCGCCACCGCCAGCAGCGAGACACCCATCACCCGGTCGAACAGTCGTCCCCTGGACTGCAGCCAGGGCCCCAGCCCGGTCCCCGACAGCACCAGCGCGACGAGCGCGTACCACGTCGCGTCGATCGCCCCGGCCATCAGTCCCATTCCCGCCTTCTCGGCGGACGTGGCGGAGGGATCGACCAGGCTGGCGAACAGCGCCAGAAAGAACGCGGCGATCTTGGGGTTCAAGAAGGCGATCAGGAAGCCCTCGGAGAACCCCCGCCCCGTGCCCGCATGCGGACCACTCGCGCCGGTGCTGCGCAGCGCGCCCATTCCCAGCCACGCCAGGAACGCCGCGCCGGCGATCTGCAGGCCGATGAACAGTCTCGGCGAGGTGGTGAGCACCATCGCCATCCCGGCCACCGCCAGCGCCGCGTAGATGCCCACGCCGATGCCGTGTCCCAGGGCCGTCGCGACCCCCGCGCCCCGTCCGCCGCTGACGGTGTTCGCCAGCACCACACCCAGGCTGGGGCCGGGCGACGCGGCGCCGAGCGCGCAGATCCCCGCGAGGGTCAGCCAGGCGGTCAGCTCCATCCTCTCCCCGTGTCGGGATACAGTCCCGCGCTCCTATCTCACCCGAATTCACGAGGTCCGTCCGTGGTCTGGTTCGTCCTGACGGCGTTGCTGCGCCCTGCAGCAGCAGAGGACCCTGCTGCTGCGGATCGCCCGCTGCTGCTGTGGGAGGTGACCCGCGGCGGGGCGACTGCGCACGTGATGGGCACCTGCCCGGTGCAGATCCCGCTGGCGCATGCGCTCCCCGCGCCGCACGTCGACGCGCTCCGGGGCGCGCGCGCGCTGTACGTCGATCGCGGTCTGCACGAGGTGACGCCCGGAACGCTGTCGCGGGAGGCCGCTGCGGAGGTGTTCGGCGCGGCGGTGCTGCGTGAGCAGATCGGCGGCGAGGCGTTTCGCGGCCTGTCGGTGCGCGCGCGCGGCACTCTGACCGCGCCCATGCTCGATCACACGCCGCCCGCTCTGGCGCTGGCGATGACCCGGATGCTCCTGCCCACCGCCAGCTCCGTGCCGCTCCTCGATCAAGTCGTGCGCCGTGAGGCCGCCGCTCACGGCGTGGAGATCCTGGACCTGGATACGCCCGCGACGTTGGCCGCTCTGCTGAGCGGGGAGCAGCCGGCGGCGGCTGCGGTGCTGGGCCGCACCGGCGATCCCCTGGCGATCGGCTTCGCTCGGGAGCGGACCGCGCTCTCGCGGTGCCTGGCGGCTGATCTGGACGGTCTGCTGACCGACGAGGTCCGCGCCTCGGCTTCGGAGCGCGCGCGGATCGGCGCCCAGAGCCGGGGGTGGATGGCCGCGCTGGAGCCCGCGCTGTCCGCGGGGGGCGCGTTCGTCGCGGTGGATGCTCGCGTCCTGCCGGGCGAGGAGGGTCTGCTGTCACGCCTGGACGCGGCGGGGTTCTCGCTCACCGCGCAGCGGACGAGCGCGCCCGCCGCCACGCTCACCATCGTCCGCCCGGCGGATCTGCCGCCGCAGCCCTCGCCCGACGAGCTGCAGCCCTGGACCGACGCGGTGTTCGCCGCTCGGCAGGACCGCTGCGAGCCGGAGAGCTTCCTGATGGCCTGCGATGCGTTCTCGAAGCCAAAGCGCTGCCGCGAACGTCTGCGGACGGACATCGAGCTCTGCGTGGCGCAGATGGGAGATCTGCTGAGCCCGTTTCCCGAGGGGGGACTGAGCGCACCGCAGGTCGAGGCGTTCGACGCCTGCATGGTCAGCGGGCTGGGGCTCTCGGTGGCGCTGCGCGATCCGAAGAAGCTGCCGGAGGGCTGCGCGGAGTGATCAGTGACGGTCGAAGAACGAGAAGATCACCTCGGCGCCGTCGATGTCGCGCGTGACCGGGCCCACCCAGCTCTCGGGCAGGTACTGCTGACCACCAGGCCAGGTGTGCCCGCCGCCGCTCACCTGAATCAGCGTGACCTCTGCCCCCTCGGCACAGTCCATCCAGCGCTCCTCGACCACGCGCATCCCGTCACCTGGATCGCTGTCCGGTAGGAGCACGGACTCCGGCGCTCCGCTGCAGCCCGCGTTGCGTGCCCACCACGCGATCGTCTCATCTGTGGACAGCACCTCGCCGCGCTCCGCGTCGCCCACCCTCACCGTCCCGCCGTCGTAGGGCACCAGCGGATCGGCGGTGCCGTTCATCACCAGCACGGGGAGCGGCCCCGCGGGACGGCCGTCGGCCCACACCGCCGGGTGGTTGGCGATGACCGGCGCGATCGCGGCGAATCGCTCGGTGGCCTCGACGCCCAGCCGGTAGGCCATCAGGCCGCCGTTCGACACCCCCAGCACGAACACCCGCTCCGGGTCGATCCTCCGGGTCGCCGCCAGCTCATCGATCAGCGCGATGAGGAACCCCACGTCGTCGACCTCTGCGCGCTGCGCATCGCGGCGGGTCACCAGGGTCCGGCCGTCGTTCCAGCCCCGCGCGATCCCCTGCGGAAACGCCACCACCCAGCCCCGCGCTGCCGCCTGCTCCGTGACGCCGTCGCCCGTGAAGCGGTCGAGCGCCCGGCCAGTGCCCCCGCCGCCGTGCAGGGCGATCACCAGCGGCGCGCCGGGCCCTGCGTCGTCGGGGACGAACAGGTGGTAGCTCCGTCGCCTCTCGTCGTGGATGAGGGTGTGGCGGGCGCTGCAGGCGAGGGTGAGCAGGGCGATGAGCATTGAGCCTCCAGGGTGTCACCAGCAGACGCCTGGCAGCGCCCGGGATTCAGGGCATGCCGGGGTTGACCGGGACTTGTCGGTCGTCCTATCGCTTGTTAACCATTCCTCTACCAACCATTAGAGAGATATGAATCAACGGATTGACGAGACCGCTGAGCGCATCCTCCGCGAGGCCACCCGGCTGTTCGCCACGCGCGGATACGCCGGCACGTCGATCTCCGCGATCGCCGCCGCCTCGGGCGTGACCGGCCCCACGCTGCTGTACCACTTCCGCTCCAAGGCCGGCCTGCTCGACGCAGTGCTGACCAGCATCCTCGACCACTGGCAGGCAGAGCTTCCGCGGCTGATGAGCGCCGCGACGGGCGGGGGCCCCCGCTTGGACAACCTGCTGTCGGCCCTGCTGGCGTTCTTCACGCGCCGCCCGGAGCTGGCCCGCCTCGTCCTCCGCGAGCTGCTCGATCGGCCGGAAGCCTTCCGTGAGCGCCTGCGCCGCCGTCTCCAGCCGTGGACGGGGCTGCTCACCGAGGCCGTCCGCATGGGGCAGGCCGGCGGTCAGCTCCAGCCCGACACCGATCCCGAAGCCTTCACCGTCCTGATGATCTCCACGGCCATCGGCATCATCGCCATCGGCGAGCATGCCGCGGGCCTCACCACCCCCGAGCCCTCCACAGCGCGCCAGCAGGCCGAGCTGATTCGCATCGCCCGCGCCGGCCTGCTCGTCCGGAGCTCACCCCCGACTCAACCCAACTCACCCCCGACTCAACACTCCTCCCCCACGATTCAGCACAGGGAAGAACCATGACCAGCTTCTATGACGACAACGCCGATCTGCGCTGGTACGTCGAGACCGGCATCGACTGGGAGCCCCTGGTGCGGCTCACCGAGTACGACTGGCAGGCCGAAGACGCCCCCGAGAACCTCGAAGAGGCCGTCTCGATGTACCGAGACATCCTCGATCTGGTGGGCACGTTCTCTGCCGAGGAGATCGCGCCCCGGTGGGCCGAGCTGGACGCCGCGCACCCCCGCCTGGAAGACGGCGAGGTGATCGAGGCGCCGGTGGTCACCGAGATCTTCGAGGGCCTGGCCGAGCTGGGCCTGTTCGGACTGGCCGTGCCCCGCGAGCTGGGCGGGCTGGGGGCGCCGCTGATGCTCTTCCAGCTCACCGCCGAGCTGCTCGCCCGCGCCGACACCAGCGTCTGCGCCCACTCCGGTTTTCACGGGGGCATGGCCCTGGCCGCGCTGATGTACAGCATCCGCGAGGGCACCACCACCTTCCGCACCGACCCTCCGGGCATCGAACAGACGCGCTTCGCGGAGCTGATCGAGGAGGTCATGGAGGGGCGCACCTGGGGCAGCATGGACATCACCGAGCCCGACGCCGGCTCGGACATGGCGGCGATGCGCACCCGCGGCGAGCTGCTCGAAGACGGCTCGTGGGTGGTCACCGGCCAGAAGATCTTCATCACGTCCGGCCACGGTCGCTGGCACTTCGTCATCGCCCAGACGGAGGGCGCGGGCGACCTGAAGTCGCTGAGTCTGTTCCTGGTGCCCGCCTGGGAGTGGGGTCCTGACGGCGAGAAGATCCGCACTGTGCGGGTCGACGGCGTCGAGGAGAAGCTGGGCCACGCCGCCTCGGCGACCTGCACCGTCACCTACGAGCGCTCTCCGGCGCACCTCATCGGCGAGCGCGGGGACGGCTTCCGGCAGATGCTCGTGCTGATGAACAACGCTCGCATCGGCGTGGCGTTCGAGTGCCTCGGCGTCGCCGAGGCGGCGTGGCGGGCGGCGCGGGCCTTCGCGCAGCAGCGCCCGAGCATGGGAAAGACCATCGATCAGCACGAGATGATCGCCGAGATGCTGGAGCGGATGGAGACCGACATCGCGGTGATGCGCGCCCTGTCTGTCACCGCCTGCTGGCACGAGGAGATCGCCGAGAAGACCGAGATCGCCCTGAAGGTGCTACCTGGCGGTGACGCGCGGAAGGCCGAGCTGGAGCGGGATCGCAAGCGCCACCAGCGGCGCAGCCGCCACCTCACCCCCCTGCTCAAGCACTACGCCGCTGAGCGCTGCGTGGACATCGCCCGCCAGGGGATCCAGATCCACGGCGGCAGCGGCTACATCACCGAGACGGGGGTCGAGAAGCTGCTCCGCGACGCCATGGTGTTCCCCATCTACGAGGGCACCAGCCAGATCCAGGCGCTGATGGCGATGAAGGACAACCTGATGGGCGCGGTCCGCTCGCCGCGGCGGTTCGTCCGCAGGCTCGCGCAGCATCGGTGGCGCAGCGTCTCTGCGCGCGATCCCCTCGAGAAGCGCGTGGCGTCTCTGCAGCTCACGGCGGGCAAGGCCGTGCAGTTCCTCATCACCCGCCTGGCGCTGACCAAGGCCCGCGAGCTCCCCATCCTCGACCCGGGGGCGTGGAGCTCGGCGATGAAGCAGTGGGACCCGAAGCGAGACTTCGCCCTGGCGATGCTGCATGCCGAGCGGCTCACGATCCTGCTCACCGACGCTGCGGCCGCGGAGATCCTGTGGGATCAGTCCTGCCGCGACGACTCACGCCGCGACCTGCTGGTGCGTTGGCTGGAGCAGGCCGAGCCGCGGTCGCGCTTCAAGTACGACGAGATCACCACCACCGGTCTGCGCCTCGTCGAGAAGCTGTCTCGCTCGAGCGAGGCGGGCTCGCAGGCGGCAAAGTAGGGGGGCGTGATGAGCGATCGTATCCTGGGTTTTTCATCGCGCCCTGCCGCGCGTAGGTTGGCTCGCAGCGTAGGCGTATCGCTGCCGCCACAGCTCGACCGCACCCGTCAGCCCTGGTCGGAGCGCCCGCTCGAAGGGGAGACCGTGGCGGTGCTCCTCTCAACCGGCGCCGAGCTCACCGACGTGCTGGCCGGGTGCCTGGCGAAGATGGGCGCCGAGGTCGCGCTGGCTGAGCCGCTTCCGGCCTTCTCTGCCGGGGGGGAGGCCTGGGCCCGGCCGCCCCGAGGGCTGGAGGGGCTGAAGGGCGAGAAGGCCGTCGTGCTCGACGCCACCGGTGTCCGCGATGTCGCTGGCCTGCGGGAGCTGTACACCCGCCTCCAGCCACGCCTCAAGGGGCTGGCTCGCTGCGGGCGGGTGGCGCTGCTGGCGCGTCCGCCGAGCGAGATGGACGACGTGACGGCCGCCGCTGCCCAGCGGGGCGTGGAGGGGTTCGTGCGCAGCCTGGGCCGAGAGGTCGGCCGGACGGGCGCCACCGCGAACCTGCTGATCGTGCCCCGAGACGCCGACGATCGCGTGCCGGGGGTGCTCCATTTTCTGCTGTCTGCGCGGTCGGCGTACATCTCGGGGCAGCCCCTGCGGTTGTCTGCGGGGGTGGCTGCAGAATTTCGCGCCACGCGTCCGCTGGACGGTCGGGTGGCGCTGGTCACCGGCGCCGCGCGGGGGATCGGCGCTGCCACTGCCCACACGCTCTCCCGCGAGGGCGCGCATGTGATCGTGCACGATCATCCGGCCTCCGAGAAGCTGGCTCGGGACATCGCCGAGGAGGTGGGCGGCGAGGCGTTCACGTCGGATCTGTCCACGACGGGAGGCGTGAACGCGCTGATCAACTTCATCGAGAACGGGCTGGGCCGGGTCGACGTTCTGGTCCAGAACGCCGGGGTTACGCGGGATCGCACTCTCCGCAAGATGTCCGACGATGAGTGGGACCTCACCCTGGCGGTCAACCTCCAGGCGGTGCTGTCGCTCAACGCTGTGTTGGACCCCATGGTGTCGGACGATGCCCGGATCATCTGTCTCTCCAGCATCGCCGGGATCGCCGGCAACGTGGGACAGACGAACTACGCCACCACCAAGGCCGGCGTCATCGGGCTGGTCGAGGCGCTGGCGCCGACGCTCGCCCCGAGGGGGATCGCGATCAGCGCGGTCGCGCCGGGGTTCATCGAAACACGCCTGACGGCGGCCATCCCGTTCGCGACGCGCGAGGTTGCGCGCCGACTGTGCAACCTGTCGCAGGGCGGGATCCCGCAGGACATCGCCGAGGCGATCACGTTCCTCGCCAGCCCGGCCGGGGGCGCGCTCAGCGGGAGCGTGCTGCGGGTCTGCGGGGGCAACCTCGTCGGGGCGTGATCGTCACCGCTGCGCGGCGGGTCCATGGAGGGGACCCGCGCGAATCAGCGCGCCGGGAACAGCGCCCGACCCGTCGGGAGACACCGCGTACAAGAAGACGTCCTCGATCGCCGGGTCGGACAGATCGGCCAGGACCGTCCAGGGGATCCGCGTCAGCGGGACGGGGCCGGGATCGGGGCCTTCGGTGAAGATCTGCCGCACCCCGCCATCGGTGATCGCTCGCTCGATGGCGAACCACCGCCCGGCGGGCACCTGTGCGCAGTCAGGCACCGCGCGGTCCAGGACAACGCCGATCCAGACCTCCGACGAGCAGACCCGGTCCCCCTCATCTATGTGGGCTTCGAGCCGATCCCCGGCGGCCTGCCAGGCCGCGCCGATCGCGTGGAGCTTCTGCGCTCGCGGCCACTCCAGCGTCACCAGGAGGCCCGCGCCCTGTAGCGCCAGGACTGCGCCGAGCGCCGGGAGCCAGCGCGGCGGTGTGAGCAGCGCGGGCGCGATCATGGCGCCGATCAGCGCGGCCTCGGCGTGTCGGGGCTGGACGACAACGACCAGGCAGGCCGCCAGCGGGGCGGAGAGTCCCAGCAGCAGAATGGCCTCCCAGACGGCGAGCCGCCCCCGTCGCCAGGCGATGAACGCCGCCCGCGCGCCCAGCAGGGCGACCAGCGCCCAGAGGCCGAGGAAGCGCGTCAATCGGCTCACCTGGAGCTGCGCCCACGTCCACAGGCGGGCGGGCGGTGTCGCAGCGCGGGCGGCCTCGACCACTGCGGGCGGCACGATCAGCACCGGGTCGTCGGTGGCCCGCAGGGGCTTGGGCAGCACGCCCTCTCCGATCATCCGCTGGAGGTCGAGCACAGGGAGAGCCACCTTGTCCCGCGCGCTGTGCTCTCCTGGTGCGGGTGAATCCAGGCCGCGCAGCGCCACAAGGCCGAGCAGCGTCACGCCCAGGTAGAGCCCGCCCGTCCGCCGTCCGCGCAGGAGCAGCGCCGCGGCGATGGGCGCGATGTAGAGCAGCCCGCTCTCCTTGGTCGCGATGAGGAGGAGGGTCGCGGCGGCAGCCGCGAGCGCCCATCTGAGCGACCGCAGACGCGCCGCGCGTCCGACCGACAGCAGGAGCAATCCCAGCAGGACCACATACAGCGAGGTGGGCTCGATCCGCAGCGACCACGCCAGGATATTCGGCAGCAGGAGCGTGCCCACGCCGCAGAGGATCCCGGCGCGGCGGCCGAACGCGCTGGCGACCCCCGCGCCGATGGCCGCCGGACCCAGCGCGCCGCAGATCAGCGAGAGTCCCCAGGCCGCTCGCACCACCGGCAGCCCCGTGACGCCGCTGATCGCCAGCGCGACCAGCGGGTGGCCGGGTGCATACGCGCCGCCGATCTGCTGGTCGCGCAGCGCCAGCGCTCGGTGCGCCCAGTGCCCGGCGTCCTCGCCGAACGGGTGATCGAGCCCCAGCAGCGCGACGCCCAGCCCGCGGAGGAGCGCCCCCGCGGCGATGAGCGCGACCATCCAGGCCGCGGGTAGCCGGTGGGATGTCATCTCGACGGGTTAACCGCACCCCCTGATCGGGAGCGTTCATGCCTGTCGACCCCGCCTCTCGTGCTGTCGTCGTCGGCGGCGCGCGCACGCCGTTCGTCCGAGCGTTCGCCGAATTCACCGAGCTGGACACCATCGACCTGGGCGTCATCGCCGTGCGGGCGGCCCTGGAGCGCACGAAGGTCCCGTGGGACGCCGTGGACGCCATCGTCTGGGGCGGGGTGATCCTGCCGCCGACGGCCCCGAACGTGGGCCGGGAGATCGCCCTCGACCTGGGGCTGCCGGCGAGCGTCGAGGCGCGGACCGTCACCCGAGCCTGCGCCAGCGGCCTGCAGGCGATCACCGACGCCGTGGCCGCCATCGAGCGCGGCGACGCCGAGGTGGTGATCGCTGGCGGCAGCGACTCCACCAGCAACGCGCCGCTCACGCTGCCGCCCACCCTCATCCGCAAGGTGGGACCGGTGGCGATGAATCGCAAGAGCGGCGCGCTGGACTACCTCGGGCTGCTCGGAAAGCTATCGCTGCGCCGAGACCTGCTGCCGGGACGCCCCCGCATCGCCGAGCGCAGCACCGGCGAGCTGATGGGAGAGGCCGCCGAGGCGATGGCTGCGCGGAACCACATCACGCGGGAGGCGCAGGACGCCTTCACCGCGCGCTCCCATCACCGGGCCGCCGCGGCGTGGGACTCCGGCCGGTTCGCGGGCGAGGTGACCGCCGTCACCCCTCCGCGGGCAGACGCCGTCATCCGCGACACCATCGTGCGGGCTGATACCTCCGCAGAGAAGCTCGCGCGGCTGCGGCGTGTGTTCGCCAAAGACGGCACGCTGACGGCCGGCAACAGCTCGGCGCTCACCGACGGCGCCGCGGCGGTGGTGCTCGCCAGCGCCGCGGCCGCCGCGGCGGGGGGGCCCGGGGGCCGGGGGCCGGTGGCGGGCGGGGGCGACGGGGGGGGGGCTGCCGCGGCCCCGCGCCGGCTCGGG
>CAYXGP010000251.1:0-11197 GCA_964464515.1 uncultured Enterobacterales bacterium
GCGGGGGGGTTGGTGTCCCTTGTGGGGGTGTGGGGCGGGTTTTTTGGGTTGGTTTTGGGGTTGGGGGGGGGGGGCGCGGCGGGCGCGGCCCGCTGGGTCGTGGGGCGACAGCAGGTGCTGGGCGGCGCGCGTCCCCAGACCCTCGACGGCGTCCGGCTCGCCTGGGACGCATCCGACACGGTGGAGCTGGTGACGTGGGGGGGCTGGGCGCGGCACCAGGATCTCGACGATCTCAGCCTCGCTGGAGTCGGGGTGGTCCGGCTCGGAGCCAACGCAAAGACAGTACGCTGGTCCCTGTCCGGCGGCGTCCAGGCCGCGGCGGGCCCCGAGACGCCGGCCATCTTTCGGCAGGACATTCAAGCCAGCGCGCGCGCCGGACGGGCGACCGCGCGAGTCGGTACAGCGCTCGCCGAGTCGGCGGACGGAGCGCTCACGGTCGAGAGAGCCCTCCTGCTGGTCGAGATGCCGGTGACGACGCCAGCGCGGGCTCGGGTGGTCCTGGCCCACACCCAGGCGGCAGATCCCGGATCGCTGCTGGGACAGGGTGTCCTCGGCACCTTCGCTCCAGATGGGGTGGACGAGGCGGGTGTCGGGTGTCGGATCAGCGGCGCGCGCTGGGCGGTGTTCGACACGCAGTACACAACATCTCTCAACAGAAGTGGCTCTTCCAATAGCGTTGACTCTACCGAGGGGGCCGGCTCCGCCGTGGGAGGCGACGCTGAGCGACTCTGGGGTCACCGCGCCACCGCGAGCTGGGTGCCGGGGAGGACCGGCCGGCGCTTCACGGTCGCGCCGTCGTATCGGTTCGCGGCCTCGGGAGGCGGGGAGTACCACGCGCTGCAGACGCGCCTGCGGGCCGAGCTCGCCGACCTGGTGGTCGCCGCCTTCGATCTGGGCGTCGTTCCCTACCAGAAGCTGGACGAGCCGTGGGACCTGGCGCTGTCTGGGGCCGCGCGGCTCATCCATGCCTTCGGAATGGGAGCCGCAGAAGGAAGCCTGATCGTGTCGCGCGACGCGGTGTTCGATCTGGAGATCCGTGGAGGCGGCGTGCTGACGCTGGAGTGGAGATGAGAGGCGCGGTCTTCTGGGTGGTCATCTTCTGGGCGGGCGTCGCCGTGGCGACAGAGCCCGCCGAGCGCTTTGATCACGGGGCGCACCTGGTGGCGACCGCCAAGAAGGGGCTCGACTGCCTGGCCTGTCACCAGGAGGGCGGGCTGGGCAAACCGACGATGCCCGGAGAGTCCAGCCGCGCCGTGGCCACGCGCTGCCACGACTGCCACAATCCCGCAGACGGGCGCAAGCGGATCGCCCCGCGACGGTGCGCGACCTGCCACGACGCGATGCCACGGCCCGCAGACCACGGCGCAGGCTGGCTCGATCTTCACGGCGCGCAGGCGCAGCTCGGTGTGCGCGCGTGCCGCGAGTGCCACAAGGCGTCGACCTGCGTGGAGTGCCACGAGCGCAAGGAGCAGGGACGCTACCGGGTCCACGACCCGTCGTGGCTGAGCGTACACGGGATCGCGGTCCGCGCCGATCCGGCGAGCTGCGATAGCTGCCACCTGAGCACCGACTGCCGCGCCTGTCACACGGGAGCGGCGCCATGAGGTGGCTCATCGCCTGGGGCCTGATCACCGCTGGGCTGGTCACTGCGGGCTGTGAGCGCGCGGCTCCCTGTGCGGGGAGGGGTGACATGACCCGATCGGAGGCAGGGCTCACGGTCACGGCTGGAGAGCACGGGATCGGTTGGGGGCAGCAGGACTGCGCGCTCTGTCACCCATCGTGGAGTCTGCATGCCCACTCGTGCTCCGCGGTCGACATCGACATGACAGATGTGAACGAACGCGCCGATCTGAGCGCCCCCGAGACGTGCGTCCCCTGTCACGGAGACAACGGAGTCTCCCAGTGGAAAGAGGCGGCGGACACCGGCAGCTGACACCCGCTCACGGACACGACTCCGAGCACGTGAAGGTCTCCACCTCCCCGTAGTCCTCATAGCGAGAGCCGCCGTCTATCGCGACGTCATCGGGAGCGTTGTCGGTGGTCCCCGCCCCCCAGCCAGAGGACGCTGATGTCAACTCCGATGTCGCCAGGTACGCCCCGCCGCCTGCGCTGTCGGCCGCGTTGCTCTCGATCGCGCAGGACGTCAGCGTCACTGCAGAGTCGAACAGGATCAGACCGCCGCCAGCCACCGCCGAATTCGCGGTGACGCTGCAGTCCGACAGTGAGAGGGTGGCGTCGCTGAGGTAGAGCCCACCTCCATACGAGTCCGCGACGTTACCGTCGATCCGCCCGCCGGCCCACTCACCAGTCGAGTCGTGTACATAGAGCCCGCCGCCATAGGACCCGCTGTTCTGTTCCACCACACCGGTCGTCATGTCGAGATGACCACCAGTAGAGTAGATTCCGCCTCCGACTTCGGCGACGTTCGCGTTGAGAACGCTGGCGTCGAGCGTCGCGGTCGATTCGTAGACGAACAGCCCTCCGCCATTCTCGGCGGTGTTCGTGGTGAGGGTGCCATCGCTGATCGTCGCAGTGGAGTCATAGAGGAACAGACCGCCACCGTAGGACGCCGCGGCGTTGCCGTCGGCGATCAGGCCATCGAAGGTCCCGATAGAGGACACGAGGACCACAGCGCCCCCACTCTCTGCGTCGTTTCCAGTGTGGGTTCCGCCGACATCGACGACCGTAGAGTTCTCCGCCACGAACCCGCCGCCATAAGACGTCGCGGTGTTCCCATCGAAGCTGGTCAGCTCCAGAGCGAGCGCAGAGTCCCGCAGATAAATACCGCCGCCATCGACCGCGGTGTTTGAGGTGAGCGTCGTGTTCTCCATCTCCACGCTCGCGTCCACAGAGATGCCGAGACCGCCAGCGGTCGATGCGACGTTCCTGGAGAACGAAGCGTCGCTCAGGGACGCCTCGGAGTGCAAGCCGATCCAGCCTCCCCCGCCACCATAGGCGGTGTTCTCCGAGAGGGTGACGCCGCTCAAGGTCACAGAAGAGAGGGAGAGCTGGATCCCCCCACCAAACCCCGAGGCCTGGTTGCCAGAGACCGTCAACTCGCTGAGGATCAGATCGGAGCCGTAGTCGAGCAATCCGCCGCCGTCGTTGCTGGCGCTGTTTGCGGTGATCGTGCTGCTCGCGAGGGTGGTGCTAGAGCGGGATACGTGGATACCGCCGCCGTCTCGGGAGGCGACGTTGCCTTCGACGGTCAGCCCTGTGAGCTCGGCGGCGCTATCTTCGATGAAGAGTCCGGCGCCGTCGGTGGCAGTATTGTCAGTGATCGTTGTGTCTGTGATGGTCAGCCCAGCCCCGGTGGCCCACTGCGCCACGCCACCGCCATAGTCCGCGGTGTTTCCCGTGATCACACAGTCTGAGATGGTGAGGTGCGCGGCAGGCCCGGCGTAGACGCCCCCGCCCATCGCGACAGCCGCGGCGGGATGGCCGGTGCCACCGGTGATGGTGAATCCAGCGATGGAGACGTCCACGGTGCTCAAGATGGCGACTGTGGCGCCATCCTTCGCTGCTGTGAGGGTGGTGACATCAGGTCCGTGTCGAGACTGCAGGGACACGGCCGCCCAGACCTCCAGGTTCTCTGTGAATGTCCCCTCGCAGACGTCGATGGTGCTCCCATCGGTCGCGGCGTCCAGCGCCCCCTGGATGGCGTCGAATGCGGAGACTCCGTCCAGCGTGACTGTCCCCTCCTCGCCCGTCTCTTCATCACAGTCGTTGTCCACCCCATCGCACAGCTCAGGGGCGTCGATCCAGGTCGTTGGGTCATCGTCGTCGCAGTCCACCCGCTCCGCAGAGACGTACCCGCCAGGAGCCGAGCACGCCTCGACCATCACTCCGGGTACCCCCGCGCCGTCACCGTCGCCGTCCCAGTACCACGTGCTCGTCTCTGCGTCAGGGTCCGCGTCGTCCAAAAGACCATCGCAGTCGTTGTCGATCTCGTCGCAGACTTCCTCTACACCAGGGCGGACATCCGGATCTCCGTCGTCGCAGTCGCCGCCGTCGGTGCTGTACCGCTCCGAGGGGCGCTCACAGTTCTCGAACGGATCCTCAGGCGTGCCGTACCCGTCGCCATCACCGTCCAGATACCACAGCGGGATCTCGATCCCGTCATCGATCAGGCCATCGCAGTCATCGTCCACGCCGTTGCAGATCTCCTCTGCGTCGGGGTGCACTGCGGGCTGCTCGTCCAGGCAGTCGCCGCCGAGCGCGGCGTACCCCTCGGAGATCGCGCAGACCTCCAGCGAAGTGGCCCCTCCGAACCCGTCACCGTCCGAGTCTACATACACCATGAGTGTGGTGACTGCAGGATCGGTGTCGTCGCAATCTTCGGGTCGGGGCAGCCCGTCACCGTCCAGATCCATCCGCTCCTCCAGCGCGCGCTCCGAGACGAACGCACAGCCGACCGCCAGCAGAAGCCCCGGCGCCCCGATCAGCGACATGTCGTGCCTTCGCAGTAGAACGACTCAGCCGCCCCGAAGTTCGGGTAGCGGGCGCCGCCGAGGATCGACACGTCATCGGGGGAGTTGTCAGCGCCCCCCTGGCCCCAATCCGATGACTCAGAGGTCAGCTCCCCGTCCACCAGGTGGGCGCCGCCGCCTACGTCGTCTGCAGCGTTGCGCTGGAGCGAACACGACGAGAGCGTCATCGACGCCTCCTGGAGCAGAACGCCCGCGCCCAGGTAGGCGCGGTTCGACGAGATCTCCACGCCGCTCAGCGCCGCTTCGGATTCGAGGGCATAGGCGCCGCCACCGAAGAACCCCGCGGTGTTCTCCGAGAGCGTGATGTCCTGCAGCGTGGCGTCTGACGTATAGAGCCACAAACCGCCGCCGCTCTCGTACGCCCGGTTACCGACGACCGCGCTGGTCTCCACGACCACGGTGGTCTCCATGAAGTAGAGTCCGCCGCCGTCGTCAGCGCGATTCTCCGTAATTTCCCCATCGGTGAAGGTCAGGTCTGCCTTGAGAGACAGCGCCGCGCCCCCCTCTCCCGCGGCGCTGTTCCCGTTGAGGGTCATGGAATCGAGCGCTCCACTGCTGAAGATCAGATGGAGCCCTCCGCCCGAGTCACCGGCGGTGTTCCCAGAGGCGGTGACCTCGTCGAAATCAAGGATGGAGGCAGCATCAGCCAGCCCGCCGCCGTCGTTTCCGGCGCTGTTTGCGGTGATCGTGCTGCTCGCGAGGATGGTGGTGGAGTAGGACAAGAAGAACCCGCCGCCGTCCTGGGAGGCGACGTTGCCTTCGACGGTCAGCCCTGTGAGCTCGGCGGTGCTGTCCTGGATGAAGAGTCCGGCGCCGTCGGTGGCAGTATTGTCAGCGATCGTTGTGTCTGTGATGGTCAGCCCAGCCCCGGTGGCCCACTGCGCCACGCCACCGCCATAGTCCGCGGTGTTTCCCGTGATCACACAGTCTGAGATGGTGAGGTGCGCGGCAGGCCCGGCGTAGACGCCCCCGCCCATCGCGACAGCCGCGGCGGGATGGCCGGTGCCACCGGTGATGGTGAATCCAGCGATGGAGACGTCCACGGTGCTCAAGATGGCGACTGTGGCGCCATCCTTCGCTGCTGTGAGGGTGGTGACATCAGGTCCGTGTCGAGACTGCAGGGACACGGCCGCCCAGACCTCCAGGTTCTCTGTGAATGTCCCCTCGCAGACGTCGATGGTGCTCCCATCGGTCGCGGCGTCCAGCGCCCCCTGGATGGCGTCGAATGCGGAGACTCCGTCCAGCGTGACTGTCCCCTCCTCGCCCGTCTCTTCATCACAGTCGTTGTCCACCCCATCGCACAGCTCAGGGGCGTCGATCCAGGTCGTTGGGTCATCGTCGTCGCAGTCCACCCGCTCCGCAGAGACGTACCCGCCAGGAGCCGAGCACGCCTCGACCATCACTCCGGGTACCCCCGCGCCGTCACCGTCGCCGTCCCAGTACCACGTGCTCGTCTCTGCGTCAGGGTCCGCGTCGTCCAAAAGACCATCGCAGTCGTTGTCGATCTCGTCGCAGACTTCCTCTACACCAGGGCGGACATCCGGATCTCCGTCGTCGCAGTCGCCGCCCGTGACCGTATAGTCGGGGGTGGGGGGCGCACACCGCGTCACCGCGTAGATCTCGTTGCCGAACCCGTCGCCGTCGCTGTCGAGGTACCAGATCGGCACCTCCACGTCCTCGTCGGCCACCCCATCACAGTCGTCGTCGATGCTGTTGCAGATCTCGCTCGCCGATGGGTTCACCGCGGGGTCGTCGTCCGAGCAGTCGCCCGGCTCTGCGACGTAGCCGTCGGGCGCCCTGCAGCCGGTCACGGTCGAGGCGCCGCCGAAGCCATCGCCATCCCCGTCCGAGTAGAACGTGTACTCAGACAGGGCGGGATCGGCGTCGTCGCAGTCTGCCGGCACCGAGACGCCGTCTCCGTCCATGTCCCTTCGCTCGTCCAGTGCCTGCAGCGGCAGGTACGCGCAGCCCGCGAGCGTCAGCGCGCTCAGGGAGAGGAGCGTCCTGCCCTTGAGAGCCCCGGCCGATTCTGGAGCGAACGTCGCTGCGCTGTAGGGTGTCATGCGCCCCTCTGTCGACCAACCATAGCCCGCCCGCGGCCTCCTCAGAGCCGGCCGACCTCACCACTCGGCGGCCCCAGAAGCAGGCGCGCCCGGGGACTTCCCCAGGCGGTCACGTCCGGGCTGGTTCAGAGCGTGCCGTCTGCCAGGCTCATGCTCTCTGCTGCTTCTCCGGTGCCGCCTGCCACCGTCACGTCGATCGAGTCGTGGTCGTCGGCCAGCCAGTCCAGCTCGTCAGCCGAGCGCGGCGAGCGCGAGCACGCCTCCGGTCACGGTGAGATGGAGGAGCTTCCGCTGGCGATCGTTGGTGGGGTTCCTCTGGATGGCCTTCGGGATGGGGCCCCGAGTCGTGGATCGGCATGCCCCTTGCAACACAGCTGCGGGAGGAGAGTCCTGATCCCCGGTGACTCCCAACCAGTTCGGGCGCTTCCGCTCAGGAGAGAGTGCCATCGGGCACACCCAGCTCCCGTCACGGACATCTGGAGAGCCAGTTGCTGATCCTCGCCTTGCTGCTGAGCAGTCCGATCGTCAACGCCCAGTCCGATGTCCGGGTCCGGGTCAGCCTGCGAGACGGCCAGGTCCTTCGAGGCACCGTCACCTCCGAGGAGTTCGGCGCGTGGGCCGCAGACGAAGTGCTCAGCCTCTACCTCGGTGAGACCGACGCTCCGCTCCTCATCCCGGCAGCAGCCGTCGTCAGCCTCGAAGCGGTTCAGGCCTCGAGGAGCGGCCACACCTTCAGGAACCCCTCCAGCAGTCGCTACTTCTATGCGCCATCCTCTCTCCCGCTGCAGGCTGGCGAGGGCTACATCTCCCAGAAGGAGCTGATGGTCACGTCGGCGGCCTACGGGCTCACCGACCACATCGCCGTCTCGGTGGGGACCGTGTTGCCGCTTCTGCTCTCACGCGAATTCGTGACAGAGGCCGGCGTTCCCTTTGAGTTGGGGCTGAAGGTGGGTGCTCCGGTGAGCGACTCTCTCTCGATCGCGGCCGGCGTGGAGAGCATCGCGGCTGTCGGCTCAGAGAGCGTCGGCGTCCTCTTCGCCTGGGGCAGCGGCACTGTGGGAAATGAGGATCACAACCTGACCCTGGGAGGCGGCGGGGTTCGGTTCCTCGGAGAATTCCCCGCTGAATGGGGGCTCCCCATCGTGCTCGCAGGGATGACCCGCCGCGGCAACCGCTGGGGAGTCGTCAGCGAGATCTGGTCCGTCACCGTGCCTGGCGAGAACATGAGCGCGCTGTTGCCGTCTATAGGGGCACGCTTCCTGCCCGATCAGGATGGGCGTTGGAGCATCGACACCGCGCTCATCGCGCTGGGCTACTCCGAGTACGACAACGCCGCGGGGATGGAGTGGACGCCATTTCCGCTGCCGTGGATCGACTTCACCTGGTACTTCGATCGGTAGCTGACGCTGCCTGCTCAGCGGGGCACGGCGCGCACCTGCACCGTGACCGGCCGATGGTCCGAGAGCAGCGAAAGGGCGTCGTCCCCGTACGTGAGCACCTCGGCGCCCTCGGTGCGGAGGGCCATGTCAGCGCCATCCCGCAGGTAGACCCGATCGTAGCGGCGGCTGTCGCGGACGTGGGTGGCTCGCCGATCTCCGGCGACGGTGGCAGCGTCTCGCAGGCCCGCATCCACCAGACTCTGGGCGGCCGCGTGGTCATGGGGCTGCTCGGGGTGGAAATTGAAGTCACCCAGCACCACCGCAGCGCCCTCGACACCGCCGAGCATCTGGAGGATCTCGTCCACCTGGGCGGCGCGCACCGCAGCGTTGACCGCGCCGCCACCGGCCTGGAGGTGGGTCACCAGCACATCCAGCTCACCGACGTCGGCGTGGTCCACGCGCACGTGCAGGACCCCCTTGCGCTTCAGGCGATCTGCGCCGCGGGCTCGATCAAAGCCCCGCTCGGCCACGATCGTGGTGGGGTGCGGGCTGAGCACCGCCAGGCCGCTGTCGCCCCGTCGCTCGGTGCCCATCCAAAGGCCGTCCAGATCGAGCAGCCCCCGAGCGCCCCACCAGACCTCCTGCAGGCCGACCAGATCGGCGTCCAGAGACTCCAGAAACCGGCTGATTTCAGGGAAGCGCTCGCGGCGATCGACCCAGGCCACCGGATAGGGCAGGCCCCAGGTGTTGAGGGTGGCGATGTGCAGCTGGGGAGCGTCCTCGGTGGTGGCGGCGGTCGCCGCTCCAGGAGTCGACACGATCAGGGCGATGCTGACGAAGCGGCTGAGAGTGGAGAGCGCCATGCACTCATCGTACGCACAGGAGCGCACCACAACCACCGTCGCCAGACCCCACGTCGCGACTGCCCGCGGGCTAGTGGCCCTCAGCGGAAGTCTTGATAGCCTTCCCCCGGCTGTGCTGTGCACAGTCCCCCGGCTGTGCTGTGCACAGTCCCCCGGCTGTGCTGTGCACAGGGGGATGCAGGCATCCCGGTCCACTTCCCCCTTCCCTGGGGGCTCCCCGCGCTGCTCCACAGCGGCTGTGAGCAGCCTGAGGGCGGGGACCATCATCGCAGACCCGTTCGCGGGAGGCCAGATGAGTATGTTGAGGATCCTCCACGGCCCACCGGGCACGGGCAAGACCTGGCGGGCCGCGCGTGATGCTGTGAAGCTGCTCGAGCCCGGTACGGCCGACACGGAACTGGAGGCGCGGCACCAGCAGCTCGTCGCGGCTGGCCGCATCGTGTGGGTGACCTTCCACCCGAGCACCACCTATGAGGACTTCGTCGAGGGCTACCGGCCCGTCGTCGTGGATGGCCAGCTCGTCTACCAGGTACGCAAGGGGCCGTTTCGCAAGGCCTGCGACCGCGTACAGGGTGTGCGCGACGAGCCTCTCTCGGCGTTCATCCAGCCGGGAGATCAACTCAAGGACGGGGCCGGCCGGCTGCGCTACACCGTCGCGTCGGTGGACGAGGGAGGGGTCGTCGTACGCTCCCCCGGACACGGCGGTGCTGGAGACCAGCACCGCTTCGTCGACTTCTACACCCTGCTCCAGGTACACAGCGCCGGTCTTGATCCCCTGGCCTTGTGTCTGCAGATCAACACGGCCTACCTGCCGGCGACGCTCGGGCTGGACCCGGCGACGCTACCGGCTGCGATCCAGGCGGAGCAGCAGGCGCTTGGAGCGGCCTTTGCGACAGGGCACCGTCGCGGGAGGGAGCTGCGTACGGCCGTCGCCCAACTCCTCCAGCAGTCACCCACCGACATCAACGCGGCAAACCACAAGGGTGCTGTCATGCGCACCCTGCTCGAGCGCGGCGCCTTCAACGGGGAGGTGGAGCCCGGTCCCGTCGTGTTGGTGATCGACGAGATCAACCGCGCCGACCTGTCCCGTGTCTTCGGCGAGCTCATCACCCTGCTTGAGCCCGACAAGCGGGAGGGCGCCGAGCAAGCCCGCACCGTGGTGTTGCCAGCCTCGCAGGAGCGCTTCTCGGTGCCGCAGGACCTGCACGTCGTGGCCACGATGAACACGGCCGACCGCTCGCTGACGTCGCTGGACTTCGCCATGCGCCGCCGCTTCGAGTTCGTGGAGGTCAGGCCCGATCCCACGCTCTGCCCCGACGTCGGTGGCGTGGCCGTCGGCGCACTGCTCGATCGGCTCAACGAACGGATCGCGGCCCTGCGCTCTCGCGATCACTGCCTGGGGCACGCAGCGCTCCTACCGGACAAGCTCGCACGCAGGGCGGAGCGCTTCGGCGGCGACGAGGTCCGGGCCGTGGCACACGTGCTGCGCACCCGGATCGTTCCCCTGCTGCTCGAGTACTTCCACGAGGACTGGCGCAAGGTCGCGGCAGTCCTCGCCCCCAGCGCCGAGCCCGGCTGGGCGCCCACGCAGCGGTTGTTGGTGCCGGCCGAGCCAGACGCGGGCCTGACGCGGGCCCTCGACGACGACTGGGGCACCGAGCTGGTCGGGGGCTTCGAGCTGGCCGGGTGGTGGGATCCGACGAGCGACAACTTCGACAAGGTGCGCGTGGTCGAGGTGCTGAACCGCATCGCGGGCGACGTATGAGGCCGCTCGCGGTCCGCGAGCACCAGCGGGTCGTGTTGCCTGCCCACATGGACACGCCCAGCATGCGCGAGCGGCTGCTGCGGGTCCGCGTCGGGAAGGGCCACCCCTTCAGCCTGCGCCGCAGTGGCCTGTACGCCGGTCCCTACGTCGGCCTCGTGGAGGCCGAGCCAATGCGAATCGAGCTGCTGCCCAAGATCGCCACGGACCCCGACCCCGAGGCCCGACAGCAGCGCGACCGCAACATCCTGCACGACCTGCTCCGGCGCACGCGGCGCATCCCTCCAGGTGGTGTGCCGGCGTCGCTCGCCTCGCGCCAGGCCGACATTCTCGAGATCGTCGCTCGCAGCGCCGCCGACACGCTCGTCCAGGAGCTCGCCTGCGGCGCGCCGCGGCGCTACGCCCGCGTGTCGGAGTGGAGCAGCTCCATACGGGGTCGTATCGACTTCGCTCGACTGGCGCGGAGGCTTCCCGGTAAGGCCGCTCCAGGGAAAGAAGTCTCCCATGATCGGCGTGAGGGCGGCCCCGCGTGAGGCTCGGCCTGCGAGGCCCCGGGTCCACTGGCGTGCGTCGCCTGCGCGGCCCGGCTCGCTGTCGTATCTGGCCCATATCAAGAGACAGGGTTCGAGAGCGTCGCACG
>CAYXGP010000252.1:0-11158 GCA_964464515.1 uncultured Enterobacterales bacterium
TCTCGATTTCACGCTCCTCGATTGCACGGTCCGCGTTCACACGTCTCCACGACCCTCGAACCACGTGTTGGGTGGCGGGCTCCAGCGATGGTGGTCTTTCCGGTTCGCTGCCGGCGGCCCTGTCGTCGCGGTGGTCCGTTGCCTCCAACCCACGTGGATCGTCGATCGCGGGCACGTGGCTTCGCGGATCGTGAGATCGAGGTCACGCGGGATCGCGGGTCCGCGGATCGGCGAAATCGCGGTGCCGATGACACGCGGGATCGAGGGAACGCGGAGACGATCGGTTTCGCGTGTCCACGGTTTGCCGGCACCGCGACTTCACGATTGCGCGGTTTCACGTTCCTCGATTTCGCGGCTCCACGACCCTCGAACCGCGTGAGTGGCGGCGGCGGACTTGTCAGCGGTCGGTCACGTGAATATTGGTTGGTTGACCAACCAGGGTGCTCGTGGTGCCGATCAACCGCAAACAGCAGATCATCGACGCTCTCCGCGCCGTCATCATCGAAGAGGGCTACGCCGGGGCGACCATCACCCGGATCGCCCGCCAGGCCGGCATCACACCGGGGCTGGTGCACTACCACTTCTCCGACAAGGCGGCGATCCTCACCGCGATGGTGGCCGATCTCGGCGAGCGCCTGGCTCATCGCGTCGCGGCGCGATCGGCCGCGGCGGGCTCTGCGCCGTGGGCGCAGGTGGACGCGGGGGGGGCGGGGGGGCGGGGGCGCGCCGCGACCGCCGCCCCTGGCGCCGGCGCGGCGGGGGCGAGCGTCGCCGCGGAGGCGCTCCACCGGGCTGACGCCCGGACGGTCTATGCGGAGTGGCTGGGCAGGGGGCACGCAGAGCTTCGTGATCGCCTCGCGGCGGCCGGCGTCCCCGATCCAGACGCAGCGGCCCTGGCCGGCGTCGCCTGCATCGAGGGCCTGATCGCGTTGGGGCTCACCGCGCCCCATCTGGTCCCGGCGGGCTCCGCGGCGCCCACCGTCAAGCGGGTGCTCCGAAGCCATGCCTGATCGCCGCGACACCGCAGGTCGGCTGGCCCTCCTCGGATCGCTCTACGCCGCGCAGGGCTTGCCGTTCGGCTTCTTCACCCAGACCCTGCCGGTGGTGCTGCGCGAGCAGGGCACGAGCCTGGAGCTGATCGGCGCCTCCGCGGTGCTGGCCGCGCCATGGGCGCTCAAGGCCCTGTGGGCACCGCTCATCGAGCGCACCGCGACGCTGCGGCGGTGGGTGCTGGGCCTCCAGGTGGCCTCGGTGATCACGATGATCGCCGTAGCCGCCTTCGAGCCGGCGTCGCACCTCGGGCTCCTCGCGGCGGCGGTGCTGATGATGAACCTGCTCGCGGCTACCCAGGACATCGGCACCGACGGCATCGCCGTGGCGATCCTTCGCCCCGATGAGCGCGGGTGGGGAAACGGCCTGCAGGTGGCCGCCTACCGCGTGGGCATGATCTTCGGCGGGGCGGTGCTCCTGATCGCCTACGCGTCGTGGGGATGGGCCCCGACCGTGCTGGCGCTGGCCGGCGGGCTGGCCGCGCTGTCGATCCCGCTCTGGGTCCGCCCGACGCCGGTGTCCACCGAGCCCCCGCCCTCCTGGCGCGGGTCGTGGGACTGGCTCGGGCTGCCGGGGGCCGCGCCCTGGATCGGCGTGCTCGTGCTGTTCAAGCTGGGCGACTATCTGGTGCAGGGGATGCTGCGGCCGTGGCTGGTCGATATCGGCACCGATCTCGTCACCATCGGCACGGGGCTGGGCGGCGTCGGGTTCACCGCCGGGTTGGTCGGCGCGGTGGTGGGCGGGGCGGTCGTGGGAGCCCGCGACCGTCTGCGTACATTGGCAGCGTTCGGTGTGCTGCATGCCGGCGCGCTGGGTCTGATGGCGCTGGCAGCCACCGGGATCTCGGCGCTGGTGTGGCCGGCCATCGTCTTCGAGCACTTCGTCGGAGGCTGCGTCACGGCGGCGCTGTTCACAGCGATGATGGATCGGTGCAGGCCCGATCGCGGGGCCACCGACTATACGCTACAGGCCAGCCTGGTGGTGGTCGCGAGCCTTCTGGGGGCCGGGCTGTCCGGGGTCGTGGCGACGGCGTTTGGTTACGCGGGTGTGTTTGGAGTCGGCGCAGGATTGGCGACGCTGGCCCCGGTCCTGCTGTTCCTCCTGGGAGCGTCCGGCGTGCTGAGCGCCTCTGGTCAACCCTCTCGCCGACAGAAGCAATAGACGAACGCCTGCTCCGAACCCCACGGCGTCTGGTGCGCCTCCGAGGCCTCCCCAAGCTTGCTGAACCCGCGCCCGAAGACCGCGTGGATGCCGTCGGCGCTGTAGCGCGTGACGGGGAGTCCGCTGCACCGCTCGGGACCGTCCGGCCCGAACGTCGCGACCATGACGTGCCCTCCCGGCTTGACGGCGCGGGCCACCTGCCGCAGATACGCCGCGCGAGACTCCGGGTCGTTCAAGAAGTGGAACACCGCGCGGTCGTGCCAGAAGTCGACGGACTGCTCCGCGAGCAGCGGCGTGGTGACGTCTCCCTGGATCCAATCTACTCCAGACGCGCGGGCGCCGAGACGGGCCTGGGCGGTGTCCAGCGCGGCCTGGGCCAGATCCACCACCGCCAGGTTTCTGTGCCCCCGGGTCAGCAGGTCATCGACCAGGGTGGCCGCGCCCCCTCCGATATCGACGATGCGCGCCTCTGGTCTCATACCCGAGTCGGCGATGAAGCGCAGGGACGTCTCCAGCATGGGCCTGTACCAGCTCACTCCCTTCGAGTCTTTTCGTTCGTAGATACCTTGCCAGTGGGGCTGGTCGCTCATCGGTCGGCCTCTGTCCTGATCGCTTCTGTCCTGAGCGTCGCGAGCACGCTGCTCACGTCTATGTCCAGGCAGGGAACCCCGATGCTACACCGCTTGGCGTAGCAGGGCCAGCACGGCGGCGGCCGGTCGACCTTGTGGACGCGGGCGCCGGGGGCCCCGGTCTGTGCCGGATCGGTCGACCCGAACACCACATGCACCCCGCCCTCGGCGAGTCCCGCCCCCCGGCGTGCGGCGGCGGCCAGGTGCGACAGCCCGCTGTCGTTTCCGACCACGGCGCGCGCGGCGGCTGCGGCAGCTCCGAAGTGTGGGATCGACAGCGCGGGCAGCACGGGGAACGAGCCCGCGACCCGATCGATCCAGCCGGCCTCGGCAGGGCCGCCTGCGAACACCGGCCGCAGGCCGTGATCGACCAGTCTCTGCGCCAACTCGGAGAAGCGAGGCCACTGAACCACGGCGCCGCTGGCGCTGCCTGGCAGTAACAGGACGGCCCCGCGCGCCAGCTCCGGGACGCCGTCGATGTCGTCGGCTCGATAGGTTGGTAGCCCATGGACGCGAACGCCCGCGACGCGGCAGATCGCCGCGTACTCATCGAGGCGATGCCCCGGCGGCCGGACCACCGCGTCGGTGAGCAGGGGGCCCCGCGCGTCCCAGCGCACGCCGACGCGTCTGCGGATGTGACGAAGCGCCCAGGCGGCTCGAAACGAGGGCTTGAGCAGGATCGCTGTCGTCGGCTCGACGTCGGCGGCGAGTCCGAGGCCGCGGTAGAGATCGGCGGCCCAGCCAGGACCGATCACGCGGGTGGGGGCGCGCCGCGCCAGGGCTGTCACGGCGGGGAGCGCGAGCACTCCGTCGCCGAGGTGATCGGGCACCCGAACGATGAACGCGGTCATGGCTCCGTGGTCTCTGCCCCCCCGATCGGCCTGTCGGGCTGACGAACGCGGAGCGTCACGACGTTGAGCCACGTGTGCCCGCGATCGGCGAATTCTGGCTCCTCCGTGAGGATATCACTCCGCCGGAGCAGCTCGACGTCGAAGCCATGGTAGATCTGGCGCACCGTGTCTTCATCTACCGTAAACGGCGGGCCGCCCATCACGGAGGGGTCGTACTCCAGGGTGCTCAGCAGGAGGACCGCTCCCGCGTCGAGACAGGCGCGGACCGCGTCGGTGTAGCGGTGACGCTCGGCCGGATCGAGGGCGATGAGCGCCGCGCGATCCCAGATCCCGGTCGGGCGGAGGGCAGGCAGATCGACGTCGTAGATGCTGTCGCATCGAATGCTGATGCGGCCCGACCGCCAGCGGGTCCCGGTCACCTCGGGCGCGCGGCCGGCCTCGGCGAAGAACCCGCGCGCGGCCTGCTCGACGAACTCCACGCCCAGCGCCTCTCCCTCCAGGGTCTCCTCGATCCAGAGCAGATCGCGGGTCTTTCCGCACAGCGGCACGATGATCCGACCGCCGACGCCGAAGGTCTGCGCGCCGAACGCGAGGAGGTCGGGGTGCACCTGGGGGAGGTGGAAACCCGTGGTGCCCGCCGCCCACTTGTCTTTCCAGAATTCGTGCTGCATCTGACTCCCTGATCTGTGGTCAGCGCCTGTATCGCGCGGAGAATCGATCCAGGACCCGTCGATTCAGGCACCATCGATCCAGGCCACATCGATCCAGGCCAGCGCAGGGTGGCGGGTTCGGGGGCCGGGGGCTGCCGGGCCGCGGTGTCCAGCGCGACCTCCACAACGTCGTCGACAGGGAAATAGCTCGAGACATGGCCGATGGCCTCTCCCCAACCGTCGGCGATGATCCAACTCCCTCGGGCGGGCACCGCGCGCCAGCCCGCTTCGACCGGACCCTCTGCGGGATCTGTAGGATCCGACGCGCTCCCGCCGAAGCTGTAGGGACGGACCACCCCCGGGACGCGTCGGTGGAACCACTGAAACCGGGGCTGCTGTTGGACCAACGTGAGCTCTCAGAACGCACATACGACAGCGGTGCAATTATCCGAGGCGCCCGCGGCGAGTGCCTCCTCGACCAGGAGTTGCGCGGGGTCGTCGTCGACGATGGCGAGGAGCGCGATGGTCGCGCTGTCCAGTACGTCGGAGATCCCGTCGCTGCACAAGACGAGGTGGCTCCCGGGCGGGGTCTCGACACGCACGAGATCCAAATCGGGGACGTCGGGGAGCCAGCGCTCCAGCCCCCCATCGGGGCCGACGTGGTCGTCGGTGATCTGCTGCGCTGAGTCGCGCTCGATGCGATAGGCCCGAGAGTCTCCGACCCAGGCCACGAGCGTCACGCCGCCTGTCTGCTCGGCAGCGACCACCAACGTCGCGCCGCCGCCACCGCCCTCCCGTACACACGAGGCGGCGAAATCAAACGCGGCCTCAAGCCCGGCTCTGTCGAGTCGGTCTGTCCCTGCCTCTGTCAAGATCGCATCGACAGCGGCCATGGCCGCCTCGCGGCCGCCCACGTGTCCGCCCATTCCGTCGGCGACTGCCGCCACGAATCGGGTCACGCCGAACACATCCTCCTGATCCTCTCGCATCCCCGGATCGCTGTGTGCCCAGGTCTCCACGCGGTCAACGCTTCTTTCGCCGGGCCTGCTTGCGTGCACGGCGCTTGGCTTTTCGTTCCTTGTTCAGCTTGAGGCGCTCCTCGGCGGACATCCTGGGTGCGCTCGGGGGTGCCGGCAGCCCCGGGAAGCCTCCGCCCATCCCGGGGAATCCTCCGCCGCCCATCGGGGGGAAGCCGCCCCCACCACCCGGCATGCCTCTGCCTGGCATGCCGCCGCGTCGCTGGGCCCGGGAGGCTCCGCCCATGCCGGGGAGTCCTCCGCCGCCCATCAGCCCGCTGAGCAGCCCGCTCTGGCCGAGCTGACCCATCATGGCGCGTGTCTGCAGGAAACGCTCGTACAGCGACTCGACCTCATCGTAGCTTCGGCCGCTGCCGCCGGCGATTCGACGCATCCGAGAGGGGTCGAGGATGTCGGGGTGGTTGCGCTCCTGCTTCGTCATCGACTGGATCATCGCCTCGATCTTGATCAGCTCGCGGTCGTCCAGCGCCTCCTCGGGGATCTGCCGCAGCATGTCGCCCATGCCGGGCATCCGCTCGAACAGCGACTTCAGCGAGCCCATCTTCTTGATCATGGCGATGTGCTTGAGGAAGTCACCGAACGTGAAGTCCCCTCTCAGCATCTTCATCGCGTCGGCCTCGGCCGTCTCGGCGTCGGCGACCTTCTCGAAGTCCTTCATCAGCCCGACGACGTCGCCGAAGCCCAGGATGCGGTCTGCCAGGCCCTCGGGCCGGAACTCGTCCAGCGAGTCGAGATCTTCGCCCATTCCCAGGAACTTGATCGGCTTGCCGGTGACCTGCTTGATCGACAGAGCGGCGCCGCCGCGCGCGTCGCCGTCCAGCTTGGTGAGCACGAACCCCGAGAACGACAGGCGGCGGTCGAATTCAGCGGCGGTGCGCACCGAGTCCTGGCCGATCATGGCGTCGCAGACGAACAGGATGTTCCTGGGCTTCGCGATCTCCTTGATCTGCTCCAGCTCCACCATCAGCTTGTCGTCCAGCGCGAGGCGCCCGGCGGTGTCGATGATCACCACGTCCTTGCCGACGCTGCGGGCCTGCTGGATGGCGAGGGTGGCGAGCTGCACCGGCTGGAAGCCGCGGATGCTGAACACGGGCACGTCGAGGCGCCGACCCAGCGTCATGAGCTGGTCGATGGCGGCTGGCCGGTAGACGTCTGCCGCCACGAGCATGGGCTGGTGGCCCTCTTCCTTGAGCTTCTTCGCCAGCTTGCCGGCGGTGGTGGTCTTGCCCGATCCCTGCAGGCCGACCATCATGATCACGGCCGGGTCGCCGTCGAGATCGAGGGTGGCGTCCACCGGCCCCATGAGGGAGACCAGCTCCTCGTGACAGATGTGGATGAAGTGCTCGGCGGGGCTCACCCGCTGGCCGGTCTTCTTCGCCTTGAGCTGCACCACCTCGCCCAGCGCGCGCTGTCGCACGATGTCGAGGAAGCCGCGCACGACCCCCAATTCGACGTCGGCCTCCAGCAGCGAAACGCGAACGTCGCGCAGCGCGTTGGAGATGTTCTCTTCCGTCAGCTCGGTCTTGCCCTGCAGCTTCAGGCGGGCGCGGCGGAATCCCTTGGACAGGGTCTCTAACATGACAGGGTCTCTAGCATGACAGGGTCTCTAGCATCGGGGCCTCTGCGGTGATACCGGGGACCATATCCGATCGGAGATCGGGATCACGACGTGGGGGAGGTCCATGCTCGCGCTGCTGCTGACCGCGATGGTCTCTGCCCAGGAGGTGCCACCGTCCTGGGGGATGACCTCCGCGCGGACCGCCCTGGAGGCCGTCGAGACCCCCCAGGCCGTGACCGAGCGCGAGCTGGCGCAGATGGTGCAGAAACAGATGGAGCTGAACGTGTGGCTCCAGACCCGCCAGGACCTCTACCGCGACGAGGTGCGCTATCGATCGATGGCGACCGGCGGGCTGCTCCTCGCCGGCTTCGGCACGGGGCTCTTCCTCCAGGCGCTCGCGCCCACCACCCAGGCGTTTGGCGCGAGCCCGCTGCGCGATGAACCCATGGGCGCCGCCACCCGGGTGGGGCTGGGCATCGTCGGCGTGGGCTTCACCGCGTTCGGCACGCACCACCTCGTCATCGGGTGGCGTGGGCAGCAGCGCACCGAGGCCATGCTGGAGAAGACCCGGACCCCGCCAACGTAGCGGCCTCCTCTGCGGGTGCTCGGGGGGATAGGCTTCTCTCGGTAGCTACCGGAGAGGTACATGGCTGATGCCGAGCAGGTCGAGCGATTAGCGGGCGCGTTGGATGACGCGATGGTTGCGGCGTCAGCTGCCCAGGACCGGGTGAGCGAGCTCGCCGCTGAGATCGGCGCGGGCAGCGCGCCTGCGCTGAGTCTGGAGAACCTCCTGGACGAGGCGCGGGCGGATCGAGACGCCGCGGCGCGGACGCTGGGGGTGGCGCTGCTGGCGTGGACGGCGTGCGGCGGCGAGATCGCGCTGACCCTCCTCGCGGACGAACCCGGCGACGAGCCGAGCGCTGCCTCCGCGCCTGTCGAGACCGTGGCCAGGGATGTCGTGGTGGATGGCGTGGTGGATGGTGTGGCGGCGCGCTCTCCCGCTGCGGTTCCTGCCGCGGAGCCCGCCCCTGCAGCCGTGGAGTCTCCACAGGAGCCGGCGGGCGAGTCCCCCTCCGCAGCTCCCGAAGCGACCGATGAGCCGCCGTCGCCGTCCGTCGAAGAGACACCGGAGGTATCCCCTCCGCCGGATCCCGTCGCGCTCGCGCGCCTGGTCGGTGGCGGGCTGAGTCCGGGATGGAGCCGCGCTGCCGTCGCGCCGGTGCGCGCGCCGCGGCCGGGGGTGCCTGCAGCGGAGATCCTGGCGGGGCTGCCGGGGCCCGACCTGTGGACGGACGACGGCACCCTCGCGCTGCTTCCGACCCTGCTGAACGCGGTGACGAGGCGTCTGGTGGAGGTCGAGGCCAGCGCGCTCGAGCGTCCGCGGGCGATCCTGGGTCTGCTGGCGGCGCTGGCTCGCCACCTTCAAGACGAGGTCGATCCGGCTCGCTGGGGACCGCAGCGGGGCGGACTGGATGAGGTCTTTGGCCGGCTGACGGCCTGGTCTGCCGCCCAGCGCCCCGGCTTCGTGGTGGGGCTGGCGCGACACCAGACCCCCGCAGACGACGAGGCGGGTTCCTGGCGAGAGCTGGCGCGGCGCTGGTGGGATCGGGCGATGGATGTGCAGACCGCGCCGCAGGAGATCGGGCTGGAGACGCTGGAGCAGACCCTGACAGAGGGGGTCGAGCGCGAGACCCTCCAGCGGATGCTGCGCGAGGTCATCCTCCCCGGGAGGTCGCAGTCCGATCCCGATCTGGTCCGCCTGCTGGTGCCGTACCCCGACCTGCTCAAGGGCTCTCGGGAGTTCAAGACCCTCCGACAGAACGTGCGCCGCTTCTCGGAGCGTCTGGAGCGTCAGGAGGCGCTGCAGGATCGCGGGGAGGCTCCAGCCGATGCGTGGAGCGGGATCCACCTGACGCAGGGTCGCAGCGCGATGATCCTGGGGGGAGACACCCGCCCCCGCGCGATGCGACGGATCCGCGAGGGGCTCGCGCTCGCCAGCCTGGAGTGGGAGTCCGGCTGGCAGATCCGGCGCCTGGAGCAGATCGCCGAGCGCGTCCGCTCCGGTCGCCTCGACCTGGTGATCTACCTCGTGCAGTTCGCCTCCCACACCACACAGAACATGCTCCGGCCGACCTGCCAGGCGGAGGGCGTGCCGTTCGTGATGGTCGACCGGGGGTACGGGGTCGCTGCGGTTCGGCGCGCCATCGAGGGGCAGCGCGGCGCTCAGGGGGAGAGCGCCTCCACGTCGTGATCAAAGCTCGCGGCCACCGCCGGATCCACCGGCCTGAGCAGGCTCACCGCGACGCCGGCCGCCATCGACACCACGAACGCCGGGGGTAGCTCTCCCAGCCGCGCGACCAGCCCCGCGCCCTCGCCGATGATGTACCACTCGGCGTCGACCGCCCACGCTGCGAAGGCTGGCAGCCCGAACTTGAACGCAGGCACCCCCACGAAGCCGGTGATCATCGCCACCAGGGCGCCGTCGGCGGTCATTCCCCGCCACGCAAGCGACAGGATGATCGTCGGACAGAATGTCGCCGCGATGCCTGACCAGCCGAAGATGACGAACCAGAAGATCGTGCGGTCCGGCGTGCTGATCGCCACGATCATCGCCACGGTGAGCGCGACCGCTGCGAGCCCCACGGTGGCCTTCCTGCACATCGGGATGAGGGCGTCGTCCGCGATGTCGGGATGGGCGACCTTCTGGTACCAGTCCCGCACCAGGGCGCTGCTGGCGACCACCAGCAGCGAGTCGATGGTCGACATGATCGCCGACAGCACGACGGCGATGAAGATGCCCACCACGAGGGCCGGCAGGACCGCCTCGGCCAGCGCCGGCAGCACGTCCTGGCCGCCGTTTCCGAGCTCGGCGACGAGGTCATCGCCGGGGGCGGTGAGCAGGTGGCGGCCGATGAGCCCGGTGCAGACCGCGCCGATCTCCGCCAGCAGCGTCCAGGTGAGGGCGACCGCGGCGCCGCGCGGCACCTCGTCCTCGTCGCGCAGCGCCAGGAAGCGCACGAAGATCTGCGGAGAGCCCAGGAAGCCCAGACCGATCAGCGTGAGACCGGCGATCTCGAACAGATCTCCGACGCCCCAGCCGGACGTGCCGGCCCAATGCAGCAGGTGGGGATCGATCGCCCGCAGGCCGTCGATCACCGGCTCCGGGCCGCCGGCCCAGACGAGCCCCACGATGGGCAGACTCACCAGGCCCACGAACATCAGCGCGCCCTGGAAGACGTCCGACCACACCACCGCCACGAAGCCACCCGAGACGATGTAGGCCATGACGACGCTGAAGCCGATCAGCGCGCCGAGGAAGTAGTCGAGGCCCAGGAAGGTCTCGAACGCCGTTCCGGTCGCGTCGATCTGCGCGCTCACGTAGATGGTCACGAAGACCACCAGCGCGCCCGCGGCCACCTTCCGCAGCCGCTGGGTGCCATCGGCGAAGCGCGCCTCGAGGTAGTCGGGCACGGTGATGGCGTCGTAGACGTCGGTGAGGCGCTTGAAACGCCGACACATCAGCAGCCACGCAGCGCCCACGCCCAGCGCCTCGCCGAGCACCACCCAGAACGCCTTGACGCCGATGGCCGCGCCCATACCGGTCAGTCCCAGCAGCAGCCAGGCGCTCTCGCCGGTTGCGCGCGCAGAGAACGCCGCCGCCCAGTACGAGAATTTCTTGCCGCCAGCGAAGTAGTCGGAGACGTCGCCCATCCGCCTGCTGGCGCGCACGCCGATGTAGACGAGGGCGGCCATGTAGACGAGGACCCCGAGGGTCTTGGCGAGGGTGGCGAGGTCCATCTCGGGCACTCCGTTGGGCGGGGGTCTCTTTTGGGGGCGCTCCTATCCGGCTGGGGTCCTGGAGCCGGGTTTGATGTTACTGGTGCCGTCGCGTCGGGGGTGTATCTGCCCCACGCGGATCGCGGGCGCATGGCTTCGTGGATCGTGAGATCGAGGTCCCGCGGGATCGTGGCTTCGCGGGTCGGCGAACTCGTGGTGCCGATGACACGCGGGATCGAGGAGGCGCGGGCCCGGTCGTTTTCGCGTGTCCACGGTTTGTCGGCACCGCGATTTCACGACTCCGCGGTTTCTCGATTTCACGCTCCTCGATTGCACGGTCCGCGTTCACACGTCTCCACGACCCTCGAACCACGTGTTGGGTGGCGGGCTCCAGCGATGGTGGTCTTTCCGGTTCGCTGCCGGCGGCCTTGTCGTAGCGGTGGCC
>CAYXGP010000253.1:0-11088 GCA_964464515.1 uncultured Enterobacterales bacterium
GCAGCAGTACGCCCGCCGGCGCCAGCACCAGCGGCGGCACCAGCGGCTCCACAGCCGGTACCACCGGCACCACAGGCGGTACCAGCGGCACCACGGGTGGTTCTACGGGTGGCTCCAGCAGCACCGGCGGCACGACTGGTGGAACTACCGGCGGCACAACGGGGGGAACGACGGGCAACACGACCGGCGGTACAACAGGTGGCACGACTGGCGGCACAACGGGTGGAACCACCGGCGGAACGACTGGTGGAACGACCGGTGGAACGACCGGTGGAACAACGGGCGGCACCACGGGAGGCACGACCAGCGGGTCGTCGGGCACAGGAGATCCGGGCAGCAACCCCACCGGCCCCTCGGCTGTGGACACCGGCGCCGGCACTGTGGCGACCTGGGACAGCGAGGCGGCGGGCGGCTGCTCGGCGGCCGCGGTGGGCAGCTCGGCCTGGCTGGCGTTCATCGGCCTCGTGGTGGCGCGTCGCGAGGACTGATCTCTGTGGTCAGGAACTGGTCCAGCGTCAGGTGCGCTGCGAGCTCGCTGCGTGACGGAGGACACATCGCGCTTGGGGAGCGCGCGGATCAGGGCGACGGCAGCGGCAGGTAGTCCACCGAGCCGTCCCTATCTGCCAGGTAGAGGCGATCGCGCGCGATGAGTGTGCCGAGGCCGACCTGCGCCGCCACGGGATCGCCGAGGTAGCGGGCGGTGGGCGTGTGGGCGTCCAGGAGAAACAGCTCCGGTGGGTCGCCGTGGATGAGCCACACCCGCCCGAGGCCGTCGCCGGTGATGGCGCGCGGGTCGGAGAGGTCCTCCGCGAGGCGGGTGCGATGCGACGGGCAGAGCTCCCAGGCCTCCCGGTCGGTCAGCGCGAACACGCAGCGCTCACGAGGAGACAGAGCGAGGGCTCTCACGCCGGGCACGTCTGCCCAGGACGCGCGGGCTGCGCTGGCAGGGTCCAGGGTCTCCAGGCCGGTCTCGGTGGCGAGCAGGAGGCGATCGTCGTACCAGGCGACCAGCGCACGCGTCTCTGGCAGCGACCCCCAAGCTGTCAGGTCCAGGGAGGCGGCGTCGGGGGATGCTGTGAGGAGGGCGTCGCCCGTGCGCACCCAGATCCGCTCGGGGTGGGTGGTCACGGCGACCACCGGTCGCTCGTCCAGGTGACGCATGGCCCCTTCGCCGGTGACCTCCCACAGCCCCTCGCGGCTCCCGATGAGGAGCGCGTCGCGGTTCGGGTAGGGGGCCATCGAGGTGACGTCTCCCAGCCCCGCCGCCAGCACATAGGGGGCCTCCAGAAAGCGGGAGAAGCAGGCGGTCATTGTGAGGAGCAGGAGCGGCATGGGCGCGCGGGTTATAGCTCGGGGGTGACTCCGACCCGGGGGGGGCGTGCAGATCATCACCCCTCCCATCGGGGACTTTCTCGTAGAAGACGCCCCGTTCTACCTGCCCGTCGGGGGCGAGGTGTAGATCTACGAGGTCGCGATTTCATAACGGATCCCCCTGATCCTGAAGGGCCCCACCGGCTGCGGCAAGACGCGCTTCGTGGCGCACATGGCCCACCGCATGGCACGTCCGCTGGTGACCGTCGCCTGCCACGAGGATCTCACGGCCAGCGATCTGATGGGCCGCTACCTCATCCAGGGTGACGAGACGGTCTGGGTGGACGGGCCGCTGACGGCCGCCGTCCGGCATGGGGCCATCCTCTACCTGGACGAGATCGTGGAGGCGCGCAAGGACACCATGGTGGTGATCCACCCCCTCACCGATCACCGCCGGGTGCTGCTGATCGACAAGCTCGCGGCGGTGCTCCGGGCGCCGCCCGAGTTCATGCTCGTGGTCAGCTACAACCCTGGCTACCAATCGATCCTGAAGGACCTCAAGCAGTCCACCCGGCAGCGGTTCGCGGCCATCGACTTCGACTACCCTCCGCCGGATGTCGAGGCCCGCGTGGTGGGCGCAGAGTCAGGGGTCGACGTGCATGTGGCGCGTCGCCTGGTCTCGGTCGGGGAGAAGCTGCGAAACCTGCGCTCCCGCGGCCTGGACGCGGGGGTGTCTACGCGCCTGCTCGTGCACACCGCGCGCCTCATCGCGCAGGGCACCGAGCCTCGCCTCGCTGCGCGGGCGTCGCTGGAGCACCTCCTCACCGACGACGCAGATCTCCAGACGTCGATCCGTGAAGTCGTCGCCGACTTCTTCTGATGCCTCCCCCGCGCGGCCGTCTGAGCAGGCTCCGCGGCGCGATGCGCCCCGCGCTGTCGGGAGCTCGGGAGCGGGCGGGGGTCGCTGCGCGCCTGGCGCGAGTCGATCTGTCGCTGGCGCGCGCGTGGCTGCGACACGACGCAGCGGTCCGCGCGGCCCTGGGACCCGACGTCGCCGCGGCCTACGCCGATCTGCTCGCGGGCATCACCAGCGCGCCGGATGTCGCGCGTCGGCTGTGCAGGGAGGTGCCGGACCATCTGGCGCGGGTGCCACCGGAGCAGCGCCGCAGGTATCTGGGTCTTCTCCGCGCGAGCCGGCGCCACACGGCGGCCCTCCCGCTGCTGGCCCGCACCCTCCCCGAGCTGCTGGAGCGACTGGACGACGACGCGCTGGGGAGATTTCTCAAGGAGGCCGTGGGGCTCCACGAGGACAGCCCGCGGCGCGCAGAGAGCTTCCTGGAGCTGGAGTCCGAGCAGGCTCGGGAGCGGATCGCGCGTCTGGAGCGAGGCGTCTCGCTGGAGACGGTGCGGCGCTGGCTGAGCCTCTACGCGCGCGCGCACTGCGGACGCGATGTGCAGATCGTCGCAGCGGACGGCGCTCGGCGCGCGTTCACCGACGGCCAGCAGCTCTTCCTCCCGGAGCGGATCGAGCGCTTCGGAGATGATCGCGATCAGCTCGCGTACCGCGTCCTCACGGCCCGCGGAGCGGGCTACCTCGAGTTCGGGACGCTGGAGCTCGATCTGGAGGCGCTGCCGGGGGACTGGCCGCAGTCGCGCGAAGAAGAGGGTCCGCTGGCGCGGCTGCTTCGCGGCTTCTCGAACCCCTCGCTGGCGCAGGATCTCCTGGAGATCCTGGAGAACCTTCGGGTGGAGACCCGGGTGCGGTCGGCGTACCCCGGGGTGGCGCGTGACATGGACCTGCTGGCCGAGAGCTGGCGTCCCGAAAGGTCCGAGCGGGAAGACCCCGCGCCCGTCGAGCAGGCGGTGGCGATCCTCGCGGCGGCTGCGGAGGGGCGACCCGCGCCAGAGATCGCCGACGACGACGCGCGGAGGACGGCGGCGAAGCTCATCCATCACCTGGACGCCGTGCGCGCGGAGGACGCCACCATCGCGACGACGGCGCGCACGCTCGCGCTGCTGTATACGCCGCTCCATGGACTGATGGTGCGCACCGGACCGCAGAACCGCGCGCGAGAAGAGGAGCGCGGGGAGGGGGGGCGCGGCGGCCCCAACGCTGGCAGACAGCCCACGGAAGCCGGCCCTGACCGCGAGCGCGGGGAGTACCGCCCGCGTCGCCCCGATCCGCTCGGGGTCGATCTCCCGGTGGAGGCGCGGCCCATGGACACCGCCCCGCAGACCCCCACCCGCCTGCCCTTGGGCAGCGGTCGCCGGACGGGCTCTTCCTACTCCGAGATGGCGGAATTCCTGGAGCGCCTGCCGGGACCTGCGGGCCCCGTGCGCACCGAAACCGCCCCGGACGACGGGGAGATCGCGCAGGCCGCGGGAGACGAGCTGGAGACCCCGGGTGAGGGGGTACTCTACCCCGAGTGGGACGCGGGAATCGGCGATCTCAAGCCCGACTGGGTGCGGCTCACGGAGGTGCGTCTGCGGCCGGGGGGCGCGGGGTTCGCGGAGTCGGTCCGCGCGGAGCACGGCGCGCTCATCAAGCAGATCCGCAGGGCCTTCGAGGCGCTGCGGGCACAGGAGCATGCGCGCGTGCGCGGGCTCACTGACGGCGACGAGATCGACATCGATCGCGCCATCGCCGATCGGATCACCCGCCGCGCCGGGGGGAGCCCCGACGGGCGTATCTACCATCGTCGGCTCCCCACCCGCAGGGACGTCTCGGTGGGGTTCCTGGTCGACATGTCTTCATCGACGAACGAGATGGTCACGGCCGGCGGGCGCCGCATCATCGACATCGAAAAGCAGGCCCTGGTGCTCATCTCCGAGGCGGTGGATGCGCTGGGCGACGACTTCGCGATCTGGGGGTTCTCCGGCTACGGGCGCGACGAGGTGGCGTTCTACATCGCCAAGGACTTCTGCGATCCCTGGGACGCGGCGGCGCGTGAGCGCATCGGGCGCATCTCCTGGAGGATGGAGAACCGCGACGGCGCCGCCATTCGCCACGCCACCGCCCGCCTGCTCCGCCGCCCCGCCCGCGCGCGCCTGCTGATCCTCCTCTCGGACGGCAGACCGCTGGACTGTGGCTGCGAGCAGTACGCCGACACCTACGCCCAGGAGGACGTGCGGGTGGCGCTCCAGGAGGCCCGCGCCGCGGGGGTCCACGCCTTCTGCATCACCGTCGATCCGCACGGGCAGGATTATCTCGATCGCATCTACGGGCCGGGGGGGTACCTCGTCATCGATCGGGTGGAGCGGCTCCCCGCGAAGCTGCCCCGGATCTACCGCCGCCTGACCCGCTGAGCAGCGACCGCCGGCCGCCTCGATCGCGCTCTCTTCCGGTCGATGCGCGCCGGACGATGCGCGCGCTCCCCTGGATGGTCCCCGGTAGGCGTCTGCGCCACCGGCGATAAACTCCTCGCGCCGCCGAGGTGCAGATGGCGCGCGTCGCCTCGGGGGACGTGGTGGGGGATGCCGAAGCAGGCGGCATTGTGAGAGAGGGCAGCCTCCCTCTCTTGAAGGAGCGAGGGGGTCGCCGCGCGGCCTGACGACGGAAGGAGGGACGGACTCCTTTGTGGCTGCGCTCGGGTAGCGTTAAGCTCGCCGGGTCCTGGAGGTTTGGTTCCATGCTTTCATCTGTTCTGTTCATCGGACTTCTCGCCTGTGACTCCGAGGAGCCACCTGAGGTTCACCCTGCGCCGCCGACACCCCTCAACCTGTGGGTCACCGGCGGCGAGATCAGCGTCATCACCGTCAAGGATGAAGAGGTGGAGGTGCCTGGGCGCTTCGGCACGCTGAGCGGGTCGTTCAAATTCGAGGACGGCACGGAGCTCACCGGGCTCGGCGGCAGCATGAACATCGACCTGTCGAGCTGGGACTCCGACCTCCCAGAGCGCGACGCCACCGTCCGCGGCACCTTCTTCGATCTGGTCAACCACGGCACCGCCACGTTCTCGCTCACGGAGATCGAGGGGATGCCCGACGAGCCGCTGGCTGTCGGCCACAGCGCCGAGGTCAACGCGCGCGGCTGGCTGAAGATGCACGGCGCGGAGGTGGCGGTCGAGAGCAAGGTCAAGCTGTCGCGCGCCGGCGAGAAGGAATTCCACATGGACAGCGTGGAGCCGTTCGATCTGTCCGTGGAGGCGCTGGGGATGACCGAGCGCCTCGATGCGCTCATGACCAGGTGCGGTCACAAGTCCATCAACGACACGGTGAAGGTCACGCTGCGGCTGTCGCTGGGCCCGAAGAAGATGGCTCGCGGGGGCATCGGCAAGGCCATCAAGGCTCCCGGCCCAGGGGGGAAGGGGAAGATGAAGGCAGGCGCAAAGGCCAAGAAGCGCGGCGGCTCTGCCAACCGCGGCGGCAGCAACCAGGGCAGCAGCCAGGGTACGGCCACCCGAGGGAACCGGAGCCAGGGCAACTGAGCTCTCTTCCATCCCTCTGGAGCCTTCTTCGTGTCTGAGCTGCTGACGATCCATCGCTCCCTGGCGTACCTGGTCTTCCTGGTCGCCCTGGCGAACGTGGTGTTGGTCCTTACCAAGGCGCGGTCGGATGCGCGCATCGCGTCGGTGCTGCACTGGTCGCACACCATCGGCCTGCTGTGGGCCGGGCGCGTCACCATGGTGCTGGGGTTGGGGCTCTGGCACACCACCGGCTGGTCGGTGGGGACGTGGTGGATCTGGGTGTCGCTCCTCGCGTGGGGACCGGTAGAGGCGCTGGGTAAGCGCAAGGTGCGCGCCGAGACCGACATGGTCCGGGACGGCGGGCGGGGATCCGGCGGCATGGTCGTCGGTGTGGTGGTTCAGCTCATCTGTGTCATCGCGATCTTCGGCCTGATGTCCGCGGCGCCCGGTAGCTGACTCGCAGGGCCACGGCGAATGCCCCCGCTGCTGGCGGTCATCGGAGATGTGCACGCCCACTGGAGGCGTCTGCGCGTGGTCCTGGACTTCTTGAGCCGCAGGTGCATCGAGCGACGCGGAGGAGAGGCGTCGCTGAGCGCGATCCTCCTGGTGGGAGATCTGGCCTGCGCGGGTCGTCGATCCCCCCCCCGCAGGGGCTACCTCCGCGACGTCGAGCGGGTGCTCCAGGAAGTCCGTGAGCTCGGCGTGCCCGTGGCGTGGGTGCCCGGGAACCACGATCTTCCGGATCTCGAGCTGCCGGGAAACCTCGATCACGGGGCGCTGCTTGAGGTCGGCGGCCTGCGGGTTCGGGGCATCGGCGGGGCCGGTCCTGCGCGGTTCGGGTTCGCCTACGAGTGGTCGGAGGAGGACATCCGCCGCCGAACCATCGCGCCGTGGGACATCCTGCTGGCGCACTGCCCGCCTGTGGGCAGTCCGCTGGCCCGCACGCGACGCGGCGCCGACGCCGGGAGCGCTGCCGTCGCGGAGCGGATCGCTCCTGTCCGGGGGGTGCTGGCCTGCGGTCACATCCACGAGGCGTGGGGCGTGGGTCGCCATGGCGAGTGCCTGATGGTGAACGCGGGAGGCCTCGGCGCACCCTACGGGGCGGCGGGGGTCGGTTTCATCCGCGGCAAAGACGCGGTGTGCTACATCGATGTGGAGCGAGACGAGGGGGTCGCGCTGGCGCGGATGGACCCTGCACCCCGCCCCGCCTCTCCCGATTGGTTGGAGGGAACACCGTGAAGCGATGGCAGACCACGCCCAGCCGCTGGCATCCGTCCGGAGCGGCGCTGGCGACGGATCCACGGGGGCTGCCCCTGTGGGTGTACGGTGGCATCCCCGGAGAGGTCGCGGACGTCGATCTCATCCTGCGGCGTCCGAAGCACTCCACCGGACACTGCGCGGAGACCAGAGAGCCCCACCCCGCGCGCCGCAAGCCCGGCTGCAAGCGGGTGTTCTCGTGCGGCGCCTGCCCGCTGATGCACCTGGATCCTGCGGCGCAGCTCCGCGCGAAGCGGGACATCCTCCACCGGGAGCTGTCCGGACAGGCGCTCCCGCTGCCCCAGACCATCGCTACGGCCGGCGTTGAGGAGGGCTACCGCCGAACCCTGAGGGTGGTGATCGGTCGATCGCCCCACGGGCGCACGCGGATCGGCGTGCAGCGCCGCGACGGCGGCGAGCTGGTGACGATCCCCGACTGTCCGGTCACCACCCCCGCGCTGCTCCGCACCCTCAAGGGGCTGTCGTTCGCGATCCACGATCTGGACGTCTCTCCGTACCACGACGGGCGAGGGCTGCTGCGGCACGCGGTGATGCGCCAGAGCTCCGTCGATGAGACGGTGCAGGTCACGCTGATCGCGACGCGCCGCGCGCGGATCGTCGATGAGCTGGGCCGCGCGATCCAGGGCACCGTGGCGGACGTCAGCGGGGTGCTGCTGCACATCAACGACGCCCCGGGGAGGCGCCTGTTCGTCTGGCCCGATGAGCCTGGAGGGCCGCGGCCGTTTCGCCTGCTGAGCGGGCAGCCGCGGTTGGCGGAGAGGCTGGGTGGCATGCGACTGGCGATCGGCGCCGGCACGTTCTTCCCCGCGAATCCACCAGTGGCCGAGATGATGCTGACCGATCTGCTGGCGGACTGGGAGGATCTGCGGGAGCGGCCCGCCGTCGATCTGTACTGCGGCGTCGGCGCGACGACGCTGCCGCTCGCCCGCGCGCACGGCTGGGCGATGGGGGTCGACAGCGTACCCGGCGTCATCGGGGACGCTCGCGAGAACGCCTCCCGAAACAAGGTGGGCGCGACGTTCCTCGAGGGGCCCGTCCGCGATCTGCTGCCGGAGATCCACCAGCGGGTCGCCGGGCGAGGCGCAGTGGTGCGGCTGGACCCCTCGCGGCGCGGCGTCGATCCCGAGGTGATCGAGGGGGTGCGCGAGCTGGAGCCGTCGGCGGTGTGTCTGGTGGCCTCCGATCCACGCAGCCTCTCTCGCGATCTGGACGGGTTCCGCGCCGCGGGCTTCGTCGTGCGCTCCATCCGCGCCTACGACATGCTCCCGCAGACCCCGCACCTGGACCTCCAGGCCGAGCTTCGGCCCGCGCGACCGCCCACCATCCAGCGGCGCGGTCCGCGGCGGCGGATCGCGCGCAGATCTGCGCCGACGGAGTCGTGATGTCGTTCTTGCTCTCCCTCGGCGCGCTGCTCGCAGGTTCTGCGTGGGCTCAGGAGCCGGTCTCGGTGTTCGTCGCGCCCTTCGGCTCCAGCGAGGACGCTGCGGCCATCTCCGAGATGCTCCCCTCGCTGTTGGCCGATCGAATCGACGCGCACCCCGCGATGCGGGTGGTGTACCTGGAGCAGGTCGGCCGCATCCATGATGTCCCCGCCGAGGTCTACGCTGCGAGCTGTCCGCCGGGCCAGGACGCCGGCTGCGCATTCGTCATCGGCGAGGCTGCCGGGGTGGACTTCGCGGTGGCGGGCGCCGTCGCGCGGTCAGGGAGCGATCTCCAGGTGCGGATCCACATCATCGACATCGTCGCGGCCGCCGAGGCCATGTCGTTCCAGGCTGGCCTGGGTGCGGGCGATGACGCGGTGTTCGCCGAGGGGGTCGCGCGGGTGCTGGCGGCGCTCGCGCTGGGCGAGGCGGGGCACGGGACCGACATCCGACGCAGCGGAACCGACGACACCGTCGATCTCGAGGCCGAGGAGCGCGTGCTGGCCGCCCGAGAGCTCGATGAGCTGTCAGGCGAGATCGGTGACGTCTCGACGCTCTCGGTGCGCCAGGGATTGGACATGGATCGTCCCCGGATCACCATGGACGAGCTCACGTCCGACATCCACGCCACCGGAGAGACGCCGTGGATGCGTCTGGGCATGACCCCCGAGGAGTACGTCCGCTACCACAACTCCGGGGTCGGTATCCACGAGTGGCGGCGTCGAAAGCGCGGCCGAAACATGCAGCTCCTCATCCGCGGCTCGGGCGGCTTCGGGATGGGGCCGTGGGACGGAAGCTACAACGCCCAATTCGGACTGTCCGAGATCGACCTGTCCACCAAGGAGCAGTACGCATGGCAGGGGGTCTCGCGGTCTCTGGCACCGGTCGGCGAGCTGGGGATCGCGTTCGGTGTGCTGCCCACGGTCGACATCGGCGTCCACGGCGGCGTGGCGCGCGGGATCTACACGCTCCAGACGCACACCGTCACCGAGGGTCGAATCAGCAACCCCCTGCCGGCTGAAGAGACGGGCAACCGAAACTGGTACGCTGGCGGTCAGGTGCAGTGGGTGCCCCTGCCCACGATCGGGGTCCGGCCGGTGGTCGGGGTCCGCGGGGGCTGGCAGGGCGGCACGGCCGTCGATGACCACCTCGACGCCGAGCTGAACGCTGCCCTGCTCGAGACGCTGCCGATCTTCGCCGCGCCGTACAGCTTCAGCGTGGCCGGGGTGCTCGGCGGTGAGATCAGCATGGCGGAGCGGGTCGATCTGTTCGTTCACGTCCCGGTCGGGATGACGATCGGCGGAGATACGTCGGTCCTCCTCCACGAGGGCGGCGGGGTGCTCACCGATCTGACCGATCCACCGGAGCTGGAGCCGATCGGGTTCCAGGTGCTGCTCGGGCTCCAGGGACGGTTGCTGAGCGGGGAGAAGAAGGTCGGGATCGATGATTATGTGGACTGATTTGCAGACGGCAGAGAGTTCTGTGTTTGCATGGTCCATGTCGATCTGACCTTCCTCTTCTCACGCCGTCACCAGCTCGACGCTACGCTGATACAGAACCACGGGGCGTTCTCTGCCGGGACTCCCTTCCGCGTAATCGTAGGCTTCCAGCGTCGCATGGCGGACGGATCCTGGTATGCTCATCGTCCCGATCCTGTGTCGCCGAACGATGAGATTGCCTTTTCAGTCGCGATTCACAGCCATGCGACAGTGTTTGTTGTGGACGGCCACACCATCCATCGGGATCCACAGACAAGATCGGGTGAATGTCGAGCGGTCGCTGGATTCCGGATCGCGCCGTGCAACGGCGCTCCGAGTGTCGCTCAGTCGGGTGAAGCCGGGAGGTTTCACCCGCAAACAGTCTGAGCTGCACCGGGGGCCACCCAAGGAGGTCGGGGGGAGAGTCAGGAAGCAGGGATCGTGAAAGCCAGGCGTTGGCGGTCAAGGATGAACGAGCCAGGATCCGCGCAGGTGACATGCAGGATCGACCGCTGGTTGTTAGTTCAACGGACTCGGAGGCAAGTGTGTCCGTTATCAGCTCAGCAACTCCTCAGGAATTGGTCACTCAACTGACGCGAGTCAGAGGCCAACTTCAACTGTACAGCAGATCGCCCGCTTCAGTCATTGGATCAGCGGTGTTGTTGGCTGTCTCGACCTGGGGTGGTCTTGTAAACGCCGCGGATCTCCCCGAGATCATCGAGCCCCTCCATACCAAGGTGAGCGCCCCTCACGACTCCGCGGTGGTCATCGGGATCGAGGACTATGCTTTTGTCCCAGATGTGCCACACGCCCGGCAGGACGCTCAGGCGTTCTACAATTTCCTGGCGTACACAGTCGGGGTTCCAATAGAGCGTATCCGCCTGCACCAGGACGGGGCCAGCCGCGAGATCGTCCTTGATTCCCTGGAGTGGGCTGGGAAGCAGACGCGATCGGGTGGGACGGTGTGGGTCTACTTCGCCGGCCACGGCGCGGCCTCTCCGTCGACCCGCGCCCGGATGCTGCTGGGCGATGATGTGCGTCAGGACATGAACTCTTTCGAGAAGCGCTCCATCTCGCTGGATGAGCTACGCGCAGCCACAACCCCCGGCGGTGCTCAGCTCATCACCGTACTCGACACATGTTAGGCTGCTCCAGAATAACAAGTTTCCACACTATCCAGCCTCCGCCGATCGC
>CAYXGP010000254.1:0-11084 GCA_964464515.1 uncultured Enterobacterales bacterium
CGCGGCCCACGACTGCGACGACGCCGACCCGGACATCCACCCGGGCGCCGACGAGCTGTGCGACGCCATCGACAACGACTGTGACGGCTTCATCGACGACGATGACGAGGAGATGGACCCGGAGACCGCCGCGCAGTGGTACGCCGACGACGACGGCGACGGCTACGGAGACGCCGACGTGGTGACCGACGCGTGCGCCCAACCCCCGGGCACCGTGAGCGTTGACACGGACTGCGACGACACCGACGCCGCGACCAGCCCGAAGGGCACGGAGGTCTGCGGCGGCGCTGACGAGGACTGCGACGGACTGCTCGATGACGACGACCCCGACGTGAGCGATCCCACCACCTGGTACATCGACGGCGACGGAGACGGCCACGGATCGAGCGCCTACACGCTCACGACCTGCGTGACGCCCGCGGGGTACGTCGCCACCGACGACGACTGTGAAGACACCGAGGCGGACATCAGCCCGTCGGCGACCGAGGTCTGCAACGACATCGACGACGACTGTGACGCGCTGATCGACGATGACGACAGCGGGCTCGACACCTCCACCACCGAGACGTTCTATATCGACGCCGACGGGGATGGCTACGGGAGCGCCGACACCACCATCACCGCATGCGACGCGCCCGCCGGATACCGCGACGACACCACCGATTGCGATGACACGGCCACGAGCGTGAACCCGGGGGCGCTGGAGGTCTGCGATGAGCTGGACAACGACTGCGACGGCGAGGTGGACGGCGAGGCGGCTATCGACGCGGCCACGTGGTACACCGATGCCGACGCCGACGGCTGGGGAGACGCAGACAGCTTCGTGATCACCTGCGCTGCGCCAACGGGCGTGGTTTCCGACGACACCGACTGTGATGACACGGACGCGAGCGTGAACCCGGGGGCCACCGAGATCTGCGAGGCGGCGGGCGACGCCGCGGTGGACAACGACTGCGACGGTGAGATCGACGAGGAGATCGGATCGACGTGGTACCACGACGACGACGGTGACGGGTACGGTCTGGACGATGAGACGGTGTACCAGTGCGAGTCACCCTCTTCGGACTACGTCGCGGACGGGGGCGACTGCGACGACGAAGACACGGCGTACAGCCCCAGCGCCGCCGAGGGTTGCGACGGTGACGACTACAATTGCGACGGTGTGGTGGACAGCGACGCCGACGCAGACGGGTACGCCGACGCCGCCTGCGGCGGTGACGACTGCGATGACTCAGACGCCTCCACCCTCCCCGAGCAGGGCGGGGGCTGCGCGGTGGGCGCCACCTGCGCGGACATCCTCGCTCTGGGACGCTCTGCGGGGGACGGCGAGTACAGCATCGATCCGGACGGCTACGGGACGGGGCTGGACCCATTCGACGTCACCTGCGACATGACGACCGACGGAGGGGGGTGGACGGAGATCCCCTACGCTTCGGACTTCGCGTTCGCGAACTATTGGACCGCTGGCGATGACTGGAGGTCTCTCGACGATGACTTCTCGCTGGCGCTGGAGGACGCACAGATCACCGCGATCCAGGCGCTGTCCGCCGAGGGCGCGCAGACCTACGTGGGCCTCTGTGAGAGCGTCATCCACTACTACTACGCGGACGGCGGCAACTACGTGCAGGCGATCGGGTTCACGTTCTTCGATGGGAGCTCGACCAGCACCGGGTCGGAGACCTACACGGGGGCAGATGTCATCGTGTCCCAGGACGGCTGCATGACCAACTACGGAGAGGGGGGAACCGAAGAGAACGCGACCGTCTTCGAGATCAGCAGCCCGCTGGTGCCCGTGGTCAACATCATCACCAAGGACGGCGGTGACGCCGGCGAACAGCTCGGCTCGCCGCTGACCGACAACCCCGCCTGGCTCCGCTGAGACTGCGGCCCGTCCCTGTCGAGGGTGCTGTCCCCGTTGAAGGGCTGAGCCTGTTGAAGGGCGCTGGCTCGGTGTCTATATGGGGCAGGTTGCAGCGGAGCCCTGGCCCTGGAGAGAGAAATGGCGCGCCAGCCCTACGACGTCATCTCAGGTGAAGATCACCTGATCAAGGCCTGGACCCGCGGGGTCTCGGTGGAGGACGGAGCGCGTCAGCAGCTTCGCAACGTCGCGTCCTTGCCGTTCATCCACCGCTGGGTAGCGGTGATGCCGGACGTCCACTGGGGCAAGGGCGCCACGGTGGGCTCGGTCATTCCCACGAAGGGCGCGATCATCCCGGCGGCCGTGGGCGTGGATCTGGGCTGCGGCATGATGGCGCTCCAGACCAGCCTGGACGCCAGCGATCTGCCGGACTCCCTGGCCGGGATGCGCAGCGCCATCGAGGCGGCGGTGCCGCACGGGCGGACGAACAACGGGGCCCCCGGCGATCGGGGCGCCTGGGGAGAGCCGCCGGAGCGGGTGGCGATCACGTGGCGGGATCAGCTCGCCGACGGGTTCAGCGAGATCTGCGACGCGCACCCGGCCATCGCCCGCAGCAACAACGTCCGCCATCTGGGCACGCTGGGCACAGGCAACCACTTCATCGAGATCTGCATCGATCAGGCGCAGCGGGTGTGGTTCATGCTGCACAGCGGCTCGCGCGGGGTGGGCGGGCGCATCGGCAGCTACTTCATCCGACTGGCGAAGCAGGAGATGGCGCGGTGGTTCATCTCCCTGCCCGATCGCGATCTGGCCTACCTGGCCGAGGGCAGCGAGCACTTCGATGACTACGTCGCGGCGCTGGACTGGGCGCAGGGCTTCGCGCGCCTCAACCGCGAGCTGATGATGGCCACGGTGGTCGACGCCGTCGCGAGCGTGCCCGGGGTCCCGCCCTTCACCGCCGATCGCATGGCCGTGAACTGCCATCACAACTACGTCGCGCGGGAGCGCCACTACGGCGAGGACGTCTGGGTGACGCGGAAGGGCGCCGTGCGTGCGCGCCGCGGCGATCTGGGCATCATCCCGGGTTCGATGGGAGCGCGCTCCTACATCGTCAAGGGCAAGGGCAACCCCGACAGCTTCTGCTCGTGCAGCCACGGCGCTGGCCGGGCGATGTCGCGGTCCGAGGCGAAGCGGCGGTTCACCGTGGCCGACCAGGAGCGGGCCACCGCGGGCATCGAGTGTCGAAAGGACGCCGACGTCATCGACGAGATCCCGATGGCCTACAAGCCGATCGACGACGTCATGGCGGCCCAGGAGAGTCTGGTAGACGTCGTCGCGGTGCTGCGGCAGGTGGTGTGTGTGAAGGGCTAGGACGCCCCCGCCAGGACCTCTGAGATGATCGACGCCCACAGCCACCTCGATCACATGCCGGTCGGCGAGCGGGGCTCGGCTCTGGAGCGCGCGCGCTCGGCGGGGATCATCGCGTTGGTGGTCGCGGGGGTGGACCCGCCCGGCTGGAGCGTGCAGCGGGCGCTGGTCGCCCCGGGGGTGCATCACGCCTTCGGTCTGCACCCGTGGGTCGTCGCAGCCGATCCAGACGGCGCCGATGCCTGCGTCGATCAGCTCGCGGTGGTCCTGGCGCGCGCTGCGCCGGAGGCTGTGGCGCTGGGGGAGATCGGCCTCGATCGCCTTCGGGGGCCGCTGGATGCGCAGAAGCCGTCCTTTCGACGTCAGCTAGCTCTGGCCCGGGAGCGCGACCTGCCGGTGGTGCTCCATGTGGTGCGGGCGCACGGTCACGCGCTGGAGATCCTGCGCGCCGACGGGCTACCCGCGGCGGGTGGGATGGTCCACGGGTACGGGGGCTCGGCCGAGAGCGCGCGCACCTGCCTGGCGCTGGGTCTGCACCTGTCGTTCGGCGCCCGGGCGTCGCGTCGGGGGGACGCTGCGCTGCGGATCGTCCCGCGTGATCGTCTGCTGATCGAGACGGACGGACCGGACCCATCGACGCTGCCGGCCGTGGCAGCCCGCGTCGCGGAGCTGCGAGGCGAGAGCCCAGCGGAGGTGTCGGGTTACACCGCGCTCAACGCCCGCCGCCTGTTTCGACTCCCCCCCGGGATCCTGGTTTGAATCAGCGCCCCCTCCATCGCCGCTTCGATCGCATCGGACGGCTGGTGGGCGCTCCCGGAATGGCCCGACTGCAGGGCGCGCACGTGGCGGTGATCGGCCTGGGCGGGGTGGGCTCGCATGCCGCCGAAGCCCTGGCGCGCAGCGGCCTGGGGCACCTCACGCTGATCGACTTCGATCTGGTGTGCGTCACCAACGTGAACCGGCAGGTGCAGGCCCTGCGCGGGACGGTGGGCCGCCCCAAGGCCAGCGTGCTCGCCGAGCGCCTGCGCGCCATCAACCCCGACGCCGGGGTGCGGGCGGTGCCGCTGTTCTACGAGGCGCGGCTGGCCGACCGCCTGCTCAGCGCCGATCTCGACTTTGTGATCGACGCGATCGACAACGTCACCGCAAAGTGTCACCTGCTGGCGGCCTGCAGGGAGCGCGACCTGCCGGTGGTCTGCGCCACCGGGGCGTCCGGTCGGGTGGATCCCACGCGGGTGCAGATCGCGGACCTCTCCTGCACGCAGGTCGATCCCCTGGCGCATGCGGTGCGCAAGGTGCTGCGGAAGCGGTACGGGTTCTCTCGCGAGGCGCCCTGGGAGATCCCCGCGGTCTTCTCCACCGAGCCGCTGCGCGCGCCCCGCGCGCTCCCCTACGACAGCGGCGATGGCTTCTCGTGCGTGTGCCCGAACGGCGACAACGAGCACCACACCTGTGACGACCGCAACGTCATCTGGGGCACCGCGGGCTTCGTGACGGGGACCTTCGGGCTGGCATGCGCCTCGGTGGTGGTCCGCACACTCACGGCCGATCAGCCGATCATCTGGTAGGCTCCTGGCCCCGCGGTCGGCAGCCGACCGCCGCGCAGCACCTCGAACAGCCGGCCGACGTCGCCGCCGCGACCGGTGAGCGCGTCGTACAGCATATGCACCGGCATGCATGCGTGGGTGCGCTGGGGTGTGACGATCGCGGGACCCTCCAGCCCCCCCCTCTCCGATTCATCGGGAAAGCGCAGATACACCCAGCTCCAGTCGGCAACGCGGCACAGCTCGTCGCCGAACACCACCCCCAGGGTCGTCGCCAGCTCGGTCATCGGCGGCAGCTTGGAGGTGTCCGCGCCCGACTGAACGGCGTCCACGAGCGCGGAGATCCCCTGGCTCAGCACCACCTCCCCGGCAGGACCGAGGCCCGGTGATGCTCCGGGAGGGAGGGGGATAAGCTCCAGCCCCGCGGTGAATCGGACGTCCAGCTCTGCGGACTCCTCGTCCGTGAGCGGTCGCTCGATGGCTGCTCCTTCAGCTGCGGCTGTCACTCACAGCTCGCGGACAGCGAGAACGGGTGCTCTTCTCCGTCGATGTTCTCCACCACCACGATGTAGCGCCGCGGAGAGCTGTTCCAGATCGTCACCTCGTCTACCTGACCGGTGCTGGTGGAGGCGTCGCACTCGCCCACCGACACGCCGGAGCGCAGGCAGTCGCTGGTGTCCTCCCAGTGCGCCGTGAACAGGTCGAGATCGCCGCAAGGAGACTCCAGCCGGATGGTGGCGTTGCCTCCCGTGCCGGGGTGCTCGAACTCGAACATGCGCTCGGTGCCGGCGTAGGTCGAAGTCGCCACGGGGGCGCAGGCCCACGAGCTGGCGTAGTCGGCGCCGGAGACCCTGCTGTCGCCGCCGCTGACGTGTCCCTCGAGGCTCTCGCCGCAGGAGAGGGTCTGCGTCACGCAGCTTGAAGAGTCCGGGGCGGGGGAGCTGGGCGGGTTGTCGCAGTCGATCTCGGAGGTCATGGAGGTGCCCCCACTGGTTCCGCTGCCGCCGGAGCTGGTGCCGGACCCTGAGCTGCCGCTGGTTCCGCTGCCGCTGCTGGTCCCCGATCCGCCGCTCCCACCCGAGGAGGTGCCCCCGCTGGTCGCGCCGCCGGTGTCGGTGTCGCTCTTGTCTGTGAAGTTCTCGCACGCCGTCAGCGCGGAGAACGCGAACAACAGGGCCGAAGCCCCGATGATGATGCGGGTCATGGGCGTCTCCTGGTCCCCTCTGTGCCGGGTCAGTCGCAGTCGGCCGACAGCGTGAACGGCAGCTCGTCCCCTCCGGGGGTATCGACGACCACAACGTAACGCCGCGCCTCGCTGTTCCAGATGTCGATCTGGTCAGAAGATCCCCCGGCTGTCGACGAGTCGCACTCGCCGATCGCGACGCCTGAGCGCAGGCAGTCGCCCTCGTCTTCCCAGTGCGCGGTGAACAGGTCGAGATCGCCACAGGGCGAGTCCAGGGAGATCACCGCAGTGGTGCTTCCGCCGGGGTGCTCGAACGAGAACATACGCTCGGTGCCGGTGTAGGTGTCGGTGCCCACCGATCCGCAGGCCCAGTCGCTGCCGTAGTCGTCGCCCGAGAGCGACTGCGAGCCGCCCGACAGGTGACCGGAGATTGTCTCTCCGCACGCCAGCGACTCGGTGATGCAGGACGTGCCGTCGGGGGCGGGGGAGCTGACGCCGTCGTCGCAGTCGCTGGTCCACGAGGTGCCGCTGGCGCTGGTGCTGCCGGTGGTGCTCTGGGTGCTCTCGCGGTTCACGGAGAACGCGTCGCATGCGCTGAGCGGGATCAGCAGGAGGAGGTGTCTGGTCACTCGCACTCCACGGTCAGCTCGAAGGGCGCCTCCGCGGGGTTCGAACCGTCGACGATGATCAGGTAGGTGGACTCGCTGTTCTGCCAGATGTTCACGCTGTCGTCGTCGCTGGTCTCGTCGCTGAACTCGCACTCGGTCAGCGTGTGATCGGCCGTGGGGCACTCGCGGTCGCTGGACCACATCTCGGCGCGGACGGTGATCAGATCGAGATCTGCGCACGGGCTGTGCAGGGTGATCGTGGCGTCGCCGGTGCCCGGATGCGTGAACGCGAAGGCCCGCTCCCGCGCGGAGTAGTCTCCCCGGAGCGAGGCGGAGGTGGCGCAGTACCACGAGACGTACCCCTCGCCGTCGAAGGCCACCGTGCCCTCCACGGTGGACTCCACGCGCGTCTCCCCGCACTTCAGCGCGGGCTCGGTGACGCACTCCTCGGCGACCGGCCCCGAGCGCACGCGTTGTTTGCAGTCGAATTCGCTGGTCGTGCTCCCGCTGCTCCCGCTGGAGCTACCGCCGCTCGTGCTCCCGCTGCCGGTGCTCCCGCTGCCGGTGCTCCCGCTGGTGCCGCCGCTCGTGCTCCCGTTGGTGCCGCCGCTGGAGCTGCCTCCGCTGGACCCGCTCCCGCCCGAGCCGCCGCTCCCGCCGCTGGTGGCGCCGCCGGAGCTCGTGGCGCCGCCGGAGCTGGTGACCACGGTGCCGGCCACGACAGACGCGCCGGTGTCGGGAAGCGGGGTGGGCGTGAACAACGCACAGCCAGACAAGAGCCCCGCAGACAAGAGCCCTGAAGTCAAGAGCCACGAGGACAGAAGTGATAGGCGCACGAGAGCCTCCGCTGGCAGCATAGCGCGGGGTTCTACCGTCGGAGGAGCCGCCCGGGGAGGGCCCCCGTGGAGCGGCCGCCGCGGGAGACCACCTGTCCGGCGACGATGGTGGCCCGGTAGCCGTCGGCGAGCTGCAGGTAGCGCCGCCCGCCCATCGGCAGATCGTGGACCATCCGCGGCGGGCCGATGCCCAGCGCGCGCTGGTCGATCAGGTTGAGGTCGGCCCGCAGCCCGGGGGCCACCACCCCCCGATCGGTGAGCCCCACGAGGGCGGCGGTCTGCCGTGTCTGCATCTCGACGACCGCCTCCAGCGGGAGGCGGGGCCCGCGGGTGCGATCCCGCGCCCAGTGGCTGAGCATGAAGGTGGGAAGACTCGCGTCGGCGATGGCGCCGCAGTGGGCTCCACCGTCGCCAAGGCCCAGCACGGTCCGCGGGTGCTGGAGCAGCTCCCGCAGCACCGAGAAGTCGCCGCCGGAGTAGTTGAAGATCGGAAAGTAGATGACGCCCTGGCCGTCGTCCTCCATCAGCCAGTCGTAGACCACCTCGCGGGGATCGCGGCCCCGCGCGCGGGCCAGCGCGGCGGCGCTCGTCGAGGGGGGCGGCTCGTACTCCGGGGGATCGCCCAGCCGGTACATCTTGTGGTGGCTGCGCAGGATGAAGTCCTCGAACGGCCCGATCGAGATGGGATCGGCGCCGATGATGGCAGCGCGCAGGGCAGGATCGCGCAGGCGCTCCAGCCGCTCCTCCCACGGCAGGCCCGCGACGGTGTGGTAGGGGGGGCTGTTCAGGAACGGCACGGCGGTGCCCTGCCAGCTCATCAGCACGCCGTTCGGCCGTCCGGAGACCTGCGCGAAGATGGGCAGCCCCTCGGCCTCTGCCTCGTCGAGCAGCCCCAGCATCGTGCGCCACAGGTCGGGGGCTTGATCGGTCTGCAGCAGGTTGAAGCTGACGGTCACGCCGGTCTCGCGGGCGACGTCTCGCATCCAGCGGAACTCCTCGGCCATGTCCACGTGGTTGGCGGTCATCTGCAGGAGGCCGCCGCCCGCCGCGGCGATGCCCCTCGCGATCCCCGCCAGCTCGCCGGTGGGCGCGAAGGTGCCGGGCACGTGTACGCCGTCGGCGCCCTTGTGGATCAGCGTGCGGGAGGTGGAGAAGCCCATCGCGCCGGCCTCGACGGCCTCTGCCACGATGCTCGCCATCTCGTCGATCTCGCAGGGCGTGGCATGGGCGTGGGCCACGCTGCGGTCGCCCATCACCCAGGTGCGCAGGGCGCCGTGCGGGAGCAGGGTGGCGGCGTCGGCTGCCAGCTCCAGGCGGTCCAGCGCGTCGAGGTACTGCGGGAAGGTCTCCCAGCCCCACCGGATCCCCTCGGACAGCGCCGCCCCGGGGATGTCTTCGACGCCCTCCATGAGCTGGATGAGCCAGGCGCGCCGCTCGGGACGCACCGGCGCGAACCCCACGCCACACGAGCCCATCACCACGGTGGTCACCCCGTGCTGGGTGGACGGCGTGAGCCACGGGTCCCAGGTGATCTGCCCGTCGTAGTGGGTGTGGATGTCGACGAAGCCGGGGGTGACCAGCAGGCCCGCGCCGTCGATCTCCTCGCTGTCCGGGGGCAGGTCGGCCCCCACCGCGGTGATGGTGGGGCCGTCGTACCGGACCGAAGCGCGCCGGGGAGGCGCGCCGGTGCCGTCGACCAGGGTGGTGTTGCGCAGCGTGGGCATGGGAGTCTCCGTGTGTGGGTGGCGGCCTGATCTGTGCGTGCCTGCCGCGGGGAGGATGCGAGTATGCAGGTATGCTGGAACGGCAACCACCAGGAGGGGTCTACATGGAGACACTGCCCACAGGATCGGAGACTTGAGCGGTGAGCTGGCCGAGCTGCTGCGGCGGGTGCGCCAGAGCCACGATCGTCACTTCGGGCACACGGCCCTGTCCGAGCGGTTCCGGGATCTCCAGCATCAGGTCGCGGAGCTGGTCCATCAGGTCGACCCGGGCTCCCGGCCGGCGCTGGTGGGCAAGGTCGGCTGGTCGCTCCTCCAGCTCTGCGTGGAGGAGGGGGTCGATCTGGGCGCAGAGGTCGATCGCACCATCGCCTCGCTCGACGGCCGCTCGGGAGGACGGAGAGTGGCGCTGATCGGCACGTCTGCCAACCCCATCACCAACGCGCACCTCACCATGGGGCTGGAGGTGCTGGCGCTCACCGACGTCGACGAGGTCTGGTACAGCGTGGTCGGTCGGCATGCGTGGGGCAAGCCGCTGATGCCCGCCCATCATCGGGTGGAGATGGTCCGGCGGGCGACGGCCCGCTACCCCCGGCTTCGTGTCTGCGACTTTGAGGTGGAGCACATCGATCGTATCTTCGCCGAGACGACGGAGACCTCGGAGATCCTCCGGCGGTTCATGTTGCCGGCGTTCCCCCACTGTCGCTTCCGTTGGGTGATGGGCTCCGACGTGGCCCAGAGCTTTCATCGCTGGGGGGGCGTCGATTGGATGGCTGCGCACATCCCCGTCATCATCATCCATCGGCTGGGCTACGACTTCGAGAAGGCCGGCTCTCCGCTGGCGGACGCCCGACACGTCTACCTCCGCGAGGACATCGTCACGTCCAACATCTCCTCGACCCTGGTGCGCAGCCGAGGGCGCGACTACGATCAGGGCCGCGTGATGGCGCTGGTGCCTGATATCGTGTGGGACTACCTCGTGGAGCACCGGCTGTTGGATCCGGAGGTGCTTCGGGTGTGACCACCAGGCGACGCAGGTCAGCCGCGTTACAGTTTTATGTCTGGAGAGCGCATGCCCATCGCTGAGATCCGCGACACCCGAATCCACTACGAGACCCTCGGCGAACGCGGACCTCCGATCCTCCTGATCATGGGGCTTCGCAGCCGCGGGATCGCCTGGCACGACGTGGCCGAGCGCCTGTCCGAGCGGCACCGGGTCTGCTGGTGGGACCACCGCGGTATCGGTGAGAGCGATCCCCTGGACGGCCCCACGTCGATGGGCGAGATGGCGGCGGACGCCGCTGGGATGATCGAGCACCTGGGCTGGGACACCGCGCACGTGGCCGGAGTGTCCATGGGCGGGATGGTGGCGCAGCACGTCGCGCTGAATCACGGCGAGCGGGTGCGCTCGCTGTCGCTGGTGGTGACGTCGGCGAAGGCCCCCCCCGTCCGCGACTTCGCGCCGTCCACGCTGGGCATCTACCTGCGCACGATGGCCGGGCCGCGGCGGAAGCGTCTGGCGGCCCTGGCGCGCTTGCTGCATTCGGCGATGCACTTGCAGCGGCTCGACATCGACGCCGTCATGGAGCGGCTGGCGAGGGCGTTCGGGCACGATCAGCCGGGTACGATGCGTCGGCAGGTCGCCGCGATCCGCGGGCACGACTGTCGGGAGCGGCTCGATGAGCTCTCCGAGCTGCCGACGCTGGTGGTCGGGGCGGGGCGCGATCGGCTGGTGTCGATTCGGCACTCCGAATACCTGCATGCGCGCCTGCCGCGGTCACGGCTGGTTCGTGTAGAGACATCGGGACACGCGGTGATCGGCGAGGAGCCCGACATCGTCTCGTCAGCCATCACAGGCGTGGTAGCGCGCGGAGAGCGCGTCGGTCGCACGCCGGCCACCGCCGCCAGGTGAGGCCGCTCCAAGAAAAGCATGTCCCCCCTCGACGCGGATGCCCTTCGCCCACCG
>CAYXGP010000255.1:0-10938 GCA_964464515.1 uncultured Enterobacterales bacterium
CCGTGTGTCCGTGTGTCCGCGAAGCCGCGCTTCCGCGGGTCCGTCTCGCCGTGGGCACGCGAGACCGAACGCGTCCTCGGCTCCTCGACTCCGCGGTTCTACGGACCCACGATCCACGAGTCCGGCGCCGTCGGCGCCCCATTACCCGTATCCCAGCGCTTTCAACATCTTCCCCCCTTCCGTCAAGAAGCCAGCAACCTGCTCTCTCGGCATCTTCGCCCAGTAATCCGGCGCGCTGTCTGCCCCCGGCGGATACCCCAGCTCCCCGGCCACCTCGGGAACCCAGCTCTCCCCCAAAAAAGCGAGCACCTGACTCATCGCCTTGACCGGCGTGTTCACCAACGCCTCGTACCGGATCTCGAGCACCCGCTCCTTGACCGTGCCAGCTTGCTCCCGGATGGCGAGCACGACGTCTCGCCAGTATCGGGCGGCGCCGGCGGGATCGCCGCAGAACCACGCTGGCTGTCCTGTTCCGGGCTCCCTCCACGCGCGATTCAGCACCGAGGCGGCGACGCTGCGCCCGTCCCGGATGACGTGGACGAATCGGGCCTGCGGAAACAGCCGCCCGAGCAGCGCGAGGTGAATCAAGCTGTGGGGCGTCTGGTCGACCACCCGGAGCCCGCGCTGCAGCGGCTCGCCGCAGACCCCCTCGATCATGGTCTCCAGGAAGGCGCGCACCGCGGTGTCGAGCACCGGCCCGGACAGCGCTGAGTCGGTGAACCGCTCCGTCCACTGTCGGTGGGCGCGTCCCAGCACGGGCACCAGCTTGAGGTCCGGCGCGCAGTGCAGCCGAGGGTGCAGAGACAGCCGGGCGGCCAGCAGCGACGTGCCGCTCCGCACGGCGCCGCCGATGAAGACGAATTCGCGGTCGCGCCGCGGCGACAGCGCGAGCCCGCAAGCGTCGAGCTGTCGCTCCAACACAGCGGGGAGACCCGGGCAGGCCTGCTCGGCGCGGGGCTCCCGCAGCGCCCGCAGCAGATCGAGCCGCTCGGCGGTGACGAGGTGACCGATGACCTCGGCGACGAGCGCGGGATCGGTGGGGTGCTCCGGGCCGGCCTCTTTTCCCTCGGGGAAGGGCGCGCGCGCCAGCAGCGTACAGAGCGTGCCGAGCGGCCCCCGTCCGGGCTGGGGCCGTCCCTGCATGAGCGACATCGTCTGGGCCAGCGCGCGGAACCGCTCGACCCGGTGCGGCGCGAGGGTGCGCCCCTGTTTCTGCAGATCGAAGGTGCGCTGCAGAAACGCCCGCATGTTCTCGGTGTCGCCCATCGCCTCAGAGGCGCCCGCGGCGATCACCCAGGTGTCGGGGCAGTCGGCCAGCGGCCCGCCCCCCTCGACGTCCTCCATGAGTAGCTGCAGACACGTCGCGAGCTGCCCCTCCATCAGCAGCGCCTCGGCGAGCCCCACGCGGGCGTTGGTGGAGCGCGGCCGCGTGGCGAGCACCGCCTGGTACAGCCCGCCGGCCACCACGGTCTGACCGGCCAGCAGCTCGACGGTCGCCAGCCGGGTGGTCGCCGCCCACGACGTCGCGCCCGGGATCAGCTCCTCGCTGAATGAGCGGCCGCGGTGCTGGAGGGCGCGGCGGTAGAAGAAACGGGCGGTGTCGATGTGCGCGCCGCGCTGCCTCGGCCGGTCGATCGCCTGCTGCTCCGCGGCGACCCCGGACAGGAAATACAGGTTCGGGTGGTCGCAGCCCTGCGTGACGGCTCGCTCGACGGTCTCCAGCAGGCCCTCGAGGTCTCCCCGGCCGAGCTGCAGGTGGGCGCGCAGCGTGGCGAGCGTGGCGAGGCAGATGAAATTGCCGTCGGCCCACATGCGCTCCCAGCCGGTCTCGGCCTCGCGCCGCGCCGCCGGACGATCGCCCAGGCGCATCAGCTCGCGGGCCAGGTAGGCGCGCGGCACCGGGTCATCGGGGGTCTGCGCGCACTGCCGACGGAGCAGCAGCAGGTTCCGCTCCAGCTTTCCGCGGCTCTCCGTGAGGCTGGGGGCGTAGCCCAGGTGGATGATCGGCGCCCGACCCAGGACCCGCAGCACCCGCGGCTGCGCGCGCAGCCAGCTGGTGAGCGACTCGTGCACCAGTCCTTCCCACCGCAGATCGGGTGTGCGCCGCACCAGGCGCGCCAGCAGCACCGGCTCGCCGATGCGCGCGTGTCCCGCCAGCACCGAGTCGAATTCGGCGTCCACCGCGCTGGCGTTGTGCAGCGGCAGCAGTCCGCAGTCGAACCCTCCGACCTCCACGGCCTTTCGGATGACGGAGCGAGCGCCGTCGGCGAGGCGCTCGTCGGCGTCGAGGAGGAGCACCCAGTCACCGCGAACGTGCTCCAGCGCGGCGTTGCGGGCGGCGGCGAAGTCTTCACACCAGGTCCAGGGGATCACCCGCGCACCCAGCGCCGCGGCGATCTGCGGGGTGGCGTCGCGGCTGCCGGTGTCGAGGAGCACCACCTCGTCTGCCAGACCGCGCGCAGAGGCCAGGCAGTCCCCGACAAGGGCGGCTTCATCCCGGGCGATGACCATCAGGGAGATCTGCGGCATCCATGCTCCGTGGGACGTCCTAACTCCGTCCCCGTGGACCGGCGCCTTGTCTCCCCAGAACGCCGCACCGGGCTCGAGGAGGGCTTCATCTGCGAGGATGACCGGTGCCACAGTGGGCGAGGGGGTGATACCTTGCGCCTGACGTTGGAGGTCGCATGCGGGGAAGTCACCTTCTCATCCCACTGTCGCTCGCGCTGGCGCTGGGCTGCGACGGCAAGGACACCGACTCTGCGGTGGACACCACCACCTACACAGACGCGGTCGACGCAGACGGTGACGGCTACTCGGAGGACGACGGCGACTGCGACGACGGCAACCCCGCCATACACCCCGGGGCCGACGAGCGCTGTGACTACTTCGACAACAATTGCGACGGCGAGATCAACGAGAGCACCGCTATCGACGCGGTGACCTACTACGTCGACGGCGACGGCGACGGCTACGGCATCGCGGACGCCACCGCCACCGCCTGCTCGCCTCCGGACGGCTACACCGACAACGCCGAGGACTGCGACGACACCGACGCCGCGTTCAACCCGGGGGCCGAGGAGATCGACTGCACCGATCCCAACGACTACGACTGCGACGGCGTCACGCTGTGGTCGGACGGCGATCTGGACGGCGTGCCCGGATGCGTCGACTGTGACGACGGCAACAACACGATCTACCCGGACTACAAGGGTCTGGGGATGGTGGGGAAGGACACCACCGGCATCATCACCGTCGAGGCGGCGCCGGAGCGCTGCGACGGCGCGGACAACGACTGCGACTGCACGGAAGACAGCAACGACGACGGCGAGGTCTGCGGCGAGGGTGACGACGGCGTGGACGAGACGGAGGAGGGCGCGCCGAACCCCGACGCCACGCGCTTCTACCTCGACGCCGACGAGGACGGCTACGGCGACGACGACGACACGGCCGATGTCTGCACGCAGCCTGAGGGGTACGCGATCGTCGGGGGCGACTGCGACGACGACGACGCGACGATCCACCCCGGCACCTACGAGATCTGCGACGACTTCGACACCGACGAGAACTGCGACGGGCTGGTGGAGGATCAGGACCCCGCGGCCAGCGGGATCTCCACCTTCTACATCGACATCGATGAGGACGAGTACGGCAGCCCCAACTACACGCTGGAGCGCTGCGATCAGCCGCCGGGCTACGTCGACAACGACGACGACTGCGACGACACCGATCCGACGATCAACCCCGACGCCGTGGAGATCTGCGACGGCCTCGACAACGACTGCGATCGGGACGACGACGGCTTCACGCCGCTCATCGACGATGAGGACGAGGATCGCATCGACCCGCTGACCTGGTACCTCGACGCCGACGGGGACACCTACGGCTGGGCCGAACAGACCATAGAGCTGTGCGACGCAGCCTCCGGGTACGGGGCCAACACCGACGACTCCGACGACGACGACGCGGCGGTGAACCCGGGCGCCGACGAGCTGTGCGACGACGGGATCGACAACGACTGCGACGGTGAGATCGACGAAGACTCGGCCATCGACGTGCCCACCTGGTACCTCGACGCCGACGACGACGGCTACGGCGACGCCTCGGACACGCTGCAGAGCTGCGAACAGCCCACGGGCTACGTGCTCGAGACCGGTGACTGCGACGACGCCGACGACACCTTCCATCCCAGCGCGCGCGAGCTGTGCGTCGACGGCCTGGATACCGACTGCGACGGCCTGCTGGACGCCGCGGACACCGACGCCTGCCCGGCGTACTCCGGCTGGACGATCTCGAACGTGAGCACCTCCTCTTCCGACTGGGTGTTCCTGGGAGACACCGGCGCGGGGCTCGCCGGCCACGCCGTCGCATCGGCGGGAGACGTGGACGGAGACGGTCGCGACGACGTGCTGATCGGCGAGCCGGGCAACGGCATCGTCCACCTGGTGCTGGGATCGACCCTCGCGGCCGACCCCACCCTGTCGCTGGCGTACTCCGACTACCGCTTCCACGCAGAGACGCTGACGGACGGCGTGGGCACCGCCGTCGCTTCGGCGGGCGACGTCGACGGAGACGGCCTGGACGATCTGATCATCGGCGCGCCTGGCAACGACGAGGAGGGGGACGACGCGGGCAAGGCGTACCTCGTGTTCGCGTCCAGCCTGGGCGCCACCGATGACTTCGAGCTCTCCGACGCCGACATCCAGTTCACCGGAGATCGCAGCGGCGACGCGGCCGGCACGCTGGTGGCCACCGCCGGGGACGTCGATGGAGATGGCCTGTCAGACCTCCTGGTGGGGGCCTGGGCGAACGACACCACGGGCGCGACCGACGCGGGAGCGGCGTACCTCGTGCTCGGCGCTACCCTTGTCGGCGTGAGCGGGACCTACAGCGTCGACGACGCCGATCTGAAGATCCGCGGCGAGGGCGGGCTGGACTACGCGGGGATCGGAGTGGGCCAGGCCGGCGACGTCGACGGCGACGGCCGCGATGATCTGCTGATCGGCGCCAGCGGCAGCGACGACGGCGGCTCGAACGCGGGCAAGGCGTACCTGTTCTTCGCCTCCACGCTCCTGGGCGCGGGCGCCGCGACGGTGTCTGTGGCGTCTGCCGACTACCTGTTCATCGGCGAGGCCAATTACGACGAGGTGGGCATGTCGCTCGCCGCTGGCGACGTCGACGGCGACGGCAACGCCGACCTCATCTTCGGCGCTCCCGGAAACGACACGGGCGCTCCCGACGCCGGGCGCGTGTACATCATGCTGGCGTCCAGCCTGGGCATCAGCCGGCAGATCAGCCTGTCTTCGGCCAGCGTGGTGATCACAGGCGACGTCGAGGACGACTCCCTGGGAATGGAGACCGGCGGTCTGCAGGTGATCCCAGATGTCGACGGCGACGGCCTGGCGGAGCTGATGGTGGCCTCCCATGGCGCCGACGCAGACGTCACCGGCGCGGGTCGCATCAGCGTCTTCATGGGCGCCACGCTCACCAGCTCGACCAGCTTGACTCCAGCCGACGCCGATCAGACCTTCACCGGCGTCGATGAAGACGAGCGGCTGGGAGCCATGGCCGTGGGAGACATCGACGCCGACGGCACCCTGGATCTCCTGATCGGCAGCCCCGGGGCGGACGACTGGGGGCGCGATGCGGGGCGGGCGGTGGTCATCCACACCACAAACCTCGCGGGCGGCGCGTACGACATGAGCAGCGCCGACTACACCCTCACCGGCGATCACGAGCCCAACGAGGCCGGGACCGCCGCGGCGCTGATCGGCGACATCGACGGCGACGGCCTCGCCGATCTCGCGGTGGGCGCGCCCTCCAACGGCGACAACGGCTTCGAGGCCGGCGCGGTGTATGTCTTCTCCGGGATCGATCTCATGGACTCCGCGCTGGACGGCGCGGCGGGAGTGGAGCTGGCCGAGGCCACGCGGGTGCTCTACGGCGAGAGCGACGGAGACTACTCCGGCACCACGATCAGCAGCGCCGGCGACCTCGACGGAGACGGTCTGGACGATCTCCTGATCGGCGCCCCGGGCGCGAACTCAGGGGCCGGACGGGTCTACCTGGTGCTGGCGGACAGCCTCAATTCCGGCGGCAGCGAGCAGTACCTCCGCAACGCCGATCTCAGCTTCGACGGCGAGGCCGCGGGAGACGCGCTGGGCGACTCTCGTGCCGTCGCGCCTGCGGGAGACATCGACGGCGACGGCTGGCCCGATCTGGTGATGGGCGCCCCCGGCTCTGACGACGGTGGAGAGGACGCGGGCAAGGCGTATCTCTTCCTCGCGGCCAGCTTGCCCTCGTCGGGCAGCGTCTCCGTGAGCGACGCCGACACCTCGTTCATCGGCGAGGCGGCGGGCGACGCGGCCGGCGCCAGCGTCACCGGCGCGGGAGATCTCGACGCGGACGGGCTGGACGATCTCGCGTTCGGCGCGGCGGGCAGCGACGACGCAGCGGAAGACGCGGGGAAGGTCTACATCCTGCTCGCGGAGTCCCTGGCTTCGGCCTCCGAGGTGGCGCTGGCAGACGCCGACTACAGCATCACAGGAGAGGCGGCGGGCGACAACCTGGGCACCGTCGCGGGCGTCGGTGACGTCGACGCGGATGGCTGGGCCGACCTCCTCATCGGCGCTCCGGGCAACGACGACGGAGCGGACAACGGCGGCAAGGCGTACCTCGTCTACGGGATCGAGCTCAAGTTCGTCCCGGCGCTCTCTGCGGCCAACTCGGGCGTGATCTACGTCGGCGAACGCGACGAGGGCGGCGCGGGCACCGTGGTCAGCGCCGCCGGAGACGTCGACGCGGACGGCGGAGACGACTTCCTGGTGGGCTCCCCCGGCGCGATGCAGGGCGACAGCCGGGCCTATCTGGTGCTGGCCTCGTCCGTCACCAGCATCTCCGAGGTCTCACTGGACGACGCCGAGCACGAGTTCACGGTGGACACGAGCTGCACGGACTCCAGCCTCGCTTCCACCCCCGCCAGCGCCTGGGGCGCGGGCGACGTCAACGGCGACGGCCTGGATGATGTGCTGCTCGGCGATCCGGGCTGCAACCGCGGCGGCGAGGCGGCCGGGGCGGCGTTCCTGCTGTTCACCCCTTGAACCCGGCGGGCTGACGGGTGGGGGCGCTCGACGGCGTCGCGGGCCTGCTCCTCGACGCGGGGGGCACCCTGCTGCGTCCGCGCAAGCCGGTGGAGACGATCTACGCCCGAATCGGGGCGGAGTACGGCGTCACGGACGTGGACTTCCGCGGCGCGTTTCCGGGGCTGCGTCGGCGGCCTGGTGAGCCCCGCCTGCGGATGGTGGGGGACGGGCGCAGGTTCTGGCGGGCGGTGGTGAAGCGCGCCACCGGATGCGCAGATCCGGACTACTTCGAGCGGCTGTACACCCACTACGCCGACCCCGCGGCCTACGAGCTGCTGCCGGGGGTGCCGGGGATGCTCGATCGGGTGGCGGCCCGCGGGATCCGCCGCTGCGTCGTCTCCAACTGGGACGATCGGCTGCCGGCCATCCTCGCGGCGCTGGGGATCACCGAGCGGGTGGACGCGGTGGTCTGCTCGGGACTTCTGGACTGGGAGAAGCCCGATCCGCGCATCTTCCAGCGCGCCTGCCGCCTGATGGGCTGCCACCCCGCGCGGGCGCTGCACATCGGAGACGATCCGCGGTGTGACGTGCAGGGGGCGCGCGCAGCGGGCTGTCGGGCGCTGCTGTGGCCGCGCGACGTGACGGACTGGACCACCTGGCCCGGCTGATCGAAGCGACGCCGACCGGTTACCGGTGGTGGTCCCCTGGTTTTCACGAGGTCCACCATGCGCGCTCTCCACATCTTCTCCCTGACCGTCCCGGTGCTCCTGCTGGCCTGCAAAGGGAAGGAGGGTGACACCGCCGGCACCGCCTGGAACACCGGCACCACCACCGTCACCACCACGCCCACCGTCGCCGAGACCGACGGAAAGCTCCGGTTGACGATTCTGCATACGAACGACTGGCAGAGTCACATGCTGGGCTTCGGCCCGAACGCGGAGTACACACCTGGCAGCACAGGCGACGACGGCACGGTGGGGGGCGCCGCGCGACTCAAGACCCTGGTCGATCAGATCGAGGCGTCTTCTGCGCACCCGGTGGTGCTGTACGACGGCGGCGACTGGATGGCGGGCGCGGCGTTCCAGCTCCTCGCCACCAGCCACGCAGCTGAGCTGCAGATCATGCAGGCTATCGGCTACGACGCGATCACCATCGGCAACCACGAGTTCGACTGGGGTCCGGAGGTGCTGGGAGAGATGATCGCCACGGCCGACGCGGCGGGCGTGACGGTGCCCATCATCAGCTCCAACATCCATCCATCGACGACCGACGCAGCAGACGACGCGCTGGAGGCCCACTTCGACAGCGGGCGCATCGAGGGCACCCGGGTGGAGACGCTCGACAACGGCCTCACCATCGGTCTGCTGGGTCTGCTCGGTGACGAGGCGCAGTCGATCACGCCGGCCGCCACCCCCACCACCTTCAGCGTCACCGCCGAGGCCGCCGCAGACGCCGTCTCTGCGCTGGAGGCGCAGGGGGTCGACCTGGTCATCGCCATCACGCACAACGGCGTCACCGATGACGTCGACACGTCGCCCGACCACCTGCTGGCCATGGAGGTGCCCCAGATCGGCGTGAACGTCGGCGGGCACAGTCACACGCCGCTCCACGATGTCCAGCAGGTCGGCAGCACCGTCATCGTGCAGGCTGGCGCATACACGCAATACCTCGGTCAGCTCGATCTGGCGTTCGACGGATCCACGTGGGAGGTGGAGGGCTACCAGCTCCACGAGCTGGACGATACCATCGCTGGAGATCCCGAGGTCACCGCGATGGTCGATGCGTTCATCGCCGACCTGGACGCGGGGCCGCTGGCCGATCTGGGCACCAGCTTCTTCGAGCCCATCGCCGCGGTGCCGGCCGACATGCCCCGCACCTCCTGCGCCGAGAGCGGGCTGGGCGACTTCATCACCGACGCCTATGTCTCATCGATGAATGCAACCAACCCCTCCGATCCCATCGACTTCGCGTTCGAGAGTCAGGGGGTCATCCGGAATGGGATCGTGCAGGGCGCGACCGGCGTGCAGGGCTTCTCCGACATGTTCCGCGTGCTCCCGCTGGGGTTCGGAACCGACGACGTCCCCGGGTACGCCCTGGTGGACTTCTACGTCACCGGCGATGAGGTCGCGGCTGTCTGCGAGGTCACCGCCTCGATCTCGCCGTTCTATGGGTGCGACTACTTCATCGAGATGTCGGGCATGCGCTGCACCGTGGACATGCTGCAGACACCGTTCTCCCGCGTCAGCTCGGTGGAGGTGCTGCAGGACGGCGCGTGGGGGCCCCTCGACACCAGCGGGGACACGCTGTATCACGTCGCTGTCGACAGCTATGTCGCCAGCCTCATGTATGTCCTGGAGGATCTCACCAGCGGGCTGCTCGCCGTCTCGCCGCGGGACGCGTTCGGTGTGCCCGTCGACGATCTGGGCACGATCGTGTTCGACGCCGACGAGTCAGCCCCGGGCCTGCAGGAGTTGAAGCTCTGGCAGGCGATAATCCAGTACGCAGAGAGCTTCGAGACCGTGGACGGTCTGCCAATGGTCGATGAGTCCTACGCAACGTCTGATGGGCGTCTCATCGGGTATGAGTAGGCGCCAGCGGTGACCAGGACCCGCTCCCGGGCTTCGGCTGGGCCATGGACCGCCTGTGAGCGCCGATCGCCTCGGAGCGAGCTCGGCGCTTCGGGCGAGGTCCTTCGCTCAGCCCGTCACAGACCACGCGGATCGTGGTGCCGCCTTCCTCGGTAGACACGTGGTCAAGACCGACCCGCCGGTAGCGGCGAGCAAAGGAGAACCGGACGAAAGGCACCGAGACTTGAATGAGACTCCCCTGGCTACTGAAAATCGGCCGGAGAGCACCCTCCCTCGAATCCCGCTGCGTTGAACTGAATGATCAGGCTCGCGTCACCGGCGGCCACTTCTACTTCGTGCGTGCCGCTTCGCTTTGGGGAGCAGTAGGCGAGAATGTACAAGCTGTTTGCAAGGTCAACGACGGCGCTCGCTGCCGTTATGAATGCCGCGTCGAGTGCGCTGATGTCGGAGGCGTTCCAGTATCCATCCTTACCGATACCTGAGAGGTGGAACTCATCGACCTCCCCCGCGAGTCCAATGGAGAACACCGCGTGTTCTGACCTGGCGACGCGGGAGACAGCGGTGGAGTCCGACACCCGGCCGGCTTGATCCGTGCCGTCGGTGAACACCACCAACGAGCCTGAGAATTCATGACCGTTGGCTGAGAAGGACCTGTTGTCCAAGGCGGTCAGGCCGGCGAGGACAGCGCCATTCAGGTTCGTGGAGCTGTCGACCACTTCATAGTCATCCAGCGTCTCCAGGCCGGCCGCGAGAGTGTCTGGGTCGTTCGTGATGTCTGCCAACACCACCAATTCTTCCCGGCCATCAAACCCGTAGATCCCGATGAACTGGCCCGCACCGACCGTGTTGGAAAAAGCGCTCGCGGAGTTGCGAAGGTTGGTCAAGTTCCCTGACTTCACTACGGAACCTGACAGATCCAACAAGAGAATCGTGACGATGTCGTATCCGAGCGAGCTCGGTACGATCTGCTGCTCCGACTCGTATGTGGATATCGGATCTCCATCCTCGTAGATGGAGAAAGCATCGGCGGAGACGTTCGGGACACCCTCGCCGGCGCATGTGGTCAGCGTAAAGTAGGCCTGGACGACTGCTGGGGGAAGCGATCTGGCGCTGAGCCCCGTCATTCGGTAGTTGCAGCTACCAGACGCTGTGTCGTCGGATTTTCCACAACCTGACAGAAAGCAACACCCTGACAGAAGGAGGAAGCCTGCTACTCCTGACAGCCGGGGTCCTGACGACTGTGGCGAAGCCTGCATGGTTTGCTCCCCATC
>CAYXGP010000256.1:0-10923 GCA_964464515.1 uncultured Enterobacterales bacterium
CCACGACCTTCCCCTGAATTCTGAGTGGCTCCTCCGCCCAGGCGTCCCCGCGCTGGGGCTGGTGCTTGCGGCCATCGCGGCGCCGGATGATGTGTGCGAGTGGGCCTCGGAATTCTCCAGGCCCGCAGACGAGACCGCCCTGAGCACATCAATGCTCAGGACGGTTGGAAGTGCCTGCCCAGGGGTAGCGGGTAGCAACCTCCGCTCAGTACCCGTGAGGCTACCTACATCTCCCCTGCGGCGCAATCCCAGGGGCAAATCGTGGCTGTTCTCAAACTACTCGGAAAACTCTGCGAACAGGTCGCACACGGCCAGTTCAAGCCTGTCGCAAAGTGGATCGCCGATGTCGTCTATGGAGTCGCCGTCAGCCACAGTCTCATGCTCTCCGAGATCGCACGAGCCCTTGATGAGGTCACCGACGACGGAAAGCCCCGTGCCTGAGGGCACGTCGAGAAGCGCCTTTCAAAGCACCTCGGTAGCGACCGCGTGGATGACGAGAAGATGCGCTCATCCTACCTGGATGCCTGCAAACCGCTCACCACGCGTTCCGATGGCAGGGGCGTTGTCGTCGCGGTGGACTACTCCGACATCCACAAGCCCAAGGCCAACCTCGCTGACGGGCGCGGCATGCAGATGGTGGTTCAGGCCGCTCCAGGGAAAGAAAGGTCCCATGATCGGCGCGTAGGCTCGAGTCCACTGGCGTTCGTCGCTCGCTGTCGTATCTGGATACTTCGAGAGCGTCGCACGCCGGTGGGCGAAGGGCATCCGCGTCGAGGGGGGACATGCTTTTCTTGGAGCGGCCTTACAAGTGGGACGGCTCCGAGAAGAAGACCACCCCCGGCTACCCCATGGTCGCCATCGAGGTCAGCCTGCCCGACGGCAATCAGCTCCCCCTGGCTTGGCGTCCAATCCCCGCCTTCGGGCCGCCACCACCAGATCCGCGCTACCGCATGCTGCGCGGACTGGGGCGGATCTTGGGGCGGATCACGAGGAGGAGACGACTACGATGGCGGCTGCTGGGAGCCTCACCGTGAGTGGTTCTCAGAAGAGGGGTAAGTCGTGTGCCGCCCCATCCGCTGAGCGACCTGCGGAGGACGGCTCAGCCCGCCAGACGTCGCAGCCCCGCCATCCGACGGCTGCCAGGCGCGCGCCAGAACCCCCGCAGCGCATCCAGGCGTGCGCCGGTGTGCGGGAGCGTGTCGAGGTGGACGCTGTAGGCGCGCGCCAGCCGGCCGGCCTCACGATAGCGCTCCCGCTCGGCGGCGGTCATCCCCTCGTGCAAACGGGCATCACGAAACAACCGCGCCCTCCACTCAGGGGCTCTGCGTGGGTGGTGAAGGTAGGCGCAGACGAATTTGTCGACCTCCGCCTGGGTCTCCAGCTCGAGCAGGCTGATGGGCTCGGCGCGGCGCGCGCGCTCGATGAGCATCAGGAAGTGGCTGATCCCCTCCACCGCCGCGCAGAACGCGCGGAAGCAGGCCTCCAGGGCCATCCCGGGGTGTGACCGGCCGGAGAGCGCTTCGCGGTGCTCCGGGGCGATGTAGACCGCCAGATCGAGCCCGCCGTCTTCGTGCTCGCGCATGAGCACCCACTCGTCTGCGCCGCGGGGAGCGCGACCGAGCGCCGTCTCCAGCTCCTCTCGTCCGATAAGGAACCGGCGGACATCCGGGGCATCCACACGGTAGACGGCCTCCAGCTGCCGCTGCAGCGTACTCAACAAGAGAGGGATCTCAACAAGAGAGGGATCTCAACAAGAGAGGGATCTCAACAAGAGAGGGATCTCAACAAGAGAGGGGTCTCAGCAAGGAGTGCCGTCCGGTCCCACCAGTCCGGGCCGCGCAGGGACGACGCCGAGATCACGCAGGCGCTCCGCCGCGCGCGGGCTGCCGGTCTCCAGCCACTGCTCGTACAGCTCGAGGACGGCGGAGGCGCTGGTACGCGCCACCTGTGCCCGCAGCGCGTCGCGCACCTCGCGGAGAATCTCACTGCAGGCGGCGAACGTCCGAGCGAGCTCGCGGAAGATGGCGTCGAGCCCCTGGGAGACACCGATCAGACCGCCCCGCGTGGGGCCGAGCAGACCTGCAAGCTGCGCGTACGCCGCCGCGCCCATGCCCTGGTAGTACGACACGCCCACCGACTTCCGCGACAAGCTGCGGCGAAAGAAACCGGTGGTGTAGAGCGCCTGATCTCCCAGCTCCCGATAGGCCTGGATGGCCTCCGCGCGCCCCCCCTGACGGGCGCGCAGGTGCAGATCCACGAGGGTCTCTCCCGTCGGCGCGTCGGCGGCGCGACGCCGCTCCACGAGGAGGTTGCTCAGGTAGTAGACCCCCTCCGTGCTCACGGGGTGGCCCTGGTTGGTGACGGCGACGCCCACCTGCTCGTGAAAGAAGTCGAACAGGCTCTCCCGTGTCCAGATCTGCTGCGTACTCGACTGCTCCGCCATGTCTGGAGACCTCCCTGAGATCGATCACCGCCGGAGTCGACCGCGATCTGAAAAATGTCCTTCGTACCCTTGACGCCTCTTTCAGGATGACTACGGTACCGCCTTGCCGTGGCGAGACCCGCCGCGACAGGAATGACCCGACTCACTTCCACCGACAGCCCGCTGGGGCAGATGTGGAGTGCCTGGGTCCTCCAGACCGGGCCCTGCAGATCAAACCCTCGGGACCGGACCTGCTGTTCAATTTCATTGTTGTGTGAGAATCCTCGGAGTTTCAAGTATGGCTACGCAAATCCGCCCGCTGTTCGATCGCGTGCTCGTCAGGCGCAACGACGAGCCCTCCCAGACCGCCAGCGGCCTGTTCCTTCCCCAGACAGCCAAAGAGAAGCCGGCACAGGGCACCGTCCTGGCAGTGGGCAACGGCCGCGTGTCGAACGACGGTACGCTGACCGCCCTCACCGTGAAGAAGGACGACGTCGTGGTCTTCGGCAAGTACTCCGGCACCGAGATCAAGGTGGACGGCGAAGAGCGCCTCATCCTCCGCGAGGACGACATCCTCGGGATCGTCGAGGAGTAACGGACCTCAGCAGAGAGACTTCTCTGCCGGCTGCGCAGGGAGCTGCGGGCCTCCCGTCGCGAACCCTGACTCACCAGCCACCTCGTTGAGGGGGCGCTGCCCCCTGACGCCGTCCGAGAGCCGCTGTGGAGCAGCGGCCTCCCCCGGCACGCACGATGGGCCCTGCTGACCTTCAGCAGGAGAAACAACCGCGCTCTCCACCGGGCACCACCAGCCTCCAGAATTTCGTCGCCCCAGAAGAGTCGGGGCTCGGCGTTCATCGGCTCTCCACGGGCCGCTGTCTTCTTTCATTTCCAGTGTCATCTCATCAGGAGCATCCACAATGGCTGCCAAAGAAATCATCTTCGACGTCGACGCCCGCAACAAGGTCCTGCAGGGCGTGGACATCCTCAGCAACACCGTCAAGGTCACCCTCGGCCCCAAGGGCCGCAACGTGGTCATCGAGAAGTCCTGGGGCGCCCCCGTCGTCACCAAGGACGGCGTGACCGTCGCCAAGGAGATCGAGCTCGAGGACAAGTTCCAGAACATGGGCGCGCAGATGGTCAAGGAGGTCGCCTCGAAGACCTCCGACGTCGCCGGCGACGGCACCACCACCGCCACCCTGCTGGCGCAGTCCATCTACCGCACCGGCCTCAAGCTCGTGGCCGCCGGCCACAACCCCATGGAGCTGAAGCGCGGCATCGACATCGCGGTCGAGGCGGTGGTCGATGAGCTGCGGAACATCTCCCGCCCCATCGCCGACAACAACGAGATCGCGCAGGTCGGCACCGTCTCCGCCAACGGCGACGAGACCATCGGCCAGATGATCGCGAAGGCCATGGACAAGGTCGGCAAGGAGGGCGTGATCACCGTCGAGGAGAACAAGGGCCTCGAGACGGATCTCAAGACCGTCGACGGAATGCAGTTCGATCGCGGCTACCTGTCGCCGTACTTCGTGACCGACGCCGAGCGCATGGAGACCGTGCTGGAGGAGCCCCACATCCTCATCCACGAGAAGAAGCTCTCCAACATGCGCGACCTGATGAAGCTGCTGGAGAAGGTCCACGGCACGCGCAAGCCCATCCTGATCATCGCCGAGGACATCGAGGGAGAGGCCCTGGCCACGCTGGTCGTCAACAAGCTGCGCGGAACGCTGACCTGCGCGGCCGTGAAGGCCCCGGGCTTCGGCGACCGCCGCAAGCAGATGCTGGGCGACATCGCGGTGCTCACCGGCGGCCGCCTGATCGCCGAGGAGCTGGGCATCAAGCTCGAGAACCTCGACGTCGCGGACCTCGGCAGCGCCCGCAAGGTCGTGATCACCAAGGAGCACACCACGATCGTCGACGGCGACGGCACCCCCGCCGCCATCGGCGCGCGCATCAAGCAGATCCGCACGCAGATCGAGGAGACCACCTCCGACTACGACCGCGAGAAGCTCCAGGAGCGCCTCGCCAAGCTGTCCGGCGGCGTGGCGCTGATCCGGGTCGGCGCGGCCACCGAGATCGAGATGAAGGAGAAGAAGGCGCGGGTCGAGGACGCCCTGCATGCCACCCGCGCGGCCGTCGAGGAGGGAGTCCTCCCCGGTGGTGGCGTGGCCTTCATCCGCGCCGGTGTCGCCCTCGACAGCGTCAAGGTGCAGGGCGCACAGCGCTACGGTGTGGACATCGTCCGCCGCGCCATCGAGGAGCCCCTGCGGCAGATCGTCGGCAACGCCGGCGGCGAGGCCAGCATCGTGCTCGAGCAGGTGCGCACCGGCGAGGGCGCCTATGGCTACAACGCCGCGACCGACACCTACGAGGATCTGGTCGCCGCGGGAGTCATCGACCCCACGAAGGTCACGCGCTCCACGCTGCAGAACGCTGCGTCCGTCTCCGGTCTGCTGCTGACCACCGAGGCGATGGTCGCCGAGACCGCTGAGGATGACGACGGCGGCCACGCCGGCCACAACCACTGAGCCCCTCGCTGAGTGGTCAGTACTGGCCGCTCACAGGCGCCCCCTGAGCCTCACGGTTCAGGGGGCGTCCTGCTTCAGGCGAAGCTCCTCCAGCAGCCGCTCGTCGCTGTACGCGCCGATCAATCGCCCGATCACTGGCCCCATCGCCGGATCCCGCGCCCACCGCTGCCAGCTCGGGTCCTCGAGGACGGCGCGGAAGTCGAAGCCGTGCCGGAGGGCCTCCAGCAGGTGCCTTTCAAGGCCGGCGGGGTCTCCGCGAGCAGCCGCGACGTGGGCCAGCCGGAAGTGCGCGGCCCAGTGCTCCGGGCGCACCCGAGCGACCACCGCGAAGTCCGCCGCGGCGGCGTCCAGGTCTCCCCCGAGCAGCAGCAGCTCACCGCGGTCGTAACGGGCGGCGGCGAAGTCCGGCCGCGCTTCGATGGCGCGGCCATAGTGGGTGAGGGCCGCTGCGGCGTCGCCGAGCTGGTTGGCGATGAGCCCCAGCTCATACTCGACGGCGGGGAGCGGCTCGACGGCGGAGGAGAGCCGCTCGCCCAGCGCCACCGCCTCTTCGACGCGCCCCTTCCTGGCGAGCGCCTCGATCTGGCGGGCCCAGCCTTCTCCCAGCGCTTCCCGGTAGTCGGGCGGAACGCGGGCGGCCCTGGCGAGACTCGCCAGGGCCACGACGGACATGAGACCCACCTGCCTGTCTCCGAGAACTTCAGTCGCGTCGACGGAACAGCGCGAGGCCGGCCAGCAGCAGACCGAACAGGCCGGCGCCGCGTGCGCTGGAGGGACCCGTGGAGCAAGCGCAGCCGCCGTTCACCACATCGGCGTCCTCCTCGGGGGCGGCACCGGGGATGGTGCTTCCGCCGTCAGTGGGTTCGTCGCCAGTGCTGGTGTCGGTTCCGGCCGTGCCCGTACCCGAGCCGGTGCTGCCGTCAGCGGAGCTCCAGGCGTAGATGCAGACGTCATCGAGGTTCCAGCCGCCCATGGTCAGGCCGCCGTCGCTCTCGATCTCCCAGGAGAGCTGCGCGTCGGTCACGGCGGCAGCCAGCGGCAGGCGGAGCGTGTGCGCCGTCCACTGCGCGTCGGCGTGGTGCTCATCGCCGATGGCGCGATCGGTGGCGTGGTTCTCCCACAGCGTCGCGCCGTTCAGAGCGATCCGCGCCTGATCGTAGTAGCCGTCCTCGACGTTCAGCCAGCGCTGGTACTGGAGGATGACCTGGCCCTCGATGCCCGACAGGTCGAGCACGGGGCTGGAGAGCTCGTTCCACTTGTCGTCCTGGTACTCGCCGTTGTAGTTGCCGCCGCCCAGGTCGTTGCCCCACACCTTCTCGCCGCTGTAGGCAGCGATGGGATCGCCGGCGAGGCCGCCCGGCGCGCCCCACATCCAGTCGTCGGCCCCTTCCTGCTCCTGACCGGCGATCAGGCTGTGGGTGAAGCCGCCGTCGTCGTCCTCGAAGTCATCGCAGTGGATGACCTCCAGATCGCCGACGAAGAACGTCATGGGGTTGATCGCGCCGCCGCTGGGAGCAGCGGTGGTCGAGCCCTCGGTCGTGGTGATCTCGAGGTAGTACCGCACGATGGTGCCATCCACCTGCGTCGGGAGCACACCAGAGAGGTCTACGTCGCTGGCCTCGAGGGCCTGCCGCTCCCAGCTGAGGCCGCCGTCGATCGAGAACACCACGTCGGCCTCGGCGATCGTCTGATCTTCGCAGCCCCCGCTGAGGTCGAGCAGCTCCGCGGTGATCGGGTAGCCGTCGGTGAGCAGGGGGCTCTGGTTGCCCAGCCAGGAGTGACCCACCTCGAAGAAGCTGTCGGCGCCGCCGGGGCCCAGGCCGTGGCGAGCGAAGGCGTCCATGATCGCGCACTGGTGCGGCGTGCCGTCGCTGAGATCGCCGTTGTCGTCGTCGGCGGCGATCATCTCGTCGTAGCTGCCGGCGATGGTGGGGTTGGTCCGCAGGATATCCACGAGCAGCGTGCCCATGACCTCGTCCGCCTCGACCTCGCCGAACTCGTCCTGGAGGTTGTGCCACAGGTCCCACATGGCGCCCGCGAAGATGAGGCTGTCGGAGTGGACCTCGCCGACGATGTCATCGGGGTAGACGAGGTCGCGGGAGACCTCGCGGATCCCCGCGCCGTTGGTCATGAAGTACGGCGCGATGGTGGGGTCGCCCGTCTGCAGGAAGGACACGGTGTCGCCGACGCCCTCGGACAACGAGCCGTCCACGCTCCAGCTGTTCGCGGAGTAGTAGTGCAGGCCGTGGCCCCACTCGTGGTAGTTGACGTCGGCGATCCGCCCGGTGTTGTTGCAGCCGCTGCCGGACTTGTAGAAGTTGACGTTGCCGTCGAAGTAGGCGTTGCAGGAGCTGTTGATGTTGACCGTGGAGCGGAAGCGGATGTCGGAGATCCGGGTGTCGCGCGGAAGGTCCTCGACCCAGTCCCGGACCCTGTTGAGGAAGACGTAGGAGTCGATCTCCGCGAGGGTGCCGTCCTCATCGGTGACGGTGTAGTCGCCGATCTCCCACTCAGCCGACGCCTCCTCGCCCGTGGAGTTGCTGACGGTGAAGTACTCGCCAGCGATCGAGCTGAACGAGGCGGTCTCGGAGTCGAGGTCGAAGAGACCTTCGAAGTCGGTGGTGACCGTCGTCTCGTCGCCGTCGAGGTAGAAGTACGGCAGCGGCGAGGTGCTCATGTCGCCGTCGACGGTGCGGGTGTCGTGGGTGCCGCTGAGGGCGCCGCTGGCGAACCGAACCTGGTTGTGGACGTTCAGGACCTCACCGGAGTGGGCGTCGATGAAGCTCACCCACAGCCCGGGAGGCACGTGAGCGCCGACTCCCTGTACGTAGGCGGCGGTGCGGGTGCGGGTCATCCAGGCCAGGTGGGTGCGAACGCCACCGTTGGCCTCAAGGGGCAGCACCACCAGGGCGGCGCCTTCGATCTCATGCGCGCGGTCGGGCGCGGGGCCGTCGGTGATCGACAGCTCGATGGCGCTCTCCGCGGACAGGGTGGGGTCCATGTCCAGGGCGTCTGCCTGGGGATATGTGAGCGCGCTGAAGCTGATCAGGTTGCCGGCCTTGATGACCATGCGCACATCGCCCCGCCAGACCTGCGGCGCGTCAAACGCGAGGAACTCCGACAGCGCATGCCAGTCTTCGCCGTCCACCGAGGGCTCGGCGGGGGTGGAGACCTGCTCGGGCAGCGAGAGTCCGGAGTCGAGGTCGCCGACGCCGCCCAGCTCGGAGGAGCTGTCGTCGGTCGGCACCACCCGCGCGAAGCGCAGGTTCCAGGTATCGGAGTCGGCGTAATGGTCAGCGCTCGCCAGACGCAGCTTGTCGAGTCCGACGCCCATGAGGCCGGGGTTGCGCTGCAGGAAGGCGGTGACGGCCGAGGTGATCTCGTCGGCGTCGGAGGTGTCGGCCAGCGGAATGCCGGGGCCCCAGGCCCGATGGATCGCGCCGGTGGCCTCGTCGAAGCGGACCAGCCAGTCAGCGCCGTCACCCGCCCTGAACGCCTGCCAGGAGTCCTGCTGGCGGAGGGTGTGCTGCCGGGCGGCGTGGACATCCCACGTACGCGTGGGCTCCTGTCCGATCAGCTCGCTGGTGTCGTGGGTGAACGCGGTCGCAGGGAGACTGAGGAGAAGGAGAGCATGCATGTCATACCTCCCGAAGCCGGTTGGAACGCGAACCGATGATGGATCACGTGCACGGGGTGTTCCGTCATGGTGCCAGATGACGGACCGTGCGAGGGCTCCGGACGCGGTAAATCTTCCCGGTCACCCCCCTCTTCGTCAACGCCACCAGACCGTTCGGACAGTTTGTTGACACCACACAACTCACTGACAAAAGCCGCCCCATCCATGTCCCACTTCATCGTCGTAGGGGCGATCGCCCTGGTCGCCTGTGGTCAGCCCGCTCCCGGTGGGGGGGGCTTCTCCTGCGCCGGATCGGCCCCGGAGTCCACGCCGTTGCCGCCGCTGCCGGAGCTGCCGCGAGCGCCGATCGCGCACGAGTCTGCGCGGGGGGAGGCGCGCCCCGCGCGCGAGCTGACGCTGTCGTTCGTCGGCGAGGTCCGGGGAGAGCTGGAGCCCTGCGGGTGTCCGACGCTCCCGTACGGGGGATTCGAGCGCCGGATACGGCTGGTCGAGCGTCTCCGCGCGAAGGGGACGCACCTGCACTTCGACACGGGGGAGCTGCTGCTGAAGGGCTTCTCCACGCAGCGCGACGACCGCGCGGGCGCACGCGCGGAGCTGCTGCTGGAGCTGTCACGGCAGGCGGGGCTCGACGCCTGGGCGCCCGGCCCGACGGATCTCCTGGCGCTGGGAACTGCGGGGCTGGAGGGGTTGCCGATCCCCGCGATCAGCGCGACGTGGTCCGCGGGCGAGGTGCCGCTGCTTCCGGCGACGCGGATCATCGAGAAGGACGGGCTCCGGGTGGGGGTGATCGGGCTGTCGGCGGCGGCGGAGGGGGTGCGGTCGATGGACGCCGCGGAGGCCGCGCAGCTGGCCCGCGCGAGCCTCCCTACAGACCTCGACCTGGTGGTGGGCCTGAGCAACCTGGCGTCAGGCGACGCCGATCGGGTGGCCGCTAGCGGGGCTGTCTCGCTGCTGCTGAGCACGCGGGGAGACGAACTGGAGCCGGAGCGACAGCGGGCAGGCGCGGCGCCCGTCATAGAAGTGCCAGCGCGAGGGCGCTACCTGCGGTTGGTCGATCTGAGGCTGGGGACCACGGCCGAGGGGCCGATGCTCGGGGCGCCGGACGACGCGGCCTGGCGCGAGCGCGACGCGCGGCGGGATCGGGAGATCCGGCGGGACGATCCGCCGCGCCTGGCGGAAGCGCTGGAAGAGATCGAGGCGGAGTTCGAGCAGCTCGGCAGCGGACGCAACCTGTTTCGAACGCGCACGATCCCCCTGGCGAGCGATCTGGACGGAGAGAGCGCGGGGAGCGAGCTGATCGAGGCCCACAAGTCGAAGGTGCTGGCGCTGGCGGCGGAGGCCGCGGCGGCGCCCTCACCGACGGGGTTCGCCAGCTCCGGGGGATGCGCGGGGTGCCACAGCGCCGAGTTCGCGCGGTGGACGTTCTCCGACCACGCGCGGGGATGGGAGTCGCTGGTGACGCAGAAACAGACGGAGAACGCCGAGTGCGTTCCGTGCCACACCACCGGGTTCGGAGAGCCCGGCGGGCTGGGTGAGCTGACGACAGCCAACATAAGAAAATACAAGGCCGTGCAGTGCGAGGCGTGTCACGGTCCGCTGGCCGGCCACCCCGAGGATGACACGATCTCGGCGCGCTCCGTCACCGAGGAGACGTGCGTGAGCTGCCACGACGAGGCGAACAGTCCATCGTTTTCGTTCCAACCCTATCTTCTTCAGGCGACGTGTCAGGGTGACCACGGGCGCGAGGCCAACCCATGAGCCCCGTAGCCTTCAGCCGCCGCGCAGCGGAGAACCACCTCGGAGCAGCGATCCAATGACCGACCCCCAGCATCCCCGAGCACCCAGGCGCGGGCCACTCTCCATGCTGGCGCGGCTGCTGCAGAGGTTGGTGGATTTCGTCCTCGGCCCGACCGCGCCGGATCCGGTGTTGGTCCAGCAGGACGAGCGGAACATCGAAGCCGCCGAGACGGTGACCGAGGTCACGCCCACCTTTCCGCAACTGGAACCGCCCGATATCCCTGGAACCCGGATCACCGCTGGCGACACACGCGAGGTCATCATCTGCATCGATCTGGGGACCTCCGCCTCCGCCGTGGCGCACATGGAGGGCACCGGCCACATCGAGCTCGCGCGCTACTACACGGAGGATGCGGCAGGGAACCCGACGACTGCCAACCTGATCGAGTCGGACGCGGCGTTTCCTCGGCCCGAGCACGCCGACGCCATCGGACCGGCCGTGTTGGGCCCGGTGGCGGTGGCACTGGCAGCGCGCGGCGATCCCTCCTACGATCACTACCGTTCTCTGAAGCGAATGCTCACCGACACGCCGCGAACGG
>CAYXGP010000257.1:0-10791 GCA_964464515.1 uncultured Enterobacterales bacterium
GCAAGGTCGAGGAAGGACTGGCTCCTGCGACCGTGAGACAGATCCACGCGATCGTCCGGAAGGCGCTCGATCGCGCAGCGGTAGTGGGGACCGTCACCCGAAACGTAGGGGCTCTGGCCAAGCCGCCGCGGGTACCCAAGCATGAGATCGAGCCGCTCTCTGCCGCGCAGGCTTCAGCGTTGCTCAACGCAGCGTCCGGCGAGCGTTTGCAGGCGCTCTATGTCCTCTCTCTGACTACCGGAATGCGAATCGGTGAGGTGCTGGGACTCCGATGGGCGGATGTCGATCTCGAAGCCGGCAACCTGCAGGTTCGTCACACGCTTCGCCATCACCGCAAGGGGGGCGGATGGGCACTGGGAGAGCCCAAGAGTGCTCGTAGTCGTCGCCGCATTCGCCTCAGCTCTGTGGCAGTCGCGGCTCTCCGTTCGCACCGGGCACGGCAGGCCGAGGAGCGCCTCGCACTCGGCCCTGCCTGGGAGAACCACGACTTCGTGTTCGCAGATCAGAAGGGCACACCGATCCGGGTGAACAACCTCCGACGACGCTCCTTCGCGGGGCTGCTGAAGAAGGCCGAGCTGCCGCCCTCGACCCGCCTGCATGATCTCCGGCACACCGCCGCGACGCTCCTCCTACTCCAGAACGTCCACATCAAGGTGGTCTCTGAACTGCTGGGTCACAGCTCGACCAGCTTTACTATGGATCGCTATGCCCACGTGCTACCTCCAATGCAGGAGACTGCCGCCAACGCGATGGATGCGCTGTTGGGGGGTGAGTGATCCTCAGGTTCCACACCCTTTCATACACCCACACCGGTGAACGGACCCGCACAGGCCCGAACTCGGCCTCCCCGAAAACGCCGTATTGATGGTCATCTACGCACATCAGCGGACAACGCTGAACCAGCCCGGAGCGATTCGTAATCAGCAGGTCGTCGGTTCGAATCCGATTCTCGGCTCCACTTTCAACCTGGGTTTTCGCGAAATCGAACTCCCACCTGGTTGTGCCAACATTGGCACACTTGGCAAACTGTCCTCCTCAGTGCAAGTCCTGAGGAGGACAGATGCCAACACGTCGATGGCGTTGCGAGACGCTCACCCGCAGCCGCGGACCGTACCGAATCCTGCGCTCTGGAAGAGGCTCGGAACGGCGGGCCATTTCCCTGAAGTACGTCAGTGACGCTGAGGCGGATCGCGCCCTGACTGCGATCCGCGCAGAAGAGGCCCAGGGCACCGCTGCTCGGGTCCTGCGGCTGTACGAAGACGACCCGGCCTCCGCGATCCGCTACCTCATCGGCGATCCCAGCATCGAACAGGTGTTCGGGCCGGACACGCCGAACTACGCGATCTGGACGCTCCGCAGGTACGTAGAGGAGGTCTATGGACCCTGGCGCAGCGCCGATCGACCGCGCACCTGGAGGACCGAGGAGGGCCACTGGAGGCGCATCCTCCCAGTGATCGGCGCACGTCGCCTGCGCGACATCGACGAGTTCGTGGTCGCCGACTACCTCGACGCGCTCCTCATCGAGCGCGGAGCCCGTCGGGGCCAGCCCATGGCCGGCTCGACCAAGCGCCTCCATCGCGCGGCCGTGCAGGCTTGCATCAAGCGCGCCTACCGCCTTCGGCACATCGAGCGGATGCCCGATCTGGCCCGGTTCCGGATCGAGGGCTCGACCCGACGTGCCCGTGAGAAGCCCGCGCCGCTGTTGTTGGCAGAACTGTTGGCACTCATGGAGGCCTCGGACCCGCTGCACCGCTGCATGTGGGCTGTCGGAGCCGGACAGGGGCTGCGCCCCTCAGAGCTGACGCGACTGCGCTGGGAGGACGTGCGCTGGCAGAGCCGGACCCTCTTCGTCCGAGGCGAGGAAGAGCACGGCGGCAAGACCCGACTTTCGGTGGCGGAGATCCCGCTGACTCCCCTCGCCTTCCGAGAGCTGCAGCGCTGGCGCACACTCCAGGGCACTCCAACCGAGGGTCTTCTGTTCACCTTCCGTAGCAAGCGAATCGTCAACTTCAAGACCGCGCTGCGCACAGCAGCAGCGGCCGCGGGCATCGAGCGGAACATCTACCCGTACCTGCTGCGCGACTCGTTCGCGACGATCGCTTGGAGCCTCGACATCCTGATGGACGCCGCGTGGCGGGTCCTGCGCCACACCGACGACACGATGCTGCGCAAGGTGTACTGTCGACCCAGGCCCGCAGATCTGGTGGCCCGTGTCGCCGCCTTCGACTTCGCGGAGCGCCGGGATGACGCCCAACCCAGCGGAGGAACCCCATGAGGAAGCCCCGTCTGTTCACGCTCGGCGCCCTCGGGGTCGCCGCTACGTCGCTGGGATGGATGATCCCTGTCGACGACACGCCGGAGAAGCGACCCGGGCCGTGCCTGTGGACCGAGGTGACCAGAGTCGGCACGAGACTCACGGTGCATGGCGAGCCGCTCGCCGGCAGCGGCACGTCGATCACCTTCAGCACGGGACTCTCTCTGGTCGAATACCACGAGGTCCCAGAAGCGGAGATCCTGCGCCCCCGAGACCGGGTCCGGATCTGCGTCGTCTCTCGCCCGCGAGACTGCCCGCCCGGAGATCGGCGCGGTTCGATCTTCCGCGTGACCGACCCGGAGCGGGGGACCACGTTCGAGATGCCGGACGCCCAGCACATGTGCGGCGGGGCCTGACGCGCTCGAGGATCACAACAGGAGCTGGACGCCTCGCTCCAGCCGTCGGGCCAGGTTGGGTTTGCGCTGCTTCGCCAGCCGAATCAGCGAGCGTGCACACGGACGGACCCGGACCCGCTCTCCGCCGCTCACCCACAGGTCGTGCCAGCCGAGGTGGAAGCGCTCATGGAGGGCGCGGAGGTCCGCGAAGGTCTCCGCAGTCATCTCCCAGATGCGAACGTCGACTTGCTCGATCCGCTCCGGTAGCAGGAGCCCGCGAGGGCCCGTCGGCCAGACGGCGACCCGCGTGACAGGACGCTCGCGAGTCCCGCTGAACAGCGGTGTGGGATCATCCAGCCCCTTCTCCCACCACGCCAACGACACCCGCGCGACGGACTCCTCAGCGGGCGAGAACGTCGCCCCCTGTACCTCGAATCCGAACACCGCTGATGGTCGTCGCCCCATGCACCGACCCTACGCGGCCGTGCCAACTCAGAACCCGCCCCGAATAGGTACCCGTTCAATGCTCCAGCGTGAACCCGGCGACACCTTTTCCAGTCGCGGTCCCAAGCAACCGCCGCTGGATGTCTGCAGGTGAGCCGAACCCTCCGATCCACGTGTCCACGGGGGCGCTCAGCTCAGCGCCAGGGACAGCGGCCACCGCCGTTCGATGCCCTGGCGCACCCGGATCGATGCGGACCCGCATGACGCAGAGGCGACCCGCGCGCTCTCGCTTGAACCCATGCCAATCGCTGGACGGCGTCACCGCGAACCGGATGCTCTCCACGCGACGACCACAGATCAGCTCGAGCGTCTCAACGCAACCGGGGCCCTGGAGCCACTCCATCAGGAGCTGGGCCGTCGTGACCACGGAGTCGGGGACCTCGTCCCGGCCGCCGCTGGTGAGATCCGGTTGGCTGGCCAACGCGTGGGGCGGCATGGGGAAGGACAACACCGCGGTGTCACCCACGAGGTAGGGCGCGAGGCGCCGCACCAGCCCCCGTGGACGGCGCCCCTGCCCCCGCCTGCGTTGCTTACGCACCTCCTCCGGCAGACGACGAGCAGACTCAGCGGGAGAGTCGTGCCGTTCGTACTCCATCCGCGCGCGCCGCACGGCCTCGTTGGAAGCAGCAGACGCCACGTCGCTCGCTAGCTCGTAGGCGCACCGCCCCGTCAACGATCCGTGTCGGCGCTGTTCAGCCCGCAGCCTGCGACGGCCCACACCCGTCCGCGATGTCAAAGAGCGACCGTCCGGGAGGAGACTGTAGAGCTCCCCGGCCAGACTCGGTAGCCGGTGTCGACGCGGAGCCCCTCGGGTCTCCATGGGCTGAAGCTCATCGAGGAACGCGAGGCGCTGATGATCGGGCGGCATCAGCCCAGGCCCGGAGACCAGGCACTCCGTCAGGTGCGGGAGGCCCATCAACGCGCGCGCCAGCTCGCGATCTTCGATCTCATCCGCCCTCAGGACATCGTCTAGCAGCGCATCCGCTGTGGCGGACAGCGCCCCCGGCTCGATGGACCTCGCCCGGCGGAGGGGGGCCAGCGGCGGTCGTGGCACGACCACGTCCTCCAATCGTGGAACCAGGTGTCGCAGCCCGCCGATGTCCACCCTCCGGTTGCAATCCATCCCACGCACCCAGCCAGTGAAGTCCTCGTGAAGACGCTCCACATCGACGAGGAGCTCCGTGCAGGGTCGAACGAGGACAGCCGGGTGATTCAGGTGCTTCCTGGCAAACCGCGCCGGAAGACCGTCGATGGCCGTCACGGGTCTTCGGGCGATGACCGCGTCGAGCCGCCACCACACCCCCACGTCGGGCTGCTGCCCGTGGGTCAGCGTCCGCATCCACCCCAGCGGAATTGTCAGGCTCGACGCGAGCTCCAGATTCAGTCGGGCCGGATCTCGCCTCTCCACCCGCAGCCAGTTGTTCCACCAGGTGGGAACCTCCTCCCCCGCCTCGATGAGTCGACCGCCCTTGATCATTCCGCCCTCCCGCTCTGTGAACACACGATGGGGAACTCCACGCAGCTCGGCCGACCCGGTCGCGTACAAGTCCACACCAGTAAAGAGTATCGCTACCGGTCAGATCGAAGATCGGAGACGAGATCGTGAAACTCGGACGTGTTTTGGGGCGGTTTGTAGACTCCCTGGATCCGAGAGGCTGTCCCTGAACGACTCCGCTCACCATCGCTCAGCACCGCGGAGTCTGAACACCGGCCCCCGAAGCGCTCGATGGCACAGCCGACTCCCCCAACTCCGCACCGTCCGAGGCGGCCCAGCCTGCCCTGTCTGGGAGACGCGACCACGCTGGCTGGGCTCGCTTATCTGAGACGACGCCGTCCCCGGGACTGGCATGAGGTCATGCGAGCTGCCTTACCGACCATCGGCCCGAACCCGACAGTCGCCCAGGCGCTGCGTGGCGGTGGGTTCGGCGAGCTCCTTCCATGCACGTCGTCTGCAAGGGAGGCGAACCGGCTCAAGAAGCCGCGCCACTGCGCCCGTCGCGTCATCGCCCTGTATGGAAACGTCGTGCTGGGAGAAATCGATGATGCATGGTTGTTCCGCGAGCGGAGGCGCATCCATCGCAAGGTGACCATCAGCGGCGACGTGGCATCGGCCTGCTTCACGCTGCTCCGGAAGATCGCCCACACTGCACAGGCGAAGGCCCGCCAGGTGCAGGTGCGGCGACGTAGACTCCCCGGACGACGCTACTGGATCGATCCCCCCACAGAGAGACCGCCGGCGATCTGGGGTGACGTAGAGCTCATGATGTGGAACGCCAGCCCCAGGGTGCGGGCCGCGCTGGCACTGCAAGCTCACATGGGCGTGAGTCCGGGAAGGGTACTGGGACTTCGTGTGTGTGACGTCGATGTGATCACAGGAGAGGTCCGTGTAGACATCCCTGGCCGCTGTGGACCGGAACAAGCCTGTTACGCTATCCCCGTCGACGCTCTCGGTGCAGTGAAGCCCTGGCTCCGGAAGCGCAGGCGCCACGGGTCCAGAGCGCTCCTGTTTCCGCAGCGGGGCTGTCCGGAGCGGCTGACCCGCTCGCTCAACCGCGCCATCCGTCGTGACGCTGACGCGCTCGAGGTGCCTGCGCCGACGATGCAGCAGGTGCGGCGGCTCGCCCAGACCGGGCTCCGACACCTGGGGGCGACCCGCGCTCAGGTGAGAGGATCGGCGCGTCGAGCAGCGGTAGGTCGTTCCGTCGGCGACAGGGAGCTCAGGCGACAACAGCACGAGTGGACGTTTCAGATCGGCGCTGGAGACCTTCCTCCCTCGCGTCGGGCGCCGAGGAGCTGTGCCTCGGATGAGCCCGAGCTCGGTCGCCCGCAGCGCCGGCGACCTCGGACGGACATTCGACCCGATGCGCCCTTTCGTCGGCGGGGTGCTTCACCTGACCTGGACGAGTCAGGGGCTCGACAGGAGCCAGCACCAACGATGCCACCAGAGCCGCTCCCTGACTTCGCTGGGTGGGCGCCGTCATTCTCGGGCTTCCCCCCCGCCTCGGCTTCGCTCCCCCCGAAGCTGCTGGCGCCACAGAAGGGCTACAACCAGAAGGACCTCGTCGTCGCGTTGATGTGTGGCGGGCTGCTGGGGTTCATGGCGCATCCGCTGATCGTCGACGCCATCGAGCGGTCACCAGAGTCTGCGCAACAGGCAGCCGTCGGTCTGGCAGAGCAACTGGCGCGGAACAACGCGGGCTGACCAGGGCGCTGTGATTCGCTGCAACGAGCCGGGTGCGGCGTGAGCCTCATCCGCGCTGGAGCGCTGCCTGCGTCCCGCTGAAGAGCGAGTGATCCGGGCACGTCGGTCCGCCACCGCGGCCTGGCGCCTGCAATTGGGGGTGGAGACGCCCGATCCGGCCCTTGCCCGCTACAGCTGGTCTGGGGCCGGTTTCCGTCGGTTCAACCGACGGTGGTTTCTGTGGCCGATTGCGCGTATGTCCCGCTGGCACAGGTACTCTGGACCCATCGCGTATTCGGCGCGTGCGCCGGGCGACGTGTTCGCGAGTCGCGCGGTGGCTCGCTGGCTCGCCTCGGAGGACACGGACGGCGTGCTACCGGACGACAACTCGCCTCACCCGAGGCGAGGCAGACCTTGTAGACTTTCAGGGGGAGTCGGAAGCCGGAGTCAGCGGCTGTGTCGGGGCGTTGTGCTGGCCGGAGCATGAGGTCGTCTCGAGCACTCGCGGTTCAGAACGGAATCTCCTCTGGCCCGCACGTGCGTCGAAGCCAGACCGGAATCTGCGGAAAGCGCGGCGTCTGTTGCAGCGCCGCCTGCCCCCCGAGCCCCTCCAGCCACCGATCCACGGTCCCGCGAGCGAGCTTCGACGCGGGGCGCCCGCGGCGGCCCTCGATCTCATCCACGATCCAGGCACCCTTCGGGTCTCGATTGACCCAGACCGTCGCGCGCGTTCTCCCGACCGCGACGTGGTAGCCGTAGCCGTCCCCCTCCACCGCGCGGATCAGGTACTCCAAGCTGCCCACACAGTTGATCATCTCCCGGCCCTCCTCCTCCTGACGGGCCAGGCTGTCCAGCGGAGTGACCCGGTTCGTCCCAGGAAGAGGGGGCGTCGGCCAGCGCTCCTCGAGCCACGTCAGGGGATGACACGGCTGCGGCTGGAGCATGTCCAGGACATCGGCGTGGACCGCGTGGAGCGCCTCCAGGCTCTCCAGCGGGGGCAGCGCGAGGAGCAGCTTCTGCCGTCGCCACGCCGACACGAGCGAAGAGAGGGTCCGCACGGCCTGTCGGCCCGCCGAGAGCGAGAGCGCGGAGAGCTCGCCCAACAGAGTGGGGTGAAGGGCGTTCATGCAATCGGCCCGGCGGGCCAGCGCCAGGGCATGGACCGCCGCCAGACCGGGGGTCCCCAGGTGCTGGAGCGGTCGCCGGCCCTCACCGTGCCAGAGCGACGACGCGAGCCGGAGATCGTCGGGTCGCCAGGTCCAGGGCTTCCGGACCCCGCGCAGCACGCGCACCCAGGAGCGACTGTCGTCCATGCCCAGCCACCCCGCCAGCCGCCTCCATCGACGCCACCCGTCCACCGGGCCCAGACAGTGCGCCAGGTCCGCCGACGTCCGCGGTCGCCCTGGGACGGTCGCCAGGGCGCCCGCCAACAGCGGCGCGGCCTCCGCGAGGGCCCCCATCTCCGGCCCCAGCGTGAGCATCTTCAGCAGCGGCCACTGGTGTCCCCAGAGCGCCGCGCGGCTGGTCTGTCGACGCAGCGCGACAGGGATCTTCTCCCACGCGGCGGCGCGCCCCCGCAGGGTCGCGCCGATTCGCGGACGCCGGCGTGCCCGCTCCACAACGGACAGATCGACGACCGGAGCGATCTCGCGCCAGGGCCGACCCGGTGTCTGGAGCCAGGCCGCGGGCTGCGGCCAGGGACGGATCACCGTGACGGCGTCCCAGGTGAACTCATACAGGCGGCGTCGGGTGGGACTCCACCGCGAGCCGGGCCGAAAGCGCTGCGTCGGGAGTGGGCTCATTGGCGCGCCATGGGGAGCTTCGAGCGAGTCGCTGAGCAAGGGCCGTCACCAGGGCGGCCCATCGTGGGGATGGTTCCAATCGGGGTTGTGGAGGCCCCGAAGTCTCAGATGCGTCATGGGATTGACACAGTCATATCCACAGGGGAGGACCTCATATGTCCACCCCTCCCGGACGCCGGTGACCAGGGCTTCGAATGATGGGGTCCTGCGGGGCAGGCTCGTTCCTGGCGGGTCAGCCGATGCGACGTGCCCGCTACAGGGGGAAGCCGTGGCGCTCCGCCCAGCCCTGCATGACGTCCGGGTACGGGTAGACCTCGCGGCGCTCCATCAGCCACTCCGTGGCATCTCGGAGTGCCCTGCCCCGGTGCGCCACCAACCAGGCGATCACCACGCTCGGGGATCGGTTCAGCCCCACGGTGCAGTGGACGTACACCTTGCGGCCGCCCTCCACCTGCGCCTGAACTGCGGCGACGGCAGCGTCCAGGTGGACCCACAGGTCTTCCGGCTCGAAGTCGATGATCGGGACCCGGGTGTGGGTCATGCCCAACGCAACGCACCGGTCGCGTACCGTATCAAAGTGGTAACTCGCCACATCGGCGTCGCTCTGCAGACAGACCACGGCCGTGACCGAGGCTTCGACGAGCAGCTCGACGTCCTCGACGGTCCTCACGGCTGCGCCCGCGGCGAGCTGATGGTCGAGATCGGTGTGGTGCATGGTCAATCTCCTGCTGGGTGTCTTGGAGGACGGTGATCGACTGGGAGCTGCCTGCCGCCCCATGTCCGGGGCGGTTCTGACCGATAGCCTGCGAGGCCGACACGTCGTGCCCAGAGCGGCTCCCCCCGGCACCCCTCCCCTGGACCTGCAGTGTCGACAGGGTCCGCTACGCTCAGTTCAACCCGAATCCCGCCACGACACCCCATCAATCAGGAGTTCACAGTGTCCATCCCCACCGGTTCCCATCCTCATGATGTCGTCCACTCACCGACCATCCGCGTAGTCGGGGTCGGTGGCGGGGGCGGAAACGCGATCAACGCCATGATCGAGAGCGGACTGGCAGGTGTGGAGTTCATCGCGATGAACACCGATCTTGCGGCGCTGGAGAGGACGAAGGCACCCGAGCGCCTCCTCCTCGGTGGCGAACTCATGAAGGGGCTGGGCGCCGGTGCCAACCCCGACACCGGGCACGAAGCCGCGCTGGAGAGCCGCGACGACATCGCTTGCCTGCTGGACGGGGCAGACCTGGTGATTCTGATCGCAGGCTTGGGTGGCGGAACTGGCACGGGCGCATCGCCGGTCGTCGCGCAGGTGTCCCGGGAGTTTTGCAGGCTGACCTTGGGGGTGGTGAGCCAGCCGTTCGGTTTCGAAGGCAATCGACGTCGGAAGCAGGCGAACGCAGGTATCAAGAGGCTGCTGTCAGTGGTCGACACGCTAATCACGATTCCCAATCAACGCCTCATCTCCATGGCGCACGACCGCATGACGATGCGTGAGGCGTTCCGTATGGCCGACCAGATGCAGTATGAGGCCACCCGGGCGATCGTCGACCTCATCAAACGTTCGGATATCGTCGCTTCCGACTTCGCCGATCTACGCACGCTCATGCTCGACAAAGGCAGGGCTGTAATGGGTCTGGGCATCGGCCGCGGAGAGAACAAGACGGTCGAGGCTGCACGCAGCGCCATCAGCTGCCCGCTGCTCGATGATGTCCTCCTCGCCGGTGCGACCAGTGTGCTGCTCAACATCACCGGAAACTCTGAACTCACGATGTTCGAAATCCATGAAGCCAGCACGATGGTCCAAGAAGAGCTCCACCACGATGCCAATGTCATCTGGGGCTGGATTATTGACGAATCTATGCAGGAGGAGACCCGGGTGACTATCATCGCCGCGGGTTTCGGGGAGGGCTGGGTATGGGATCCCTCTCCCCCAGACGACGGGCAGTCTGTTGCCATGGCGCTCGCCCGCCTCTCAGCCACTCTCGACAAGGGTGACTACGACAACCCCAGGTCTTTCCGAGACAAACGCAGGGCCCGCTTGGCATAGCCCAACACACGCATATACCGATGTGTGTTACCAACACCCGACGTGCAGCCCCAGTTCACAGGCACCCGTCACGAACGGCGCGTTGGTGACAACGCCACCGTCCCAGGTCAAGGGAGATGGATGGCGCTCGACAACAAGCGGGAGGAGGTGATCGGTCCGACTTCGCTGGGCCTGTCGGTGAAAAGGGTGCAGTCCGGGCGGGTTCACTGATGATGTGATGACATGAGGTAAAGCGGCCGCTAAGGCGGGCTTCCGAAGATTCAAAGAACGGAGAGCCGCCTCATGACCGCTATCGAGATCTATCCCGGACGCACGGGAATGCACCGCGCACTCGCGGAAATCGCAGCTCAACTCGCTGCGCCAACAGCGCCGACACGAGTGCCGGCCACGGCGACGGAGTTGATGGAGGTGGAGCGAACCAGACGACTCAGCGCGCTGGAGCGGGCCGATCTGCAGACGGTGTACGGGCTTGTAGAGGCTCACATCGATCGGACGTTCTGCGCATCTGCCGTGGGCACAGCGCGTGCGGCCTACGGGCGCTCGGGCCGGCCCGGCAGGCTTGGACGAAACCGCTTCGCGGTGGCTGGTGCTGGCGTAATCGTGGGGTGCTG
>CAYXGP010000258.1:0-6957 GCA_964464515.1 uncultured Enterobacterales bacterium
CTGCATCATCGCAGTCGGTCCCACCGTAAACGTCGCTATCATGGCCGTCGGCGTCGGCGTCATAGTCGGACGCGTCGTCACAGTCTGCATCTGTCCCGTCGTACCAGGTCTCGGTCGCGCTGGGGTTGATCGCGGTGGCGTACAACCCGGCGGGGTTGCTGTCGGTATCGGCGCTGGTCTGTTCGTAGCAATCGCCCCCACCGTAGGCCTCATGGTCGTGGCCGTCATGGTCGGCGTCGTAGTCGGAGTCGTCATTGCAGTCGGCGTCTGTGCCGTCGTACCAGATCTCGGCTGCGTCGGGATAGATAGCGGTGGCCGCGAGGCCGGCAGCGTTGGTGTCTGCGTCGGAGCTTGTCCCCTCAAAGCAGTCAGTGCCGCCGTGCGCTTCATGATCGTAGCCGTCGCCGTCGGCGTCGTTGTCGGAGGAACCATCACAGTCTGCATCGACACCATCGTACCAGACATCGGTCGCATCCGGGTTGGTCGTACTCACTGCATCATCGCAGTCGGTCCCACCGTAAACGTCGCTATCATGGCCGTCGGCGTCAGCGTCCATGTCATTCGCGCCGTCACAGTCGGAGTCGATCCCGTCATACCAGATGTCGGTCACCCCGGGGTTGATGGTCGCGTCCTCGTCGTCACAGTCGAGGAGATCACCTGTCGATCCACTGTAGTCCTCGGCGTCATAGCCGTCGCCGTCGTAGTCATGGTCTGAGGCGCCGTCACAGTCGGCGTCTGTGCCGTCGTACCAGACATCAGTCGCGTCCGGATTGATCTCGATGGGGTCCAGCCCGGCTGGATTGGTATCGCTGTCGGCGGCGGTCCCTTCCCAACAGTCAACGCCGCCGTGGGCTTCGTGTTCAAACCCGTCCGAGTCGGCGTCGTAATCCGAGGTGTCATCGCAGTCGGCGTCGGTGCCGTCATACCAGGACTCCGTCGCGTCCGGGTTTATCTCGGCAGCGTCGATGTTGGCGTCGTTGGGATCGGTGTCGGCGTCTGTGCCCTCAAAGCAGTCGGCCCCGCCGTGGGATTCGTGATCGTAGCCATCGCTGTCGGCATCGAGGTCGCTGCTCCCGTCACAGTCGCCGTCCACAGCGTCATACCAGATCTCGGTCGCGCCAGGGTTGACGCTGGCATCTGATTCATCGCAATCCACGTCGCGATCGTATCCGTCGGCGTCCGCGTCGTAATCATCGGCGCCGTCGCAGTCTGAGTCCGTTCCATCGTACCAGGCGTCGCTGGCCGTCGGGTGGACCGCCGGATCGCTGTCGTCGCAGTCACCGCCCCCATGGGCATCATGGTCGTAGCCGTCGCTGTCGGCGTCGTAGTCGCTCTCGCCGTCACAGTCGGCGTCGATCCCGTCGTACCATCCTTCCTGGGCGTCGGGGGTGATTTCGGGATCGGCGTCGTTGCAGTCTCCCTGGGTCTCGCTCAGGCCGTCGCCGTCGTAGTCGTGGTCCTGAGCGCCGAGATCAGGGGAGATCTCGATCTCGGGGAAGCAGGCCATCAGCGGGAGGAGGAAGAAGAGGAGGTGAGACTTCATGGCGGTGATCCTCGATTCTGCGTGCGGCGCAGGGAGCGGGGTAACCGGTCGTCTCCGTCAGTGCGCGGGGCTGGCGCGGTGCAGGGCCAACGCCGAGATTCCCAGGAGCAGCACCGTGCTGATCGCCAGCGCTCCGGCTGGCAACCCGATCCCGGTGCTTGGCAGGCCAAGGCACTCTCCGACCACGCTCACCTTCTCGGCGGCCTGGAATTCCAGCACCACGAGCCCCTCGAAGGCCCATCGCATGGGACTGCTCCATGTGGTCGCTTGCTGGAGATCGGTCATCTGGCGGAACAGCTTGAGGTACCCCGACAGCATGAGCTGCGGAAGCAACACCAATGGAACCAATGAAATCGCGGCCACCTCTGTCCGGGCCAGCGCAGACAGCAGGAGCCCCATGCCGAGCCCGCAGGCGGCGGTGAGCAGCATCAGGAGCCAGGCCGGGCCGAACGTGCTCGCGGCCAACCCGGCAAGGGGCCACAGCAGCGCCGCTAGAGTCAGGGTCTGCACCGCGGCGATACCCAACTGTACCAGGAACACTGACGACAGGTAGGCTGTGATCGACAGGCCCGTCGCCCGCTCGCGCAGGAACACCGGACGATCCCCGACCAGCTCTCGGGCGACGTTGCTGCACCCGAACCAGAGGGCTGACGCGCCGGCCATGAACAGGGCCGGCAGGACCTCGCTGAGCACGCAGAGTCGGGGGAGTCCCAGGCCGAAGTCGGGCTCCTTGGCGAACAACCAGCCTGCCAGTCCGGCGATGACCGGCGCTTGGAGGAGCTGCACGGTGAGCGTTCCGCGGTCGCGGAGCTTACGAAGGGCGTAGCGGTGGATCAGGTGGCGGGTCTGCGACCAGGCGCTTCGCTTGGGGCTGGTCGCATCGGTCGTCAGCGCCGGGGTCGCCTCCAGATCCCGCTGCCACGCCGCGACGTAGTCGTGGTGGGCGTCGCTCTCGCGGTAGTGGGTCTGCCAGGTCTCGGGCGTGTGTCGCAGCGCAGGCTCAGGGGGCTCCAGCACATCCATCACATAGTCAGCGGCGTTGGCGCAGCGCGGGACCTCGCTATGGGAGGAGAAGTGGGCCGCGGCTTCGGGGTCTGTCGGGCCGAACCAGGCCAGACGACCGCCGCGTGCCAGCAGCAGCAGTCGGTCGAGCAGGGAGAACACCTCCGGACGTGGCTGGTGGATGGTCATCACGACGGTCTTGCCGGCTTCGGCGAGGCGCTTGAGTATCTGAACGGTCTCCCGGGCGGAGGAGGCGTCCAGCCCGGAGGTCGGCTCATCGAGGAACAGGAGCGCCGGGTCCGTGACCAGCTCGAGGGCGATGCTGACTCGGCGGCGCTGTCCACCGGAGATCCCTCGACGGCGCTGATCGCCGACCACGCTGTCAGCGATGTCGGTCAGCCCCATCTGCTCCAGGACGCGATCGACCTGGGCGTCGATCACCGCGGTCGGGAGATCTGGCGGCAGGCGGAGGCGCGCCGTGTAGCGTACGACCTCGCGGACCGTCAGCTCGGCGTGCACCAGATCGTCCTGGGGTACGAACCCGATCCGGTGCTTGAAGCTGGCGAAGTTCCTGTGGAGGTCCTGTTGGTTGAGGCGGACGCTGCCGGTGGTCGGCGCGGTTCGGCCTGTCAGCAGTCCCAACAGCGTTGACTTTCCAGCGCCAGATGGTCCCATCACGCCGACCAGCTCACCCGGGAACGCAGTGAATGAGACCGCGTCGAGGATACAAATCCCCGACGGGAGGGTCCGGGTCAGTTCTACGGCGTCGAGGCGGACCTCGACCGGATCGGCGCGAGAGCGCTGAATCGCGCCGCCCTGGAGCGAGAGCTGAACCGGACCCAACGCGAGCAGGCTGTCGGGAGAGAGGGGCGCCTCCCGCACAGCGGCGCCATCGACGAAGGTTCCATTTCGGCTGCGTAGATCGGTCACGCTCCAGCGACCGGCCCGGGACGTGATCCGGGCGTGGTGCCAGGAAATCTGCGGATCATCCAGGATGACGTCCGCGTCAGGCGCGCGGCCCAGAAGCACCCCGCCGTCCGTGGGGATGGCCACGGCGGAGCCGGTGGCGTCTGTGGTCTCCATCTCGAGCTGTGCTGACCACATCGCCAGATCTTCCGCCGGGACGGAGTACCGCCCCAGCGTAAGGCGGCCGTCCGCGGGGAGGGGGGCGCTGCCCTGAACCTTGACATCCTCGATAAACGTCCCGTACCGGCTGGTCAGATCGGCGACGTGGAGCGCGTCGTTTCGCCAGGTGAGACGCGCGTGTTGGCGGCTGACCGAGCCGTCGGTGATGGTGACGTCGGCAGACTCGTCGCGTCCCAGGATCAGCGAAGCCGAGGGCACGCGCGTCGTGCTCAGGGCCGCCCCGAGCCGGAAGGAGTGGGCCCCGACCCGGATCAGCTCCCAAAGCGCGACCTCGGCGGTCTGTACACGTCGGGCGCGGACCCATGTGCCGGACGCGGAGCCCAGATCGGCGACCTGGTACTGTTGTCCCCCGGGGAGGGGGTCTATGCGGAGGTGCCGGGGCGCGATCGTCTCGTCGTCGATCACGATATCGCAGCTCTCATCTCGGCCAAGGGAGAGCGTCTCGCCAGCGCCACCCAGCATCGTGGTCTGGTGCGCGCTGGCGGTGAGCGCAGCGGGCGGGATCGTCTCGATCGATGGTGGGTTTGTCATGGTCCATCCTCAGGAAAGGCGGGTTATCGCTTACGAAGTGCTCCCGCTCGGATCGATGCCCCTCAACAGGTGGAGGGTCGATGTCCTCGACCAACAACCGCTACACCCCCTCGTCATCATCGCGCTTGTCGGCTCCCTTGGTCTGGGCGTGACCGCGCTCCAGCGCTTCGGATCGGGGAACCCCACGGGCCGCGCGGCCGGCGCTGCAGGAGGCTGCGCGGGAGATGTCGGCGCGGTCCACGAGCTCTCGGACGAGGTGCTGTGGGCCAATCCACCGGAGGTGGCGCCGATCACGGACCGCTGGGTAGTGCGGTTTCACGATGAGCCCGGCGACGATGAGCTGGTCCGGCTGGCGCCGCGACGGCGGCTGCGCATGGGGGGCCAGCCGGTCTTCGAGGTGGATGGGCAGGCCGCTGAAGAGCTGGCAGAGCGGGGTGACGTAGCTTGGATAGAGCCGGTGGTGCGTACCACCATCTCATACTCGCCGAACGATACGCTGTTCGGTAGCCAATGGAACCTCTCGCGTATCGGGTTGGAAGCTGCATGGGAGATATCCCAGGGCGACGGCGTCATCGTCGCTGTGTTGGACACCGGCGTCTCTCGGGGGGAGGACGGGCTGAGCCACCTCCTCGCCGGCACGGACTTCATCGATGAAGACGACGACCCAGACGATGAGCACTGGCACGGCACTCATGTCGCCGCCGTCATCGCCCAGGCCACCGACAACGCCGTCGGAGCATCAGGCGTGGCGCCTGGAGTGTCGATTCTCCCGGTGCGGATCGCCGATCAGGACGGGTATGGGAACTCCACGATTCTCGCCGAGGCGATCGAGTGGGCCGTGGACAACGGCGCGGACATCATCAACATCAGCATGGGCACGACCAGGGATGCGCAGAATCAGCTCCAAGCCGCTTGCGACTACGCGGAAGAGCGCGGCGTGCTGGTCGTCGCCGCAGCGGGCAACGACTACGGTGGAGACGTCCACTACCCTGCTGCATTGGACTCGGTCATCGCAGTCGGCGCGGTCGATTCCATTGACGTGATCACCGACTACTCCAACCGCGGGCCGGAGGTTGACCTTGTCGCGCCCGGGGGATCGATGGACGAGGGGACGGCGTCAACGGAGCTGGTGATTCAAGAGTCGCAGAAGGATGGTGTCTGGGACTACCGCGGGGCGGCTGGAACCTCATTCGCCACACCACATGTGGCCGGGGTCGCAGCACTGCTCTACAGCGCCGGGCTCACCGAGCCAGCCCTGGTCACCGAGGCGCTGATCTCCAGCGCCGACACGCTGGGCAACACAGGCCACGATGAGCGTTACGGTTATGGGCTGGTCGATGCTGAAGAAGCACTGGGGAAGGTCTCTGCGTTGATGATGCAGATGGGCGAGGAGGAGACCGGCACCACCAGCGACTCGACGGAGGACGCGTCCTCTGACGGGGGCACGGTCGCCATCGTTGATGAGGGCGCTGGCGGGAACGCCGGGTCTTCATTCGGACCGGACAGCGCGAGCAGCGGGTGTCAGCACATCGGTGCTCTGGCTGGCTGGGGACCGTGGCTGTGGTTGGGTGCCCTGGGTTGGGGGTTCAGGCGACGCTGAGCCGCCCCACTCTACGCTCCGGGACGGGCAGCTCTATATGTACGACGAGCCAATCCGTCTTTTTCACGAGGTGCTCCCCGATGGGGGCACCTGGTCAGGGTCCTCTGCGAAGAGGGCGCTTCACCTGCCGGATGCGTGAGTATGGACTGCAGCGAGTCTGGTCTGGAACACAATCCTGGGCTGTGTCGGCCGACATCATGAAAGAGCGGGGGTTACAGGCTACTCCCAAGGACCAGATAGGCGGCCCCAGCGTCCTTGCCAGCAGAGTCCTCCGTGTATGCACCCAGGAGGAGGTCATTCAAGCCGTCACCATCCACGTCTCCGGCGCCGTTAAGATACCTTCCAGCCGTGTCACCAGCCGCCTCCCCCACGAACTTGAACTCGGCGTTCGAGAGGCTCAGTGTCCCTGTCTTCGGGCCCAGGAGCAGGTAGGCGGCGCCTGCCGAGGTGCCGCCGGTGTCGTCAGCGCCCGCCCCGATAAGCAGATCCGGCGTTCCGTCCCCGTCCACATCACCAGGCCCCGAGACGTTCTGACCAGCGAAGTCCTCGGCTGCCTCCGCCGTGAACTTCGCGTGCGCAGCAGACAGGCTCTGCTCCCCTGAGATCGGGCCGAGCACGAGGTAAGCAGCACCAGCATTCGAGCCGCCGGTTTCCTCGTAGAGTGCGCCGACGAGGACGTCGTCGTTTCCGTCTCCGTCGATGTCCCCGACGCCGGCGGCCGCTTTCAAGTGGTCCTCCGCAGCTTCTCCGGTCAGCTTGCCGTCTGCGTCGGAGAGGCTGAAGGTGCCGCTCACCGGGCCATGCAGCAGGTAGACTGCGCCAGCCAAGCTCCCGCCAGCACTCTCATACATAGCGCTCACGAGTAGATCATCCAGTCCATCGCCGTCGGCATCGCCCGCGCTCGCGACGCCACCTCCAGCGCCATCTCCGGGAGCCTCACCAGTGAGCACCGCATTCGCCGAGCCCAGGCTGAGCTGGCCGCTGAGCGGCGCCAGCAGCAGGTAGGCTGCCCCCGCCTTGTCCCCCGCTGCGTCGTTGTCTGAGGCGCCCACGAGCAAATCGTCGAGGCCATCGCCGTCGACGTGGGCCGCGCGGGCGCCGGGGTCGGCCGCCCCCGCGGGGAGCCCGGCGCCCG
>CAYXGP010000258.1:6967-10771 GCA_964464515.1 uncultured Enterobacterales bacterium
TGCGTGCGGCCCCCACGAGAAAAGCGGCGCGCCCATCGCCGTGGCGGGCGCCCGCGCTGGCGACTGTCTCTCCAGCCGCGTCGTCAATCGCCTCGCCGGTGAACCAGGCGTCAGCCTTCGACAGGCTCGAGGTCCCGCTCATCGGCCCGAGCACCAGATAGGCCGCGCCCGCCTCAGTTGCGCCGGTGCTGTTGTCGTACGCGCCGACGATCACGTCCGACAGGCCGTCGCCATCCACATCCCCGGCGCCAGCCACGGGGTGGCCTGCGCCGTCGCCGGAGGAGTCGCCGAGGAGAATGGCGTCAGCCGAGCCCAGATCCAACTCACCGCTCAACGGGCCCAGGACCACATAGGCACCGCCCGCGTCCGAGGCGGCGGTGTCGAGGTTCTTGGCCCCGACGATCAGATCATCCTTGCCATCGCCGTTCACGTCGCCGGCTCCGGCTACGGACACTCCAGCGTAGTCGCCGCTATTCTCGCCGATGAGCTTTGCATCCGCCGTAGACAGATCGAAGGTGGTTCCCGACGTGCAGGACCCGATCTCCGCGTCCGTATCATCGCAGTCCGTCCCCCCATGGGCGTCGCTGTCGTAACCGTCCTGATCTGCGTCGTAGTCGCTGCCGCCATCGCAGTCCGTGTCGGTCCCGTCGTACCAGACCTCGGACGCTCCCGGGTTGATCGTCTCATCGCTATCAACGCAGTCCGCACCGCTATGGGTGTCGGCGTCGTATCCGTCGACATCCGCGTCGTAGTCGCTGGACCCATCGCAGTCGGCATCGATACCATCATACCAGGACTCAGTGATACCGGGGTTGATGGCTGGATCAGCGTCGTCGCAGTCATCCCCGCCTGCGACCTCATCGATGTAGCCGTCCCCGTCCTCATCGGCGTTGGATGTCACTGTGGAGCCACCGCTCGTCGTGCCGCTGGTGGTCGTCCCGGCGCAGCCCTCGTCTGTCTGCCCATCGCAGTTGTTGTCGACGCCGTCGCAGATCTCAGGCTCATTGGGGCTCACAGCAGGGTCGGCGTCGTCACAGTCACCGCCGCTCTCGGCGACGTTGTCTCCGTCGAAGTCGTGTTGGGTGTCGTCCTGGACTGCGGGGATCGCCAGCTCGGGAAGGCAGCCAGCGAGCAGGAACAGAAGGCATGGGTTCATGGCGGCTTTCCTCGGAATTGCCCGTGATGAAGCGATAACCGCGGCGTGGACGGCGAGGCAACCGAGCGGCTATGCGTTGGGATCGATTCCGGCTGCCCGAAGGAGTTCGAGCAGCCGTCGCTCTCTCTCCAAGGCGGCCTCGGCACGCCGGCGCTCCTGCTCGGCGCGAAGGCGCTCCTGCTCGGCGCGAAGGCGCTCCTGCTCGGCCTGCTTCTGAGCGCGCTCGAGCTCTTGGCGCGCTTGCTCGGCTCGTTGGTGCTCGAGCGCGGCTCGTCGGTGCTGCTGCTCGAATGTGAAGAAGGGGTCGCCGCCGGGGTGCTCGATTCGTGGCTCGGTCTCGCCGAGCCAGAAACGTATCCCCAGCAGGGGGCTGGTCCATCCGTCCATGTTGGCGATCTCGATGAGGAGTTCGCCGCCGCGCCTCCAGCCGCGGAGTCGGTTGTTCTGGGGATCGAGCTCGTAGTACTCGCGGACGCCGTGGCGCTGGTAGAGGGTCCGCTTCTCGTCCATCTGGGGCCGGGTGTTGGACGGGGACAGAATCTCAAAGACGATCTGAGGGGCGACATTGTCTTCTTCCCACTGCTTGTAGGAGCCCCGATGTCCCTTGGGTCGGCCCAATGCAACCAGAACATCTGGGGCCATTCGGACCTTGTTGGTGGTCGGGTCGGGGTACCACAGCAGGTTACCCCCGACGAAGTCTGCCAACAGACTGTCCAGACCACCCTGAATCGTGACGATCCACTGGTACTGGAGCGTGTTGTCCGACATGGGGAGGCCGTCGCTGTCGGGGAAGAGCAGGGTTGAGGTGAGTGGGCGATGGGGCATGGTGTCACCGGATGACAGCAGTCTATCGGGGTAGGGAGCAGCCGCCCGGTCAGGGGGTGTCCGGCTCGCGGTGGGCGGCCTGAGTTCGGGCTCTGATCGGAAGAAGACCTGATCGGAAGAAGACCCGGAGCCGGTCAGCGCATCACGCCGATGAGGCGCACCCCGCCCGGCGCGGGGGCGATGGCCCATCCCCCGTCGAGCATCAACCAGCCGACGGTCCCCGAAGCGACCCCGACCCCGGTCAGCACCAGCCCGATGTTGATTCGCCGACCGCCCGTCTCAAACCGGGCCTTGCCGTCATCGATCTGGGCCGTGGTCGTGGCCTCGGCGACGTCGACATAGGCCGTGCGGGCCTGGAGGTATCCGGCCGTGGCCAGGGCGCCGCCGACCAACGCGAGCCCGCCGCCGCCCCACAGAGCGATGCGATCGATCTGGACGCTCGACCCCGAGCTGGACCTGGCGATCGGCTCTGCCCCGGGTGGGGGAGGGGATGGCGCTGCGGGCTCAGCCGGCGGGGGAGCAGGCTCGGCAGGGGGAGGGACCGCCCCCGCAGCGAGCGCGTATTCGCTCCACTCGCCGCCGCCGACCTCGACCCGCCACACCCGCTCACCGACGGGTAGGTAGGCGATCGTGCCGCGCGTGAGCATGGCGTTGAGCGCGGAGATGAGGGCGGGTCGGAGGGCTTCGTCGGCCGCCCACATCACCGCCTCCGGGGGGATGGTCGATGGGATCACCAGCACGGCGTCGAAGTCGTTGGTCAGCTCGATCGACAGCGGCATGACCTGCTTGCGGCCGATCTGGACCAGGTGGCGGCCGGGGAGCAGGGAGATCTCCTCATCGGTGATCGCCCGTCCGTCGACCCAGAGCGAGCCTTCAGCCGGCGCGGGGACGATCGTGAGCTTGATGGAGCCGGTGTTGGCTAGCTCGCCCCGGGCGGCGTCGAAGATGGGCTTCGCGTCGGGCGAGAAGTCATCGTCCCAGGCCATCCTGGGCTGAAGGACCAGCGCCTGTCGGAACGCGGCCCATGCCGCCAGCTTGTCGCCTAGAGAGAACGTCACCACGCCCTGAAGGTAGTGCAAGCGCCCTGCGGCCTCCGGATCCAGCGGTGTGGCCAGGCAGCCCATCTGGGCGGAGGCACCAACCAGCGTCTCTCGGGCAGCAGCGAAGTCGAGATAGTCGATGGCGCTGCTCGCCGTCTCGATGGCCTCGGTCAGGACGCTCGAGCCCACCGGGTGGGCGCGACAAGGCTCGACGGTGCCGTTGCCCAGCATCACCGGTCCCCGTCCTTCGACCAGCTCGGGAAGAGAACGCGCGCGGAGCCCGGCCAGGGGGCGGCCGGCAGCCACTGCCACCCGCGCGCGGGCCATGTCGGGCTCCTCGTCTGCGTAGATGACCAGCTCTTCGGCCCGAGACAGGCCCACCAACAAGAGAAGGCTCAGCGTGGGCAATCGGCCTCCAGCGAAAAGTCCCAACAGATGATGACAGGCGCGCCCGGCGAGACGGTGATGGTGCGGGTGTGGGACTCCCCGTCCTGACTCACCACCTCGATCTGGTGCGAACCCGGCGTCAGCTCGTAGCGGCGGCCGGTCTTGCCCTTGCGTTGCCCATCGACGCTGACCCAGCCCCAGGGTTTGCTGCGTATCCCCAGGACGCCGACCTTCGGTGTCTCGGCGGCTGTCTCTTCGGTGGCAGTGCTGGCAGCCTTCCCTGCGCTGGTCGTCTTCTGGGTGTCGGTCTGCTTTGTTGCAGTCTGCTTTGTCGCCGTCTGCTGCTTTGTCGCCGTCTGCTGCTTTGTCGCCGTCTGCTGCTTTGTCGCCGTCTGC
>CAYXGP010000259.1:0-10720 GCA_964464515.1 uncultured Enterobacterales bacterium
CCCCCCCCCCCGCGGGCCCCCCCCCCCCCCGCCCCCCGGCGGGGGCCCGCCCGCCGGGGGGGGGGGGCCGGCCCATACCCACCATCCGCGTGGTGGCCGGGCGGGACATGCTGCAGTTCTCCACCATCTCACCCAATTCCCGCATCGTGCTGGGCCGCGACGACCAGTCGGAGCTGCAGCTCACCGACATCACCGTCAGCAAGCGGCATGCCGAGGTCATCTCCGATGCCACCGGCACGGTCACGGTGATCGATCTCAACTCCACCAACGGCACGGCGGTCAACGGGCGGCCCATCCGACGGGCCGTGATGCGCCCGGGGGACAGCCTCGAGGTCGGCGGCGTCTCGCTGCGCCTCGATCTCCTCACCCCCGACGAGCTCACCCACCTCGACCGCATCGTCCGTCGGCTGCAGGCCGCCAACCGCGACACGCTCACAGGTCTGCTCACGCGCGCATATATCAACGACGAGCTGCCACACCTGGCCGACCGCTGCGAGCGGGCCGGGGTGCCGTTCACCTGCGCCTTCGTCGACGTCGACCGCTTCAAGTCGGTCAACGATCACTACGGCCACCAGGTCGGAGACGAGGTCCTGGGTATCGTCTCGCGCATCCTGATGATGCGCGTGCGCGACTCCGATCCCTCCGTCCGGTTCGGCGGCGAAGAGATCGTCCTGTTCCTGCCCGGCAGCGACGAGAGCACCGGCGCAGATGTCGCTGAGCGCTCACGCGAGGCCATCGCCGATCACGACTGGTCGCGCACCGCCCCGGGGCTACAGGTCACCGCCAGCTTCGGTATCTCCGAGCGCCAGCCCGGTGAGTCTCTCAAGGAGTGGCTGCGTCGCGCTGACATGGCGATGTACCACGCCAAGCAGACCGGCCGGAACCGTGTGGTGTTTGCGTCGACCATAGACCGCTGATCTTCGAGAGGCTGATCTTCGAGAGGCTGATCTTCGAGAGGCAGGGCTTCGGAACGCCAGGCTTCGGAGGGCTGGGCCTCGGAAGGTTGGGCTTCGGGGGCGCTGCGCTGTGAGTCGCCGCCCGACGAAGGGTCCACCGCTGCGGCGCGCCTTCACGTGGACCGGCGTCCTCTTCGTCGTGCTGATCATCTTCGCGTCGTTCGCGGTCCAGCGATCCCTGCTGCTGCGCGAAGAGGAGCTGCGAGCCACCGACGATCGCATCGCGGCAGAGCTGGTAGCCGTCGCCTCCCTGTGGGAGAGCCTGATCAGCGACCGCCTGGAGAGCTGGCTGGACAGCCTGGAGCAGCACCCCTCCCCCGACGCGTGGGAGCGCTCCGTGCGCGAGCGCATCCCCTGGTTCGACGCAGCGTATTCTTGGAAGACCCACCAGGGGATCGTGCGGTTTCACCACCCGGTCACGCTCGCTCCGCCGCCCGAGGAGCTGTCCGCTTGCCTGGCGGGCGGACTGGCTGCGCGGCTCGGCGCCGAGGGCGCGATCGCCTCCTGCGAAGGGGACCCCCGCGCCTCTCGTCTGCTGGTCGATGTCCTGATCGCTCGTCGCCTGCGGGGAGAGGGACGGGACGACGCGGCGCTGCGGTGGCTGATGGAGTCCACGCTGCCGCTGTCGACTCCGCTGACCAAGGCACCACGTCTGCCGCTCAAGCCCCTGCTCGCGCGCCGCGAGGTCGCGCTGCTCCTGCTCAAGTCCTCGCGCCCGAAAGACGCCGAGGCGCTCCGCGCGCAGACCGTCGCCGAGCTGCTCACGCTGAACGGCGCCGCGCTCGTCGCGGCCCTGCCCGCGGCCGAGCGGCTGGGCACCCCGAGTGAGCTCGGCGAGCCGCTCTCGCGCGCCCGCAGACGACTGGCCGCCTGGCGCGCGATCTCCGGGCAGCTCGGCACCACCACCGCCGAGCCCAGCGACGCGCTGCGGATCATCCACGACACCTACAGCACGCCGGGCTTCCTGCTGGCGTGGCGTCCGCTGCCGGGAGATCGCGGAGTGGCCGTACAGATCGACGTCCGCTCGCTCCTGCGAACGCTGATCGAGATCGACCCGCGCATGGTGGTGCTCGATACGGAGGGGCGGACCATCTCCGGGACCGTCGAGGACCCCACCGACGATCAGCAGCGCACGACGGTGCCGCTGACAGCGCTGTTCCCCCAGCTCCGCCTGGGTCGGACCGCCTCCGCCGCCGAGCGCACGCGCCTGGGCGCCGCCGAGACCGCCATGCACTTCGCGCCGATCGTCCTGGCCGCCATCCTGGGGCTGATCGCCCTGTGGGAGTGGATGTCTGCGCTGCGGCGGCAGCGAGAGCTGCTGGAGCGGCAGCGCGCCTTCATCGCCCGGGTCACCCATGAGCTGAAGACCCCCCTCGCCGGCATCCGCGTGATGGCGGAGAACCTCGAGATGGGCGCCGCCGATCCCCTGCGCCGCGGCATGTTCCTGCGCCGCATCATCGAAGAAGCAGAGAAGCTGGGGCGGCGCATCGACGAGGTGCTGGCTGTCGCCCGCCGGCCGTCGATCGGCACGCGTACCTCGGTGGAGCTGCATGTCCTGGCAGAAGACATGCTGAAGCGCTGGCGACCCCGGTTCGAACAGGCCGGCGCGCGACTCGAGGCGGATCTGCGCCCCTGCCGCCCCGTCCCGGTCGACCGCGACATGCTGTGGGACGCCCTCAACAATCTCCTGGACAACGCGCTCAAGTACCGCCGCGAAGACGTCCCGCTCCTGTGCCGCGTGCGCACCGGTCCCATGGGGCGCTGGCTGGTCATCGAGGTCAGCGACAACGGGATCGGCGTCCCCACGCGGATGCGCCGGCGTATCTTCGAGCGCTTCACGCGGGTCGAGGGCCAGGGGCGCGGGAAAGCCGGCGGGCACGGCCTGGGGCTGTCGTTCGTCGCCGAGGCTGTGGCCGCGCACGGCGGGCTGGTAGAGTGCCGGGAAGGAATCGACGGCGGCTCCTGCTTTCGGGTAAAACTGAATCGCTCCGGTTGAGGCCAGGTTGAACCAGACAGGACCCCAATCCGTGCGCACGAGGAGAGACGGGGATGAGTGAGCCCACACCGCGGATCATGCTGGTGGAGGACGACGACACCATCGCCCTCGGAGTGGAGACCGCGCTAGAGCACGCCGGTTACGAGGTGCGGCGATTCGATCGCGGCGAGACGGCGCTGGAGACCTTCCCGATCTGGCGCCCGCACCTCGTCCTGCTCGACCGCATGCTGCCGGGCATCGAGGGCACCGTGGTGCTCCAGCAGCTCCGCGAGAGCGCGCCGGACCTCCCGGTGATCCTCATGACCGCCAAGACGTCCGAGTCCGATCGGGTGGAGGGTCTCGACGCCGGCGCCGACGACTACGTCACCAAGCCTTTCTCCATCCGCGAGCTGCTGGCCCGGGTGCGCGCGCGCCTGCGCACCGTCTCGCTGGAGCCGCAGGACCGCTTCCGGTTCGGCGACGTCGAGATCGATCTGCGCCGCCGGGTGCTCCGTCGCGGCGAGGGAGAAGAGCGGCTGACCACCCACGAGGCGGGCGTGCTCGGCTACCTGGTCGCCAACCGCGGGCGCGACATCACCCGCGAGGAGCTGCTGGAGAAGGTCTGGGGCTATTCACCCACCATGCAGACGCGAACGGTCGACAACCAGATCCTCAAGCTGCGCAAGAAGCTCGAGCGAGTGCCCGCCGACCCCAAGCACATCCTGACGATTCACGGCGTGGGGTATCGGTTCGAGCCCTGACCCAACAGACAGTGATTCCAGCGGGAGTGATTCCAACAGACAGTGATTCCAACAGACAGTGATTCCAGCAGACAGTGATTCCAGCGGGAGTGATTCCAACAGACAGTGACCCCTGGAGGCTATCGACCGGTGCCCTGTGCGGTCTCGCGGAGATCAGAGCGCGATGCGCGCTCCGAGGTGCCCACCGAAGCTCTCGTCCAGCCCGACGTTCAGGTGACCGTACACCTTGACGAACATCACGTTGAGCTGCACCCCGCCGAAGAACCGCGGCGTGTAGCCGTTCGTCTTGCCGCGCTCGCCGACCTCCACCAGCGCCGTGCCGATCTGGGTCGAGTCTCCGGCCAGCTCGGTGTTGATCGGTCCGGCGAGGGAGATCACGCTGCTGGCGGCCGAGCCGAGGTTGACGTCCATCCCTCCGCCCCCGTAGATCGAGAACAGGAGCACCCGCACGTTGGTGGACAGCTCCAGCGGGATCGAAGAGGTGTCGGCGGTGATGTCGTACTGTCCGTCGGCGTCCCAGGTGATGTCACCCGAGTCGAGCGGGAGCCCCTGAGAGAGGGTGAGCCGGTAGTCGCTCTTCTCGTAGCCGGTCGTGAAGGCGATCCCGCCCCACTCCAGCGCCTTGGCGTCGACCGGCTTGATCAGCGAGAACTGCAGGTGGGCGCCCAGGTTGTTGAACGAGCCCGAGAAGGGCTCCTGCTCACCCTCGGCGGCCATCCAGTTGCCGTAGATGGTGATGCGCCGGGCGAAGCTGTCGTCATCCGAGGCGATCCCGAGGTTGAGACCGGCCATGATCGAGGCCTGAAAGGCGAAGCCGTTCTGGGGCATGATGCCGTCGCCCTTTCCGAACCCCGCGCCGCCGCCGTTCACCGCGGTGCCGAGGCCTCCGCCGATGACGAAACGCTTGGGGTTCGAGGCGTAGTCGACCCCCAGCCCCTTGGTGGACATGTTGGCCGCGTTGGCCATCTGCGTGAGGTACGTGGCTTGATCACCGAGATTGAGCTGACCGTCGACCTCTCCGGCCAGATCGTTGCGCATCGCGTCGGCGTCCAGGCCGAGCTGCGACGTCAGGGACTCATCGAAGTTGATCGTGACGCTGGCCGCATGCGCGGGCGCGCCGACGATGGCGAGGGTGGAAACAGACAGCAGCAGCAGGGAACGGTTGAACATAGGCGCCTCCTCTTGGCCCCCGAAAGCGTACCGGACAGAGCTGCGGGTGCCTGTCGCCGCAGGTAACCAGCCGGCGCTCGCAGAGGTCCTGATCCCACCCGGGATCAGAAGTTCCTGCCCGGATCCGGGAAGACCCTGCCCGGATCTGGAAGCTCCTGCCCGGATCCAGGAAGCTCCTGCCGATCAGACGAGCATGAGAGCGCCGTATGTCAGCGTGATCTCCTCGGTGGCCATCTGACCACCCGAGCCGTCCATCTGTGGCATCGACCAGCGGATCGGCCAGGCATCGACGAGCTGCATGCTGCGCACCACCGCGCCGTTCGACCGTCGCATCTCGATCATCATGGTCCGCGGCTCGACCGCGCCCAGTGAGATTCGCTCGCGCCAGCTCGAGAACTCGTCGGTGCCCTGGTAGACCCGCGTGAGCACGATGTCATCGGCGTTGTTGCGGCCGGGCGCCTTGCGGATGTTGACGTCCATGCCATGCCTCCACTCCACCAGCTCGGAGTAGGAGTTCACGACCGACACCTTGGTGAAGCCGTCGAGCGGATCGTTGAGCCCCTCGATGAAGACACGAAACGAGAAAGCGCCGAGGTAGTTTTCGGTGGGGTACATGGGACCTCCGGTTGCCCCCTCTTAACCCGGAGGCCAGCTCCCCGGCGCCGAACAGTCCACGGCGTACAAGCCCACCGCGATTCGATCGCTCGGGAAGATCAGGTAGCCGTCTCCCTGCGCGGGCACCTGCTCGGTCTTCAGCGCGGTCAGCGCGCAGCGGCTGGCCAGCTCGCGGCAGGGCTCGCCGGGCCGCGCGCGCACCCGCGGGGAACGAAAGCGCGCATAGCAGAGCTGGTTCACCCACGCGTAGATGGGGCCTCGCTGAGGCGTCTGCGCGGCGTCCGGATCGAGGAACGCGCCCATGCCCAGCGCGCGGGGGGAGTCGTCACCCCGCCAGCCGGTCAGCTCAGCGGCGACGCGCACCATCTTGTCTCCCCGGATGGTGTGGTCGGGCACCAGCACCAGCGCGCGGTTCGGCAGCTCGGGCAGGTGCGCGGCGGCGATCTGCCAGTCGGCGGTGATGGTCCACCGCTGGCGGATGAAGCCGAGGTGGAGCAACCCCAGGGCGGCGATCGCGGCGGCGAGGGCCCCCGCGGGGAGGCGGCGGGGGAGCAGCGTCGCCCCCAGCCCCACCGCCAGCGCGAAGGCCGGCAGCGACGGGAGCTGCAGCCGCAGGGCGTCGGTGACCGGAGACGACTTCGTCAGCACGGGGCCGGCGGTGAGCAGCCACCAGCCGGCGACCGCCGCGAGCGTGCGGGGTCGACGAGAGCCGAGCGCCAGCAGCGCCAACAGCAGCCACGCGGGCGGCGACAGCCGCAGGTGCTCCGGCACGGGTCCGATGGCGTGGAGACGCGTGACGGGGTCCCAGGCCGGGGTGATCAGACCATGCCAGAAGGCCCCGCCCGCGGCATGCCCGAGCTGCGCCGGCTCTACCCGCTCCGCGAGCTGCTCAGGCAGACGCGCCAGCCGCGGCCCCGCCACCCCCATCACCAGGATCGTCCCCGCCGCGAGCCATCCCCTCCCCGGCCAGCCCACGCGCCAGAAGACGAGCAGCGGCACCGCGAGGAACGGCAGGGTCTCGGGCCGCAGGTGCAGCGCAAAGCCCGCAGAGAGGGCCGTGGCGATCGCCAGGGCGCCACCCCGACCAGCGTTGGCAGCGGCGGCCACCGCGAGCAGCTCGAAGAAGAGCACCCCGACGTGCATGACCTCGGAGCCCGCGAGCCGGAGCAGCGTCGGCGACAGCGCCATCACGCCTGCGGCCGTCAGCGCGGCGCGGCGATCGGGGAGCAGGCGCCGGGCGATGATCCAGGTCAGCGGACCCGCGGCGGCGGCGAGCAGCAGGTTGGTGGTGAAGATGGCGCCGCTCCCCGCGATCCACCAGCCCACGCTCATCAGCGCGGCGTAGCCGTCGCCGTACAGGGGGTGGGGCTCGGACGTGCCCGCCGCAGCCACCACGCGATCGTAGCCGTCCCAGATGATCAGCCCCCGCTGGGAGAGCAGCCAGGGCGCGAGCGCGCTCACCGCCGCCACCGCCAGGCCGTCGCGGCGCTCGACGACGGACAGCGCACACCACCCGCGCCATATCCGCGGCACAGCCAGCAGCAGCGCCCCGACGAGGGCGACCAGCACCGCGTGGAGCCACCGCAGCGGGAGTCCCCGGGGAGGCCGAGCGGTCTGGCCGGACTCTCTTGAGGCTGTCGAGGCGCTGCGCTGCCCTCCGGAGCGGCCCCGGCGCAGCGCGCGGGTGCAGATCGCCTCGACCAGCGCCTCCGGGGCGTCCGCGGAGGGCACGACCGCGTAGCCGTGGGCCTTGCAGGCCGCCGCTGGGACCCCGGGGCGTATCCGCAGGATCTCCACGGTCTGCCGGACGTCCCCCCGCCGAAGAACGAGCCGCTCGCCATCCGGGCGGGCCCGCGCAGCGCCCTCCGCAGCGGTCTCCTCCGCAGCGACTTCCTCCGCGCGGGCTTCCTCCGCCGCACCGCCCTTCATGGGCGCCCCGTGATCGAGCTCGACGACCGCCTCGACCGTGAACCCCGCCAGCTCCTCGCCTGCAGACGCGAACCACGGCCCCGCCGCGAGCGCAGGTCCAGCCGCGAGCGCAGGTCCCGAGGCGAGCCCGATCGACGCGGCAAGCAGCGCGCCCCGAGCGTCCGGGAGTTGACCACGATGTTGCATCCGCCGAAGCACGCCGCCTCCGCTGGAGCGGATAGAGGTATCCTCCCACGTCGAGACGAGGTCCTCGCTTGCCCATACCTGCCCCCCACCGGCGACGTTTCGAATTGCTCGAGCGGGTCGGCGTCGGAGGTTTTGGTGAGGTCTACCTCGCGAAGATGACCACCACGAGCGGGTTCACCAAGCGGGTGGCCCTCAAGCTGCTCCGGCCGGAGCTGGCGCGCAGCCCCAACATCATCGCGCGCCTGCAGGACGAGGCCCGCATCCTCGGGCTGCTCAGCCACCGCGCCATCGTCGAGGCCGACGATCTGGTGACGCTCGGCGGCCGACTCGCGGTCGTGATGGAGTACATCCCCGGCGAGAACCTCAGCGCCCTGCTCAGCCACAGCCGCTTCCCCCACGAGCTGCCGGTGGAGGTCTCGCTCCGGGTCATCGAGGAGATCGCCGACGCGCTGGAGACCGCCCACTCGAGGCCCAGCCCGGTCACCGGCGAGCCGCTGGGCCTGCTCCATCGCGACATCAAGCCGGCCAACATCCGCCTCACGCCGGAGGGACGGGTCAAGATCCTCGACTTCGGCATCGCCCGCTCCGACCGCGTGCTCCGCGCCGCGCAGACCGGCGACGTCACGCTCGGCTCCCTCAACTACATGGCGCCCGAGCTGCTGCTCGGTCAGCCCGCCACCGTCGCGTCAGACGCCTACGCCCTCGGCATCACGCTGTACGAGATGCTCGCGCGCACGCCGTTCGGCCTCGCCGGCGACGCCCAGCCGGAGCACGACGCCAAGGTCGCCCGGGTGCTGTCGGGCATCAGCCGCGCCCCGCTGTCGCCGGACGCCGATGAGATCCTCGAGCTGCTGGAGCGTCTCCTGGGCTTCGACGCCACGCGGCGGCCCACCATCGCCGAGCTGAACGAGACCTGCCACGCGCTGCTCCAGGCCCGACCGGCGCTCAACCTGCGCACATGGTCCGGGCGCATGGTCCCGCAGGTGATCGCCAAGCCCGGCTCCGAGGGCGCCGGAGACGTCGGACAGACGCTGCTCGAAGACGGCACGCTGCTCAACAACCTGCTCACAGACATGGACGGCGCCGCCCCGACGTGGAACGACGACGCCTACGGATCGCTCGACGACGCCACCATCGAGGCCGTCGGTCCCACGCTCACCCCGATGGCCGCGGACACCATCCGCGATCCCGTAGAGCCGCCGGTTGGAACGCCGCCTTCCGGTTCGCGATCTGCAGAGTCACGGTCTGCCGGGACACGGCCTGCTGGGACGCGACCTGCAGATACACTGCCCGTAGAATCACGACCCGTAGAGTCACGACCCGTAGAGACACTGCCTGAGGATCCAGGCCCGCGTGGGCCGGTGCCCGAGCCGGCCGCCATCACCGAGCCGCTCCACGCGCCCACCCGCGGACCGCTGAGCTGGTTTCGGGGACTCATGGTGGGGATGATCACGGTGGCCGCGCTGGCGGCCGGCCTCTCGTGGCTGTTCATCAGCGTGAAGCTGGAGGTCACCGGAACGCCGATGGGCGCGACCGCCACGCTGAATGGGGAGACCAAGACCACCCCCGCCACGTTCACTGTCGATGCTGAAAGGGTAACACACCGGGTCGCCCTCAGCGCCGATGGTCACCGCAGCACCACGAAGGAGTGCACGATCACGCGGGGGGTCTTGGAGTCGTATCCGAGAAAGCTGGTCTGCACCTACCGGCTGAGCGAGAAGAGCGGAGCGCAGTCAGGGTCGAGTCCTTTCCCCCGACGTCGCTGATCTTCCCGGGTTGGCTGCAGGCACCCAGGCCACCGCGCGCGGCCCCGACACGCCGTCCAACATGACCGCCTCGGCGTCGCCCTGCATGTCCAACAGAATGACGTAGCCTTTGTGCAGCACCGGCACCGCCATCCAGCGACCGTCCGGGCGCAGAAACGCACCGACCGCGCCCAGGCCGACGTCCCACTCGCGCAGGGTCTTTCCCGTCTCGGCATCCAGCTCGACGATGAGACCCTGGCCGTACAGCGTCGCGACGAGGCGCTCTCCGTTCAGGTCCCAGGCGACGCCGGTCGGGCCTCCCGGGACATCAAACGCAGACAGCGTCTCCAGCGTCTCGGCGTCCACGACGATGATCTGCTCACCCTCCTGATCAGCCACGGCGACGCGCTCCCCGGCGGGGTCGGGCTCGGCGTGGTACGGCGCCTCGCCGACCGCGACGTGGATCGCGGTGTCATCCGTCAGATCGATGACCGAGACGTAGCCAGTGGGCGCGGCGCTGGTCGGAGACTCCCCCTCGCGGCTGGCGATCCAGGCCCGATCGCCCTGGACGCGGACAGTCACGGGTGGCATCGGCACCGCGATCGGCGCGCCGACCTCGAGCGTGCTGCGCGAGACCGGCGTGATCGCCGTGAGGCCCTGGTCGGCGACGAGCAGTCGATCCCGGTCCGCGTCCAGCTCTCCCCAGTAGAGCAGGCTGCTCACCACGACCTGATCGCTGCGCGTCCAGTCGTCCAGCTCGATCCGGGACAGCGTGCCGTCGAGGTGCGTGGTGACCCAGAGCGCGCCCGCCTCGGCATCGGCGATGACGGAGATGGGGAGGACGGTCCCGCTGTCGGCGAGTTGGATCTGCGCGACCGACTCGCCCGCGCTGGTGAGCACCGAGACGCTGTTGGACATCGCCTCGCTGATCGCCAGGCCTGGCGCCGGCTGGATCGTCGTCTCCTCGCTCCGCTCGTCGGAGCCCGTGTAGATGTGGACCGACACCAGATCTCCCGCGACCAGCCCCAGCTCCTCGCCGAAGATGGGGCACCCGGAGGCCCGGTGTTCACCGTTGACAGACCACTCGCAGTAGTCGGGCCACCCACCCCCGAGATCCGTCGAGAGCAGGGAGTCCGGATAGGGCACCGCGGGCAAGATCGAGAAGCTCGGCACCGGCGTGCTGTAGGTGTCCACCGGGAGGGAGCTGGAGGAGGACCCGGTGGTCGTGCTGCTCGTGGTGGTCATGCTGCTCGCGGTGGGCGTGCCGGTCGCAGAGACCACCGCGCCGCTGTCGCCCGCGGGCTCCCCGCTCGAACAGGCCAGAAACAGAACGAAGAGATCAATCATGGAAGAACGCCGGGATCGCCTGGTAGTCGAACGTAA
>CAYXGP010000260.1:0-10663 GCA_964464515.1 uncultured Enterobacterales bacterium
AACCACGAGTTCGGCGCAATCTTGTTGTCCACCTGAACGCTCACCGCTGTGAGTCAGCGGGTGACGCTCGCATAGGTTGTGCCCCGCACCTGCTGGACCTTCTTACGCGCGTGGTACAGCCAGCCCGCGCCGCCCTGGATCCCCTTCGTGACGTACCGGAGGTATCCCGGGTTCCAATACTGACCCTCGATGAGATCGTCTTCCTGGGGGATGATCCCATGTTCGCGAGCCATCTGGGACAGCCGCGTGTGCGGGTAGATGCGGATGGGCTGCATCAGCAGAAGCGTGAACATGCGCAGTCGGCCGCCGAGCTGAAGCCGCGCGTAGAACAGGAATTTGAGGATGGCCAGGAGCGAGCGGAGGTCCTCGCCGGGGCTGTTGAGGAAGAAGCTGTACTCGACGTCCATGTCGTGCTTCTTCGCCACCTCGACCGTGTACAGCATGTCGGTGTAGCGGAAATTCTTGTCGAGGTTCTTGAGCATCCGATCGTCGACGTGATCGGGCGAGAACGACAGCATCCCGCAGCCGGCGCGCTTGAGCCAGATCATCAGCTCGTCGGGCAGGGTGTTGCGGTGCTCGTTGAACCAGGCCGACCACTTCACGTCCAGCTTGCGATCGACGATCTCCTTGCAGATGTCGATGGCGTGGGTCACCGGGATGTTGAAGATCTGGTCGCAGAAGAACATCTGGCGGACGTTGTGCTCCTCGACAAGCTGCTGCATCTCATCGACCACGTCGCTGGCGGGTCGCATGCGGACGTTGTGGCCGAGCAGGAAGGTGTCGGAGCAGTGGATGCAGCGCAGCGCGCAGCCGCGCTTGGCCTGGACTCCCACGCTGACGAAGGACGACGCCAGGTACGGCGCGTGATCGACCAGATCGCGTCGGGGCTTCTTGAGCGACTTGAAGTGCACACCCGGAGGAGAGCCCGTGTACTTGATGGCGTCGCGTTCGCGCCAGTAGACCCCCTTCACCTCATGCGGGCGATCGAGCTTGCCCAGCAGCTCGGGGAAGCGGTGCTCGGCCTCTCCCCAGACCCCCATGTCGATGGCGGGCACGCGCTTCATCATCGCCTCGGCGTAGAGGCTGAACGCCGTGCCGCCGGCCACCACCTTGATGCCGGGGCAGATCTCCTTGATCACCTGGATGGTGTCCTGCTGTGGGCCGAAGTCGTCGCCCTGATAGCCGGGCATGCCGACCTTCATGTTGCGCAGCGATATGCCCACCACCTCGGGTCGGAAGCGGCGGAGGTTCGCCTTGAGGGCCTCGAACGGCCGCTTGCGATGGAGGTTGAGATCGAAGATCTCCACCTCGTGACCATCGAGGTGCGCCGCCAGGTAGGCCAACCCGATCGGGTAGACCAGCTCCATGTCGAGCGCGGTGAACGCCTGTACCAACAGAATCCGCATTGTTGTGGGGTATAGCCCAGAAAATTGCGACCAGCAGGTTCGATCAGCGGTTGTAGTGGTCGATCTTCCGCGGGGGCCCCTGGGGAAACTCCAGCAGCTCCCAGGTCACGAACAGTCGCGGCGTTCGTTCCAGGACCGGCTCCAGCGCGACGCCGATCGCGGCATGGGTGCAGGCATCGCACAGCAGGTTTCGCAGGTGCCCCGGCGAGTCCGCCACCAGGAACAGCGCCTCCTGCGCGCTCGCCGCCGCGGCGACGTTCTCGTGGTGGCGCGCGCGCGGGTGGGCCAGATCGGCGGCGCGCGTCGGCACGCCGTTGGTGACGTCGGGGATGCGGTGCGCCACCACCCCTGACGCCGCCATCAGGGCCGCGTGCTCGCGCGCCACCGGCTCGAACAGCGAGAACCGCTCCACCCCGGGCAGCCCGGCCTCCTGCCGCAGCACGCCGAGCGCGTCGTAGAGCGTCTCGGTGGCCGCCACCGGATCGGGCGCGGCGGCCGACGTGCTCCGCAGCGGCGTTCCCGGCGGCGGGGGGCCGTCCACATACACGGTGAACAGGTGCGCCACCTGTCCCTCCAACACCACCTCCAGGCGATGGGGGCCCGGGGTGTGGAACCCGTCCACCCAGCGCACGACGTCTCGGGTCAGCCCCAGCTCCTCCACCGGCCCGTGGGGCGGCGCGTGGAACAGCCGCAGCTCACCCGGTCGCACGCCCGAGATGGTGACCGGCAGCGTGCCGTCGAGGGGGAGGTCTCTCGGCAGCGGATCGATGTCCGCTACGTGGGGTCCCCACCCGATGATCCACAGGGTCACCCCGTCGCCGTAGGTGCGTCGGGCGAGGGCGACGTCGATGGGATCGGACACGAGGCGGGAGATCAGCTCGTCGGGGAACGCCCCGCCGTTGAGCAGGCGCGCGAACCGCGCCTGGCCAGGGAAGCCGCAGCGGGCGCTGGCTCCGGCGGCGCTCACCGGGTCGATCCGCGACGCGCGGCCGGTGGAGAGCATCAGGAGCTGCTCGGTGGCGCAGGCCAGTCCGGCGTCCCAGGTGGCCTTCGGGAGCGCCGACACGAGTCGCTCGCCGAGGGGGCCCGGCGGCGGCATCGGTCGGTACCGAACCATGTGGGGCGGCCCGGAGTCGTAGCGGACCGGCAGCGGCGCCCGAGCCGACGGTGAGCTCGGGGTGGCCTGCGGCGCGCAGGCGCCCGACAGCGCGAGGAGCAGTCCGCCGCTGAACGCCAAGCCTGTCTACTCGGAGGCCAGGTTGATGACCGCGGTGAGGCCGTTGGTCCGCGCCTCGACGCTGGCTCCCACGACGCGGAAGCGCGCGTCGATCAGGGCCGCCCGGCTGTCGGCCTCGGAGAGCAGCGCCGTCAAGCAGGCCGCGGGGGTGACCGCCTCGCAGTGGACCTGCGCCACGGGACCGCCCACGAACCCCGCCCCCTGCAGCCGCCGCTCGCCCTCCGACCGCGAGATCGTTCCCGCCACGGCTTCCTCCAGGGGAACCTCTGCCAGCGTCTCCAGCACACCGTCGATCCGCAGCGGCGGGTGCTTGAAGGCGCCGCGGACGTCGGCGAGCAGCGCGTACAGCAGCTCGGTCGCCTCGGCGGGCCCGGCGAACGCCTCGCCCGGCGTCTCCAGCGGCGGCTCGGCCGGCGTGGGCATGTCCACATGGAGGGGAAGCGCGCTCAGCACCGCGTCATCGACGGACAGCTCCAGCCACCACTCGCCGCTCTCATCGAGGCCGCGGGAGAGGGGCAGCGCGCCCTGTTCGAGCACGCCCGACGGCGAGACCAGCGTCCAGCTGTCGGCGCCGACTGCCGAGAGCGCGAGCGTGGCGCCCAGCGGGTGCTCGCGCGGGAAGACCGGCAGCGTCACGCTCGATCGATCCCCCAGCAGCACCACCCAGCGGTCGTGCTCGGGGTGACGGGCGCGGACGACGCCGACGTGCTGACCCGGCGACACCCGACCGGAGATCAGCTCGGCCAGGCCCTCGGGCACGGTGTCGTGGGCGACATCTCCCACCACGATGTCCGACACCTGCAGCGGGTACCCCGCCCGGACGGCCGCCCACCGAGCGTCTTCGAGATCGTCGGGGGAGCGGCGCGCCAGCGCGAGGCTCGCGGCCGCGCCGGACAGGCTCTCGTCCCAGCGCAGCGCTCCCGCGGTCACCACCCGCGCCACCAGGGGGTCGGCGGGCTCGCCCGGGCTGACGGTGTACATCTCCGCGTCGGGCGCGGGCAGCAGCGGCGGACCGGTCACCTCAGGCGCGACGGGCTTGGCGCCGCAGGCGGCCGCGAGGGACACGAAGGCGAGGAGGGGCAGTGTCTTCTCTGGCAGTGTCTTCTCTGGCAGTGTCTTCTCGGGTGGTGTCATGCGGGATGGGGTCATCGGGGGCACGTCATCTTGAGCGCGTCATTTCGGACACGGGGGCTGACGGGGCGGCGATAACCCCCGCCCATCACGGCGGCATCCGGCGAGGCCGCAGCGAGAAGAGCACCCCGCCGGTCGCGGCGACGGGCTGCCCATCCACGACTGCCACCCGGCGCACTACCCCAGGCAGGTCGCAGACCATCTCCAGCGTCGGCGCCTCGGGATCGGCCACCCATCCCATGCCGGCCTCGCCCAGCGCCACGAGCAGTCCGCCGTCCCAGGGGGTGACATCCCAGGCGCCGAACGGCGCGCGGAGCACCTGACCCGTGCCGGCGGAGAGATCGATCCGCTCCAGCCCCTTCCCGGGCAGCGGCGCCCACAGGACGCCGTCCAGAACGCGGGGGCGGGACAGCTGCTCGCCGGACCGGAGCGTCCCCGACAAGACCTCGGTGTCCTGGCGCGCGCCGCCTCTCCACCAGTCGATGTAGCCATGGAAGGAGGGGACCACCCCCGTCCGGGCGCCGTCCACGAGCACCGCCTGGGGGTAGGTGTCCGACTGCAGGCCGACGCGGCGGGAGGTCGCCCAGCCGGCGTCGGTACGCGAGAACCACACCAGCCCACCCCCGAAGGCCGCGGCGACCAGATGGTCCTCGTCCACCCGGACGAGGTGGTTGAGGCGATCGCCGGCCAGGGCGACGGGGCGGGCGGTGCGCCAGTCCGGGCCGATGCGGACCAGCCCGTGCCCCTGCAGGCCCGTCAGCACGCCGTCTCCGTCGGCGAGGAGCGTGCTCACGCCGCCGTCGACGTCGATGCGCCGCGTGACGACCAGCGGGTGTGTGGGGTCCGGCTGCAGGAGCAGCACGCTGCCGTCGTTGTCGGTGTTGGTGAGACCCACCGCCAGTCCGCCTGCCGCCGGGGCGATCTCCCGAATCGAGCTCGACCCCTTCGGTGCCGCCAGCGGCCACTCCTCTGCCGGTGCGTCGGTCACCTGGAACCCGTCAGACCACCAGACCCGAAGATCCTGATCGAGGCGGGCGTCCACCCGCACGCTGTCGCCCTCGGGACGCAGCCGCAGCGGCCACCCGTCCACCACGCGGGTGTCTGGCGCGGCGTTGGGGCTCGCGTCGAGCGGGAGGCGAAGCACCCGGCCGGTCTCGTCTGCGGCCCAGATCGCCCCGTGGTGCATCAGCACCGCCGCGATCCGGCCCCCGGTCTCCCAGCGTGTGATCTGCTCTCCGCGCACCCGCAGCAGCCCTGCGGTCCCCGCGGCGACCCACAGCTCATTCGTGGAGCCCGCGAGCCCGCGGCTCTCCCCGGGCAGCCCGCGCCAGCGCGCCGCTCCAGAATCCGGCTGCTCCCACACCCCCGCGCCGATGGCCAGCACCCGCCCGGTCTCGGTCTCCAGCTCATCCGCGATCTCTCCGCCCAGGCGCACCGCCGACGTGGTGAAGCCGTCGCATCTGCCTGGCGACGCTGGGACGGGCTCTGGGGTGACGGTCGGCAGTGGGGTCGGCTGGGGGGCCGGAAGCGGGGAGGGACCTGCGCAGGCCAGGAGCAGGGCGATCATTCCGCGTCCTCCGACAGCCAGGAGGCGCCCGCGAAGGTCGAGTCGCCGCGGTCGGGTGACCAGGTCGCCTCCGACGACGGGCCGACCGTCGAGCGCGGACCCACCGGGCGCGGGGGAGCGACGGGGGCCGCTCCGGCTCCTCCACCCTGCAGCCAGGAGCCGAACTCCGCGGCGGTGCCCTCCGGCCGAGCGCTCCGAAAGCGCCACCAGCGGCTCAGCAGCGCGGGCAGCCCCAGCGGCGCGGGCAGTCGCTCCAGGGGGGTGTCGTGGGCGCTGCTCGCGACGGCGGGCGGAGCGGTCGCCAGGGGGGCCAGCGCGGCCGCGAGCTCGCCGCTGTCCGGTCGGCCGTCCGGATCGGGGTCCAGCGTCGCGCGGACGAGAGCGCGGAGCGAAGCGGGAAATTCCGAGCGCAGCTCGGGGCGCTCGTGGATGGCGAAGACGGCCTTCAGCTCGGCCAGCGAGCGTGCGCGGTAGGGGGGCTGCCCGTTGAGCAATTCGTAGAGCATCACCCCACAGGCATACAGGTCCGCGCTCGGCTCGGGAGGGCGCCCCCGGGCCTGCTCCGGCGGCATGTAGTGGAGGGTTCCCAGCACCTGCGCGCCGCCTGCGTCGTCGACCTCGCGGGACGCCCCGAAGTCCATGAGCCGGACCCGCCCCTCGGGGGAGAGCATCACGTTCTCGGGTTTGACGTCGCGATGGATGACGCCGGCCGCGTGGACCGCCGACAGGCCCAGGGCCACCTCCCGAACCACGGCGCAGGCCGCGCCCACGGGCAGGCTGCCCCGCTCCGTGAGCACCGATCGCAGGCTCTGGCCGGCCACCAGCTCCATCACCAGATAGGCCGTGGGCCGGCGCTCGCCGCTCTCCACCACGGTCCACTCTCCCCACGACAGCAGGCGCACGAGCCGAGGGTCGTGCAGCGACGCACCGATGCGCGCCTCGCGTCGATACAGGGCGCGGGCGGACTCGGTGGCCAGCAGCTCCGGACGGACCAGCTTGAGCGCCACCTCCTCTCCGCTGGAGAGATCCAGCGCCCGGTAGACGGTGCCCATGCCGCCGCGGCCCAGCAGCCCGAGCAGCCGGTAGCCGCCGATGCGCCGCGACCGACGGTTCAGGTCCAGCCGGAGCTCCCACGGCATGCCGAACCCGACGAGCAGCAGGGGGGCCGCGAGGGCGAGGGCCTGCGTGGGCACCGGCTCCTCCAGCAGCGCCAGCCACGCGGCGACCCACGCCAACGCGACGGCACCCAGGCCGCTGCGGCGGCCCAGCGCGATCCGCGCCTCGGCTCGCCACAGCCGTCGGTGGGCCAGGGTCAGCAGACCGAGCCCACAGAGCAGCAGGGCCAGCTCTGTGGGCTCCAGCCAGCGCAGCCCTCGGGCGATCGCTGCGGTCCGGGCGGTCGGGACCGGTGGTCTCTCCAGCGCCACGAACAGCTCTCTCCGGTTCTCCAGCAGGTGCTCGGGTCCCGCGCCGATCACCAGCAGATCGGTGTCGCCGTCGGCGCCCAGGTCCAGCGCTGCGATCGCCGAAGCGCCCGTTATCGGCAGCGGCAGTGCGGCGCTGAGATCGACGAAGCCCCCGCCGGGTCGGCCGTCCAGCAGCAGCACCCTGCCCGCGTCGTGGGCCACGATGTCCGGGGCGCCGTCGCCGGCCAGGTCCACCAGCGTCGGGCTGCCGAAGCGCTGCGCCCAGCTCCCCAGGCCCCACGCCCGCGTGTGATCGACCAGCCCCCCGCGGCCGTCTCCTCGCCACGCACGGATCCCCTGTGCCACGCTGAGCACGTCCGCCACGCCGTCACGATCGAGATCGGTGATCCAGCTCCGACCGTCGAAGGGGTAGAATCCCCCCAGGCCGGCCGCGCGGGTGGCCTCGATCCAGCCGCCGTCCGGCGAGGACAGCGTGAGGTCGAGCCCTCGGCCCCAGACGTTGTCGAACAGCAGATCGGTGCGCTGATCTCCGTTGAGATCTCCCGTCACGACCCGCTGGGGCCAGCCCGGCTTGCCCATCCCCCGGGCGGGAGCGGTCTGCCAGGACAGGCCCCCCAGCCCGTCGCTGAGCAGCACGCCCACCCCTCGGGGGAGCAGGTGAGTGGTCTTGCCCCCTGCGCGGAGCACGTCCAGATCGCCGTCGCCGTCCAGATCGACGCAGGTGAACTCCCCCACGAGGCGCTCCTGCCCTGGCGGCAGCGGCAGGAGGGTGTCGCTCACCTCGTCCAGCCAGCCTCCCTGGTTGCGGAGCAGGCGCAGGCGATGCACCGCGGGATCGTCCATGCGCTCGGTGATCAGCAGATCCTCCAGACCGTTGGAGTCCAGATCGCAGGACTCCAGGGCCACGGGCCGGCCGGGGAGGTCGACGCCGAGGTCCTGGGCCTCGAACCGCCCGTCGCGCTGCACCAGCGCCTGCATGCCCTGCTCGCCGCCGACCAGCAGATCGTCGCGACCGTCTCCGTCCAGGTCGAGCACATGCACCGGGCCGTACTGCCCCAGCGATGACAAACCCCAGGCGTCGGCGCGCTCGCGCAGGGCCGGGCCCGACGCCTCGGTCAGCCGCAGCACATGCCCGTCCTGGACGATCCACGCCGCCCCGTCATGGCCGAGCTGGACCCCCGTCGGCCCGCTGAAGGGCAGCGGCATCTCCCGAGGGCCGTCCGCCGTCTCCTGCCAGATCCGCTCGCCGCGCCGCGCCCACCAACCGGAGGACCCCGCGGTGATCGAATCGACGGGGTGATCCAACGCAACGGTCCAGCTCTCTTTGTCGAGGCGGAGCAGGTTCGGCCCGCCGAGCAGCGGCCGGCCCGCCGCGTCGGTCGCGAACGCCGAGGTCCGACGCTCGACCGTCTGCGTGTGATCGAGCAGCCCCTCCGTCAGGTGATCCAGCCGACCCTCGTCGTCCCACAGCCAGGCGCCCCCGGCGTGATCCGGCGCGACCCGGACGATGCGCTCGGCGTCATGGACCTGCCGCCAGCCCGTCGCGTCTCCCCGCCAGACCGCCCCGGACAGCAGCGACGCCCAGACCGCCCCCTGATGATCCACCGCCAGGGCGGTCAGATCGCGCATCCCAAGCGGCGTGAAGGCGCCGATGTGACCGGTCTGCGGATCGAACCGTTGGACGGCCGGAGGCGAGCCCTGCCTCGACCAGCAGGGGCTGTCTCCAGCGCAGATGAAGGACGGCACCGCTGCGTCGGGCCAGGTCTGCACGAGCCGGCTCCAGCCGCCGTCGTCGTATCGCCACACGCTGCGATCGCTGCCTGAGACGAGCAGACCGGAGCCACGCGGGGTGACGCGAGCTACCTCCAGGCCAGGGGGTAGCGTGATGCGCTCCCAGTGCGGAGCGGCCCGGGACACTCCAGACAGACCTGCTCCAGAGAGGAGCAATCCGGTCAGGGCTGCGCGGAGCGTCACCATGGGCATCGCCTATACTCGGAGCCACCCGGAGGCCCCATGTTCGCCTTGATGATCGCAGGCTGCGCCTTCCTCCCGCCCGTCGCATTGGACGAGCGCCTGGACCTGGACGGAGACGGCATCGCTCGCCCCGACGACTGCGACGACACCGACCCTGCTGTATCGACGTGGAGCTGGTATCCGGACGGAGACTCCGACGGCTACGGCGGCCCCTCCGAGACCACCGGCTGCGCCGCGCCCGATGGGTTCGTCGCCGAGAGCGGGGACTGTGACGACGCAGACTCGACGGTCCACCCGGATGTGGAGGAGCGCTGCGACGGAATCGACAACAACTGCGACGGCGCCACCGATGAAGACGCCGCGGTCGACGCTGCCACCTGGTATATCGACGGCGATGCTGACGGCTTCGGCGCCGACACGGTGTCGGCGTGCAACCAGCCCGCTGGCGCGATCGCTCAGGGCGATGACTGCGATGACGCCGACGCCAGCACATACCCCGGCGCCCGCGAGTCCTGCGACGGGACCGACCACGACTGCGACGGGGACAGCACGGACGAGCCAGCGTGGTGGGCAGACACCGATCTGGACGGGTACGGCGATCCCGCCGACACCGTCACCGCCTGCGATCAGCCCGCCGGGTACACAGACAATGAGCTGGACTGCGACGACACCGACGCCGAGATACGGCCCAGCGCCGCCGAGATCTGCGACGATGCTGATACGGATGAGGACTGCGACGGGCTGGTCGACGAGGCTGATTCGGACGTGCGCGGGCAGGCGCCTTGGTACCCGGACGCCGACGGAGATGGCTACGGCGACGCGCTGAGTCCGGTGCTGGCGTGTGAGGCGCCAGAGGGGTACAGCGCCGATCTCAGCGATTGCGATGATACGGACCCCGATGTGTACCCCGGGGCCGTCGAGGTCTGGTACGACTCCGTAGACGGCGACTGCGGCGGAGACGACGACTTCGACGCCGACGGGGATGGATTCGACGCCGACTCTTCGGGGGGAACGGACTGCGACGATACGGAGAGTCTTATCAACGAGGACGCGCTGGAGGCCTGCGGTGACGGCATCGACAACGACTGTGACGGCACGATGGCTGGTCAGTGTGCGCTGAGCGGGACGTTCTATCCTGAAGACGCACAGGCTACTCTCTCCGGTGAGGCGGCGGGCGATTGGGTCGGGGCCAGCGTGGCAGGGGTGGGTGACACCAACGGTGATGGCTTCGATGATCTTCTGGTGGGCTCCCACGCCTACGCCGCGTACCTGGTCTGGGGGCCGGTGACTGGAGAGCAACCACTCAGCGAGGCCGACGCCACATTCGTCGGCGAGGGTGGGAGTGCGTATCTGTATCCCTATCAATCCGTGGCGTCCCCTGGAGACCTGAACGGAGACGGCTATGACGATCTCCTCTTGGGAAGCATGAGCATCAAGAACGCGGCCTTCGTCATCCTGGGTCCGGTCAGCGGAGAGTCGGATGTGTCTGCGTCTGACGCAATCCTCTCCGCCGCTGAGTACAATGGTAGCCATGGAGATAACACGGTTACAGGTGTTGGAGATGTCGATGGAGATGACCATATAGATGTCGCCGTTGGCTACAAGTACGAAGACCTGGTCTATCTGGCCCATGGTCCCATCAGCGGGGATTTCGATCTCACGGCCACCCAGTCGCTGGATGGGGAGGGTGAAGGAGACTACGCTGGCGAGTCGGTGGCGGGAGCGGGAGATACCGATGGAGATGGTCTGGCCGATCTACTGGTCGGCGCACCCTACCAAGACAGCGCAGGGGACAACGCGGGGGCGGTCTATCTGGTTCTGGGTTCAGCCAGCTCTGTTGGGAGCCTGTCCGACGCCCATGTCCGGTTCGGGCGCGTTCGCATTTGGGGGGCACTCCCTGATTCGCTGATCATGCAGCTTT
>CAYXGP010000261.1:0-10562 GCA_964464515.1 uncultured Enterobacterales bacterium
GTATGATGGGGCGAGACATTCAGTAAGTCTATTACCCTTCGACTACCCTCTTACCGCGAGAGAGCCCTCGAAACGTCGCATGAGAGCTGCGGAACCACTGCGGGGCGTCAGCACCGGCTGATGACTCTGTGAGGGGTCCTGCTCGATTCAGTGGTTCAATATCGGCTGATGATCCCGTAGACGGTGTAGCCGTCATCGACCTCTACGTACCAGTCGTCGATGGTGTCGCGCGTGAGGTCGATCTTCCAGATCGTTCGGTAGTCTCCGCCCTTGGCCGTCGCGTACAGCTCGCCATGATCGCCGTCCGTCGTCAGGACGAACGGCACGAGATCGTCGATCCACTGCTTCTCGAGCATCCACTCACCGCCCTCGAAGCGGTACAGCGCGTAGGCGCCGGTGCCCGCGTAGTCGAAGCCCAGCGCCCACCACCCGTCGCCGTCCATCCACGCGCCGGAGGCGAAGCTCAGCCCGTCCCAGTTGGCCCAGTGATCGCTGAGATCGGCCTGCTTGTGGATGGACAGCCCGCCGTCCGGGCTCCACGTGGCGAAGCCCCCCAGAAGATCGAAGATGCCCACGGTGCCGGTGAGCATGTCCACCGACAGCTCCAACGCGTACAGCTCGAACGTCTTGACGTCGGTGAAGTCCCAGCCCCAGGTCTCGAGTGTGGTGACGGAGCCGTCCGCGTCGATCCGATACAGCGCTCCGGGCCCGGCCATCAGGTAGTAGCCGTCGGGGTGGACGAGCAGCCCTCGTGCGGGCGGACCCGTCCACAGGCTCTCGTCGGTGAACGAGGCCAGCGCGGTGGTGGCGCCGCTGTCATCCACCAGCCGGAGGGTGGCCGGGTACTTCTTGTGGCCGCGGTAGGCGTCGGCGAATTCGGGGTACTCGACGACGGCCCAGCCGCCGTCGAGGCCCGGAGCGACCCCGTAGGGGATCATCCCCTTCTCGAGCGTGATCTCCTGCTCGACCCGCCCCACGGTGTCGAAGACCAGGACCGCCGAGCGCCCGTCGCGGCTCTGCTCCGTGACCACCAGCCCGCCCCACGACTCGTCGATCCGTCCGTCGCAGTCGTTGTCGAGGCCGTCGCCGTCCTGCTCGTCCCAGGCCGGGTTGACCATCACCTCGTCGTCGTCGCAGTCGCCCTCCTGGACCGAGAAGCCGTCGCCGTCGTTGTCGGTGCCGGTCTCTGTGGTCTCTGTGGTGCCGCCTCCGGTGGGGGTGTCGGTCGTCTCGGTGGACGGAACGTACGTGCCCTTCTGCGGGCCGCAGGCGATCAACAGGGGCAGGACGCCCCATCCTGGAGAAGCGGTCATCGGTCACCTCCGTCCGCGACGGTACCACCACCGGCTGTCTGCCCGCTCGCCGCGAGCGAGGCGATCAGGCGATCGGCCGGCGGAAGATCTGTCAGATCGTGCAGCCCGGTCCCGCTCACCTGCCACTGGTAGACCCGCACCAGCCCTCGTCCTCCCGGGGGGAGTCGCTTGCGTGCCAGCCGCTGGAGCGGTCGCTGGATCTTTCGCTCGTCGAGGAAGCGCAGATGCGGCCAGAACCACAGGCCGAGGTGGCGGAGATCGAGCAGCAGGGTGTCGGTCGACCACGCCGACAGCTTGCGGGCCCAGTCCACATGCAGCGACGGCAGCGCGCGATCGGCGATCGCCAGCAGCTCGACCGCCATCGGGTGCAGCTCTCCGGGCAGCACGAACGGAAGATCCATCTGCGACAGCGCCATGCGGGCCTGCCGGGCGCGTGCGGGACAGGAGAGCACGTGCAGGCGGGCCGCGGGCACCCACCAGCGCGCGTCGCCCCGGGCTCGCTCTTCCAGCGCAGCAGCCTCGGCTGGTGGGAGGAGCGCGCCACCGTCGACGCGGGCCTGTGCGCTCAGGACGGCGTCGGCCAGGGTGTCGCTCTCGGCAGGTGGGGGCCCAAGGCCGGCCAGCGACCGGTCGAGCGGCGCGGTCAGGATGTCGGCCAGCGTGGGCCGGAGCGCCGGGACCTGCCGCGCCAGTCTCAAGGCCGCCGGGGAGAGCAGAAGGGGATCGGGCTGGGCGATCCAGGCGTCGAGGCACGACGAAGGGGATAGCGACATGGGGTCAACCTGGGTCCCCGAGGGGCACATGCTCCAGCTCGCCGGCACCGCGATCGACGCCCTGAGCTGCGGGGGGTGGGAGACGTGTATCCAGCTCCCGGGGCTGGACGTGATGTTCGACGTCGGGCGCTGTCCGCGCACGGCGGTGCACCGATCGCGGGTGCTGTTCACGCATGCCCACGTCGATCACATGGGCGGGGTGGTGGCCCACTGCGCCACGCGCTCGATGCTGGGCCTGACACCGCCGACGTACGTGGTCCCGGCCGAGAATGTCGAGGCCTTCGAGGATCTGCTGGCGGTCTGGCGTCGGCTGGATCGCTCGGATCTACCGTGCGCCGTCATCCCCGCTCGTCCTGGTGAGGACATCCCGCTGGGCAGGAACCTCTGCGCGCGGCCCTTTCGCAGCGTGCATCGCGTGCCGACCCTGGGGTACGCCCTGTGGCGGACCACCCGCAAGCTGCGGCGCGATCTGGTGGGGCTGACCACCGCCCAGGTGCGCGCGCGGGCCATGGCCGGCGAGGGGGTCACCGAAGCGAGCGAGTACCCCGAGGTGGCCTTCACCGGCGACACACGCATCGAGGTGCTCGAGCGCGAGGCGGTGGTGCGGCAGGCGCGTCTGCTGATCATGGAGCTGACGTTCCTCGACGAGCGGGTGACGGTGGATGCGGCGCGCTCGACCGGGCATATCCACCTCGACGAGGTGATCGCGCGGGCAGAGCTGTTCGAGAATCGGTCCATCTTGTTCACCCATGTCTCAGCCCGGTACGGCGGGGCCGAGGCCGCGGAGATCCTGGCGCGTCGGCTGCCGGCGTCGCTGCAGGAGCGGGTGACGCTGCTGCCCAACGGTCGGTAGACGCTCACTCACGGCCCGCTGCCACTCAGGGCACGCTGCGGACCAGCCGGAAGCCGATGTCGGGGTCTCTGCGGCCGGGTCGGAAGTCCGTGCGCGCCGCGGACCGGCAGCCGCGGGTCGGTGACGCCCACGATCCGCCGCGGAACAGGTGAGCGTCGAGGGTGCTCAGCCGGCTGGGCGCCACGTCGATGTGGATGTCTGCCTGGTAGGGGAACAGCACCCCCCACACCCACTCGTGCACGTTGCCGTGCATGTCCCGCAACCCCCAGCGGTTTCCGGCGAGCTCGGCCACCGGGTGGGTCTGCGCGGCGCTGTTCTCCCGGCACCAGCCCATCCGGTGCAGGTCGCTCTCCTGCCCACCGCTGGCGAAGCGGGTCTTCGCGCCGGCGCGGGCGGCGTACTCCCACTCGGTCTCCGTGGGCAGTCGGTACCCGTCGGCGGCGCGGTTCCAGATCACCTCACCGCCCAGAAGACAGCTCCTGGGGAGGCGGTACGCCGGGGTGCGCCCCTCCGACGCTGAGAGGCGGTTGGCGAACCGCAGGGCCTGGCACCAGGTCACTGACTCCACCGGCCGGCTCGCTCCCTCGAAGTGAGACGGCTGACGCGTCATGACCGAGTCCCACTGAGCCTGGGTGATCTCCGTCTGGGAGATCCAGAACCCCGCCACCTCCACCTGATGTCGGGGGCCCTCGTCTTCGAAGTGACCAGCTTCGCGGGGATGGCTGCCCATCAGGAACGCGCCGCCGGGGATGGCGAGGAAGCGGATCGGCGCGCTGCCGGCGAGGGCGATCTCCCCAGGAAGACCGTGAGCGATGGGCTTGGTGATCGGTTCGCGGTGCTCTGGAGCGATGGGCGCGTGGTGGGTCGCTGGCTCGTCCCTCGCCGAGGGGGCAGCTGAGAACCCGGGCGACCCTGCCGGCAGCGCAGCGCCTCCCGCCTGCGGGGCGGGCGGGCCCTCGGGACGGAGGACTGGCTGGCCTCCTGACGTCGTGACCGGCTGCTCCCCGGGCTGCGCGACGTCCGGGCTCATGAGCGTGGGTGGTTCGGGGGCGGTGGATCGCTGTGAGGCACCGGGCATGGGCTCGAACGGTGCGTCGGGAGAGCTCTCCATCGGGGGTGAGCCCGCTGGTCGCTCCGGCGGCTGCTCGAGTATCGGGTGCTCCGACGGCGAGATCTCCGGCGGTAAGATCTCCGGCGGGTGCTCCTGCGGCGGGTCCGACGAAACCGGGTCCGTTGGAGTGTCGGGCAGGTCATCGGGCCGTGACTCTGGCTCCGCGGGATCGGGTGACTCCGCGGGATCGGGTGACTCCGTAGACTCGGGTGGCCCTGTGGGCTCAGGTAGCTCCGTGGACTCGGGTGATCGCGGAGGCGGCCATGAGGCGCGCCGAAGAAGGTCCGTCGCGAGCCGCGCGGTGCGGTCGGGCGGCGGGTGCGCGGTGATCAGCCAGTCCACCGGGTCTTGCGCCGGCGTGCGCAGCACCATCCAGATCAAGAGGAGCAGCAGACAGAGCGTGGATGCGCGTCTCGTGTGGGGATGTCGGAGCAGCGGTGCGAGCCCCAAACCCAGGCGGACCATCGGCGCCGTCCACCACGCCCAGTCGGGCGTCAGGCGATCGACCCGGAGCGAGAACCAGGCGTGTCGGTGCTCGGTCTGCTGCCAGAGCGTCGTGATCTCGTGGAGGATCGCGTCCCGGGACGGCTCAGGGAGGCGCGCATCCCGCAGCTCTCGCCCTGCGATGAGCAGCAGCCGCCTGGCCCTGGGCCACGACCAGCGCACCTCGCTGCTGGAGAGCCGCGCGGCGTGATCGAGCAGCGACTCCAGGTAGAGCTCGGTCGCCAGCGGGGTGGGCAGGGCCGGGGGGGCGGCCCGCCGCCACTGCCGGGTGCGCGCGCGCGCTTGCGCCGACCAGCCTGCCAGAGAGGTCCACCAGGCCGCGCGGATGTTGTCGATCACCGGTCGCAGCGGCTCAGGGACGCTCTCCGCGAGGGCATCCAGCAGCAGGGGGAGCGCTCCATCCGGCGCGGGGGTGTCGACCTGGCGCACGCAGCGGCGCGCGAGACAGTGAATCTCCTCGTGCAGCGGTCGCGCGGCGTCGGGCAGCAGCAGCCCAGCGCGTCCCGCCAGCTCGGCGAGGTGCTGCCAGTCGCGCTCGCTCTCCCCGGACAGCCCCTCGCTGATGAGGAGCTCTGTCGCGGCGACGAAGTCGTCTGGGCTGCGCGGTCCGCCGCCGGCCGGCCACTCCCGCGCGAGGCCAGCCGCCCACGGAGCCGATTCCTGCGGAGTCAACTCCCGCGGTAGGTCGAATACCCGAAGGGGCTCAGCAGCAGGGGTACGTGGTAGTGCTGCTCGGGTGCGCGCAGGTTGAACCGGATGTCCACGCGCGGGTAGAAACCCTCGATGCCCAGCTTCTCGTGGTACACGCCGGTCTCGAAGCGCATCCGGTAGACGCCCGCCGTGAGGGTGTGGCCCTCGGGGATGAGCGTGCGGACGCGGCCGTCGTCGTTCGTGGTGCCGCCGCCCAGCTCTCGCCAGTCGTCGCCCTCCAGGATGGAGAGGGACAGGGGGAGGCCCGCTGCGGGGCAGCCCCGAGCGGTGTCCAGCACATGGGTGGAGATGCTCATGTGCGCACCATCCTCGATAGCCGCAGGCGGGTGATCAGACGCTGCTGCTCGGCGGCCGCGCTCAGCTCGCGCTCCGGCTCGTTGCCCAGCCGGGACTCCAGGTTCTCCAGCATCTCGGCGGCGCTTCTTCCGCTCGCGCAGATGATGAAGGTGTAGCCGAACCGCTCGAAGTAGGCCGCGTTGCCCGCCGCGAGTCGCCGTCGGATGTCGTCCTCGGCCGACGCCATGCCGGACTGCTCGGAGCGCGACCAGGAGGCCCCCCGTGCAGATTGGTGGCCCTTGCGACCGCCGATTCGGGGGTGGGCGGCGAACGCCTCCAGCCAATCCTCCGGGGCCAGCGCGGACCAGATCCGGTCGGTGGCCTCCAGCAGCGCGTCGGGTGACTCGAAGGGGCGAGCCGCGGCCATCTGCTCAGCCCAGCGGGTGGCACCGCAGCAGTCCTTGAGCGCCGCCGTCGCCGCTCTCGGTGGCAGGGCGTTGAACCCGGCCAGCCCCGCGCGATCCCGGGCGTCGGCGTCGATGGTGCCCTCCAGGCGCAGCCGCGACATGCCGCCGTCTGGAAAGATGTGTACGCGCGCGTGATCGATCACGCCGGCGTCGGCCAGTTCGGTGACGAAGGCATGCACGCCGTGGGGCTGGAGCGGAGTGCGCGCCAGCAGCGGGCGCCAGTCCAGGCTGTCGAGATCCGAGGGGAGATCGCCGCCCACCTTGCAGCCCTCGATGACGCAGGCCCCCGGGCAGTTGCCCCGGAAGTGACGGGTATCGACCACCACGCGCTGGACGGTGCCGGCAGCGCCGAGGCGCACCACGCACCAGTCGTGGCCGTCGTCGCGTCGCCGACGCGTCTCCCAGCCGTCGCCCATGTGCGGGGCCTGTCCCGGCTGGAGCAGGTTGCCGCCTACGCTGTAGAAGTCGTCGCTGACCGCCGCCACGCGCCCGCCGGCGGCCACCGAGGCCAGGTCGGTCACGGTGCCCAGGCGCGCCCACTCAGGGAGCACATCGCCGTATACGCGCAGGCGCGCCACCCCGCCGTCGGGGAAGATGCGCAGCCGCAGATGGGTGCAGCGCCACGGAACGTCCACATCGAACGGGTTGGGGCCGTCGCCCTTCAGCGGGGAGCGGCCCAGCAGCGGAAACCACTCGACGTCATCGGCCAGCACACCCGCCGCGCTGGGGTAGCCGGGCAGACAGGCCCCTTCGAGCGCGCAGTGCTCCGGGTAGTTGCCCCGGAAGAACCGGGTGTCGACCACCACATGGCGCACCCTGCCGGGTAGCCCCAAGCGGATCACGCACCAGTCGTGTCCGGGCTCGCGGCGGCGGCGGGTCTCCCAGCCGTCCATCACCTTTCCCCGCACATAGAAGTCGCCGACGTCGAAGCGCGGCTCCGTGGGGCGGATGAGGTTCTCCTTGGCGGCGAAGAACTCGTCGTTCGCGGCCAACACTGCGCCGCCGAGGGCCGAGGCTGTCAGCTCGATCAGTCCTTCTCTGGGAGCAGCGTCTTTGGGAGCAGCGTCTTTGGGAGCAGCGCGGCCAGCGGGGGCGCTCATGGGCGCAGCAGGCGGATGATGATTCGTCGGTTCCTCGCCTGGTTGGCTTGGATCCCCTCGCCGTGGCGATCGGTGTTCGGCGCGACGGGCTTGGTGTCGGCGAAGGCGGTGGCCTCGATGCGATCGCGGCGGGTTCCGGCCTTGTAGAAGATGTCGACCACCCGCGCGGCCCGCAGCGCGGCTACGTCCCAGTTGGAACGCAGGACACCCTTGCCTTTGACCGGGGTGCTGTCGGTGTGGCCCTCCACGAGGATCTGGTAGCCGAAGCTCTCGCTCATGTAGTCGGCGGCCAGCGCCTCGATGGTGGTCTGCGCCTCGGGCTTCAGATCGACGGCGCCGGGCGCGAACAGGGCGTCTCCCTGCAGGACGATCTCCGCACCCTCCGGGATCGCCGTTATCGAGGCTTTGCCGGCCTCGGTCATCTCTCTGAGGGTCTTCTTCATCTGATCGATCGCGCGGTTCTCACTCTCACGCGCGGGGGGAGGACTGTCGATCAGGTCGGTCGTGGGGTTGCTGATGTGCGTGATGATGGAGGAGCGCATCGCCTCGAAGGCCTCCGGATCCGGAGACGACATCGAGTACAGCATCACGAAGAACGCCATGAGCAGCGTGATGGCGTCGGCGTAGGTGTAGATCCAGTCTTCTTGGGTCTCTGGAAAGTCGTCGCTCATGACCCTCTCCCGCTCAGTCCGTCTTCTTGGCGGACTTTCGCAGCTCGAGGGCGTGCGTGGGATCGATCATGCTCTTGATCTGCAGCTCGATCTCCCGCGGCATCTTGCCCTCGGCCAGCATCACGAAGCACTCGACGATGAGGGTGTTGCGGAACCGCTCGATGTAGGCCCGCTGCATCGTCTTGTCGGCCGCCGGCTGGAACAGGAGCTTGGCGAACAGCATCCCGTACAGGGTGGTCAGCAGCGCCAGCGCCATGCCCTGCCCGAGCCCGTCGGGGTTCTCAGCCATGCTCGCCAGCATGATGATGAGGCCGACCAGCGTGCCCACCATGCCGAACGCTGGCGCGGTGGAGGCCATGTTCTTGAGGACGTTGACCACCGGGATGGAGCGGTTGAACGTCGAGTTGACCACGCTGTTGAGGAACTTGCGGACCGCCTCGGGCTTCTGGCCGTCGACGAGCAGGCGGATGCCGTACTTGAGCATGAAGTCGTGGGCGTCCTTGCCGGTGGCGCGCTTCTCCAGCTCCAGCAGCCCGGCCCGCTTCACGGTGTAGGCCCACTCGATGATGCGCTTGCTCTCGGTGAGGATCAGGCTCTGCTCGTACTTGGCCTGCGAGAACATGCGGTAGAGGTTCTCCAGCGCGCGCGTGACGTAGCGGGGCTGGTAGCTGATGAACGCGTTGGCCACCGTGCCGCCGAGCACCAGCAGGATGCTGGGAAGACTCCAGAACATCATCATGCCGTTGAAGGGATCCATACCGGAGTCCCGGATGGCGATGCCGATGGCGAAGAAGAACAGCCCCAGACCGATGAGGAGGCCCAGGATGGTGGTGTATGACATGAAAGACCTTCCGCCAGAATCCCGACGTCGCCCTATAACGTGACTCGACCCTTCAGCGCGGACGGACCTGAGACATCGAGACGTCACCGGTCTCCGCGAGGTGCTGCACAGCGGACAACCACTGCGGCAGCTCCTGGGGTCGCGACTCGACGCGGTCGGGCTCCTTGGGGAAGGTGAGAGCGAAGATGTGGTCGTGGTCCGCCAGCAAGCGGGCAGCCACGCCCTGCGGGCCGGCGGGGCGCGGGATCCATTGCAGAAGGACATCGGGGCGCAGCGCCTGGCCGAGCAGCATCACGACGTCGGTCTCCTCTCGCAGCGGAGCGACGATGAGCACCAGGGAGCGCGTCGGCAGCGCGTCGAAGACCTGCCTGCCCCGACCCTCCAGGATCCACTGCGCGAGGCGCGCCCGGGTGGCGATGTGGGTGTTCGGGTCTCCTCGCCAGCGCCGGAACCAGTGCTCCATCTGCGGGAAGGTCTCGAAGCGCTGGCAGTGCTCGGCATGCGCCGCGATCAGGGCGTCGAGCGGGGGCGTGCAGATGCGCTCGCGGACCCCCGGCAGGTCGTTGTGGGCCACCGCCAGCCAGCTCGCCGCCAGCGCGGCCAGCCCGCCGGCCGCCAGCCACCGACCGATCCGCGGCACCGCGAGCAGCCCCACGCCCAGGATCACGCACAGACCGGGCACCATGGGCGCGCCGTAGTAGTCGTTGCTCTTCTCGGACAGCGTGAGCACGAGCCAGGCCGTCATCGGCGATGACGCCACGACCGCCGCGCGCCAGCCGGTCCGCAGAGCGCAGAGTCTCAGGAAGAACGGCAGCGCCGCCGCGACCAGCGCCACGACCACCGGCGTCAGCAGGCTGTAGTACAGGGCCTCGGGGTAGGCCCAGGCGTTCTCGGCGATCAGCGCCAGCGGATCGATCTCAGGCAGCCCAACCGCCGAGACCTCCTGCACGCCGGCCTCGGAGTAGACGTACTTCATCAGGTGCCGCAGCACCCACTCGTGGTGCAGCAGCGGCACGAACACCGTCCCCGCCAGCGCCGCGCCGACCACCCCGGCCGGTCGCCGCTTCAGCAGGCGCGCGAGCGCCACCCCGCCGGTGATCAGGATGGGCCCGACCAGCGCCGCGGCGGACTCTACCCCCTCGCCGGCCGACTCCCCCCAGCGGGTGGACAGCGCACAGGCCGCGCCCACCAGGGGCGCCCAGCGCCAGCGCGCCAGCCCATCGCTCCGCAGCAGGAGCGCGATCGCCAGCGCGACGCCGCACATGTTCCCCAGGGCTGGCAGCCCCACCCAGGCGCCCTGGTAGGCCACCGGCACCAGGGTGGCCGCGGCGCCGACCACGAACCCGGCGCGGCGGCCGGCCAGCGAGCGTCCGATGTCGAACATCAGCAGCGCGTACAGGGCGAGGACCAGCAGGGGGCCCATCCGCACCGTCAGGGGGGTGATGCCGACCGCCGCGGGCCAGGCCGCCGAGACCAGGAACCACAGTGGAACGGCCGTCTGGTAGGTGTTGATTCGGCCGTCGTTGCGGGCTGTGCCCTTCAGCAGATCGACCGGGCCGAGGCCGGGCCAGTCCGGCGGCACCAGATCGACGACCGGCAGATCGGAGGCCCAGGCGTGGCCGCGCAGGACCATCGGCGTCTTGACCAGCTTGACGTCGTAGTCGTGGAAGGTCTTGGCCGGGTACGGCACGCGGGTGAAGCGGGCGACGTTGACCGCGCCGTGCACGGCCAGCAGCAGCAGCAGGGCGAACAGGGGCCAGCGGCGGGAGGTCACCGCGGCATCTTATCGTCGGGCCGCCGCGACTCGGCGATGCGCGGTAGGCTGTCGCTGGAGGTGACCATGTGGTGTGTCCTGCTCAGCGGGCTCGTGATGACAGGGACGGCCGCGGCCGACGTGGTGGTGGGGCCGTTGCCGACGGAGGAGACGATCGCCGACATCAAC
>CAYXGP010000262.1:0-1721 GCA_964464515.1 uncultured Enterobacterales bacterium
GTCGGTGAAGATACGCTGATGGAGGACACCGAGCCGACGGTGGGCGGAGCGATAACTGCTCGCCGGGAGCGCATCGAGATCGGTGAGGAGATCGGGGAGGTCGGCCTGTTCTTCGCAATCCAGGAGCCGACTCAGCGGGAACCAGTACCTGTCCTCGTCCTGAAGGCCGCCCTGGCTCTTCTTGAGGAAGCGGAAGTCGTACTGGACACCGCTCTCGTTGTCTTCAGCCTCCGCCAGCAGGTTCAGGTGGAGGACGCGGACCGGGTAGGCGTCGAGGTTTCGCCAACGCTTGCGGGGCAACTTGACCGCCAGCGAGCCGCGCAGCCCGATGTTGAGCGCCGTCAGGCGCTGTTGACCATCGAGGATCGCGATGACTTCGCGATCGCCGTTGAGGGTGAGGCGAGGGCAGTGGGGATGGAGCCACTGGTGGTAGTTGAGGACAAAGTCATAGAAGCTGAATCTGCGAGACGTCTCGCGGGAGACCTTCCAGAACAGGAACGAGCCGATCGGGTACCGGCGCATCAGGCTGTCAAACAGCCGACAGACCTGCTCGGTCTTCCAGACAAACTCCCGCTGAATCGCAGGCAGCACGTACTCGTGGGTGGCGATGCCGTCGAGCGCCCTCTTGACGGTGATCGGATGGTGAAAGCTCACGGGTCTCTCCAGCGGGGAATCAGAGCATCTTGACGAGCCGGCCGGCCAGCTCTTCGGCGTCGATCTCCGGGGAGACGACCAGGATCTGACCGTCCACCTCGTATGCAGCCGTGCCCTCGGCCACCAGCGAGATCGCCCCCTCCGGTCGCGACCAGGTCATGACGTTCCGCTGTTCGGTGGCCACGCCGCCGCGGGTCAGCTCCGACTCGACGTCGCTGGGGGGGGCGACTCCGGCGGCGGCCAGCTCGCGGGCGAGCGGCCTCCAGGGCTCCTCGAGCAGCTCCAGCGCGTCGCTCCACTCGGTCTCGGCGGCGCCCCCGGGCTCGGCCTGGAGGCTCAGCGACTGCACGGTGCCGCGCACCCAGCGGTTGAACTCGGGGTTGTCCTGGTAGTGCTTGAACAGCTGCAGGTTGTCGGAGAGGCGAGTGACCACTGCGCGGGTGATCGCCCGGTCGATCTCGACGCGGGTCTTGTCTCGCTCGTTCTGTTTGATCGCATTCTGCACCGCCTCGTCCTGGAGCACCTCGGCGGGGATGTCCTCGGTGATGGTCTTCGCCACCGCCTCCGGGTTGGCCCAACCCAGTCCGCCGAACAGCTCGTTGAAGGTCTCTACGATCGCGCTGAGCGGGTCCAGGTCGGGGTCGTGCAGCCCGCCGCCCCCGCCGCCCGCGGCGGGCTCCAGCGTGCCCTCCGCGTCGGCCAGTATCAGCGCGATGGTCTTCTTCTTGTCGTTTCGGTAGGTGTCGAGGTCCACCGACTCCAGCAGGCCCTTTGTGAGATCCTCCTCCTCTGGGGCGGGCAGCTTGGGCACCAACAGGTCGAGGAATATCACTGACTTCTCCCAGTCGACGCGCTTGAACGCCAGGATGGACGACAGGAAGTGGTATGCGCGCAGAAACGCCCTGGCCCTGCCCTTGAATTTGACCTGCTCGTCTTCGTCGAGGTTCTCTCTGTAGCGGCCCACGCACACGTCGAGGATGGGGTCGAGCGTTCCGCGGTCGGCGCCGCCGCGGAATCGCTCGACCACCCCCACGATCTCCTCCACCCACAACAACACCACCCCCACC
>CAYXGP010000262.1:1731-10421 GCA_964464515.1 uncultured Enterobacterales bacterium
GGGGGGGGGGGTGGGGGGGGGGGGGGGGGGGCCTTTTTACCCGCCCCACCACCGCCTCGATCTCCTCCTCCGTGTAGATCTGCTCGGCGTCCAGCGCGGCCTTGAGATCGTGCAGCTTGTTGCGATCGGTGGCGCCGCTGAGGATGGTCGTTCGGTAGTACTTCTCGAACGACTTCCTGATCGCCTCTGTTGTGTTGGCGAAGTCGAGCACGAACACGTCACCCTTCTCGGGGTGGGCGCGGTTGAGTCGAGACAGCGTCTGCACCGCCTTGACGTCCGAGAGCACCTTGTCGACATACATCGCCACCAGCAGGGGCTCATCGAACCCGGTCTGGAACTTGTCTGCGACGATGAGGATGCGGTAGGGGTCCTCTCTGAAGCGGTCGGGGATGCTGCTCGACGGGAACCCGTTGAGGCTGGCCTCTGTTACCTGCGCGCCGTCAAAGGAGCGGGCGCCGGAGAAGGCCACGATCGGCTTGTAGGGATGCCCGCGCTGCGCGATCAGCGCGTTGAACGCCTTGAAGTACTCCAGCGCCCGGTTCACGCCGTCGGTGACCACCATCGCCCGGGCGTCTCCGCCGATCAGCCGTCGGCGGTACACCTGCCGGTCGAAGTGCTCCAGCATCACCTCGGCCTTGGCCCGGATGGATCTCTCGTGCCCCTCGACGTAGCGCCGCAGCTTCTTCTGCGCCTTCTCGGTGTCGAACAGCGGGTCGTCGTCTACGGACTTGATCAGCTTGTAGTAGCTCTCCACGGGGGTGTAGTTCTTGAGCACGTCCTTGATGAAGCCCTCCTGGATGGCCTGCTTCATCGTGTAGCTGTCGAACGGTCGGTAGACGGTCTTCTCCGGATCGGCGCTCTCGTGGTCCGAGCCCGGCGGGATCTCCACGCCGAACAGCTCCTCGGTCCGACTCTTCGGGGTGGCGGTGAAGGCGAAGTAGCTGGCGTTGGCCGGCATGCGCTTCGCCTCCATCAGCTTGTTGAGGATCTCTTCGAGATCGTCCTCTTCAGCCAACTCAAGCCCCCCGATGACCATGTTCATCGCCGCCGCGACCCTGCCGCCCTGGCTGGAGTGCGCCTCGTCGATCACGATGGCGAAGCTGCGGTGTCTGTGGGCGACCCCGATCTCCGCCAGGATGTAGGGGAATTTGAAGACAGTCGACGTGATGATTCGCTTGCCCGCCTGGATGAACTCCCTGAGCTGGGCCGAGCCCTCGGTCACCGCGCCCACCACCGCGCTGACCTGGGCGAACCGCTTGATCTCGTCTCGGAATCTGCTTGTCGAGCGCGCGGCGGTCGGTGATGACGAACACCGTGTCGAAGACGGGGGCGCCTGCGCGGTCCAGCTCGATGAGCTGGTGGGTGAGCCAGGTGATGGAGTAGCTCTTGCCCGAGCCGGCGGAGTGTTGGATGAGGTAGCGTTGGCCCGGGCCGCTCGCCTCTGCGTGGGCGAGCAGGCGCCGCACGGCGCGGAGCTGGTGGTACCGCGGAAACAGGTGCTTCACCGTCTTCCGGTTGGTGCGGGGGTCCCTCTCGACCACGCGGCGGGCGTAGTTCTCCAGGATGTCGACGAGGCTGGAGGGCGTGAGCGTCTCTGTCCACAGGTAGTCGGTCTTCAGGCCGTTCTTGTCGGGAGGATTCCCCGCGCCGTCGTCGTGGCCCTTGTTGAACGGAAGGAACCACGATTCTGCACCCTTCAGCTCGGTGCAGAATCGTACCTCAGCGTCATCGACCGCGAAGTGGACCACGCAGCGTCCCGGCGCGAACAGCGGCTCACGGGGACTTCGATCGCGGCGGTACTGCCGGATCGCGTCGGCGACGGTCTGCTTGGTGAGCTGGTTCTTCAGCTCGAAGGTGATGATCGGCAGGCCGTTGAGGAAGATCACCAGATCGAGCGCCAGGTTGGGTGACCGCGCGCTGTAGCGGAGCTGCCGGGTGACGGAGAAGGTGTTGGCCTGGAAGTCGGCGATGGCCCTGTCGTTGCCGGCGGTCGGTGTGCCGTGGAACAGCGTGATGTCGGCGGCGTTGTGTTGCACGCCTTTGAGCAGGACGTCGATCACGCCGCGCTTTGTGATCTCGTTCTTCAGTCGGTTGAGGAACTGCTTGCGGGGCAGACCGGGGACGTCCAGTCGCAGCGCGGCGACGGCCTCGGCCTGCGTGGCCTGGAGGAAGGCGAGGAGACGGGGAACATCGACGGCGTTGGCCCGGTCATGGTCGTCGCTTCTGCCCTCGGCGTAGCCCGCCGCTCGGAGCAGACCGACGACGCGGGACTCCATCCCGGCTTCGGTGGTGTCGGTGGGCATCAGGCTACTCCGTGGCGAAGAGGTCGAGCTGGGTGGGGTGTCGGGGCCGTCACGTCGATCTGTCCGGTGACGACGGCGGTGATGAGGGACTGACGGTATTCCTGAAGCCGGAGAATCTGGTGCTCGATCGCATTGGTCGCGCCCCTCAAGTCCGCCTCCCGAGTTCTCAGATATTCGAGGATGGCGCGCTGCTCTTCTCTGGGCGGAATCGGAAGGGGGCAGTTCTTGATGCTGGATGACGAGATGGAGGCGAGGTTCGTGGTTCGCTTTGCCCTGGTCTGGAAGTAGTGCGCTATGTTCCGGGCTGATGTGCACACATCGAGCCAGTATGGGGTGATTCGGTCATCGATTACCCTCACTGAGAACACGTGATTCTGATGAAGGCATGGGTCGATCTGGCCCTCCCAGACGCACCCCCGACCCAGCTTGTCTTCGTCTCCACCCTCGTTCATGAGGATGTCACCGTTCCTCAGGGTGTATCGCTCCACCTCAGCCTGAAGAACCTCGATCTCGGAGACATCGTCCAGAGCGAGGTATCCGTCCTGAACATTCGCTACTCTCATATACGGAAGCCTTACCGTTTCTCCCGTCAGTGTGCGTCCCTTGGCGACTCCCCCGCGGACCTCTGCCAGGAACTTCAGTCGCCTCATCTCCCAGTGGGCTGGAATTTGCCCAACCCACTCCACTCCCGAGTCCTTCATCGGCCCGTCCGGTCTCAGCCCCTTCGTCACGGCCTGGCTGATGAGCGAAGCTCGCAGCTCCTCCAGTCGTTCGACGCTCCTCTTCTTTCGCGTGATGACGGTGTTGATGGCGTCGGTCTTCCGGTCGAGAAAGGCGACGATTTCCTGCTGGAGGGAGAGCGGGGGCAGGGGGAGCAGCGCTCCTTTCAACGCCTGCAGTCCGAGGCCGAATCGCGTCACGCCGGTGGCGGCCACCTGGAGTTGGTCTCGAACGCCGCTGGCTTGGAGCGCCCGCAGCAGAAAGCGGCCGATGATTACATCGGGTCGTGGACGGAACATCGTCAGGTGATAGCCACAGACCACGCCGGGCATATCCTCTGCGACGCAGGCTGGAACGGCGATGTCGTTCCAACTCTCGGAGTCCTTGGTGATGATGACGTCGCCCGCACGTAGCCCGAACTTCTCGATCTCCCCCGGCGTTGCCGTGGCCACCATCAGCTCGAGGTCGCTGTGGATGGTCTCGTTGTAGTAGACATCCGTGTAGTTGCAGAGTCGAACGGAGGGGTCTCCTTCGTAGCTCTTTTTATCGACGTTGCTGTTCTGGACCACCGCGACATGGCGAAGGGGGCAGACCCTCCAGTCAGGGGGCAGCGTGGCGGTCCAACTCAAGACAGAATCTCCGCCATGAGATCGCTGATCCCCGACTCCAGCTCCCGGATCTCTGCAGCGATCACCTCGACCGGCCGCGGCGGCTCGTATCGGTAGAAGTGTCGGTTGAACGGAATCTCGTACCCGATCTGGGTCTTCCCCTCGTCGATCCAGGCGTCTGGCACATACGGCAGCACCTTGCGCTCCACAAACCCGTCGATCCCGCCCTCCGTGTCCAGCGGGATCTGCTCGGAGTCCCGCAGTTTTGTGTCGGGCTCGTAGATCACCCGGCCGTATTCCCTCTTCTTGACGACGGGCTCAGCGGTCGGATCGACCTCACACAGCGCGGAGACCAGGGCCTTCCATCGACCGACGGACCAGCGCCCCTTCCCCGCCTTCTGGGCTTTCTTCACCTCGGTGACCACCGCGTTGAAGTCGAGGTGGGGGCCGGCTCCCATCGCTTTGGAGATGGCTCTCACCGCCTTCGGTAGTGTCTCCCAGCCTCGCTCATCGCAGGCGGCCTTGAGTCGTTTGCGGGCCTCATCGCTGAGATCGACCTTCAGTCGCAGCGGCCGCTCGACGGTGACCTTCCAGTATCCGAGGGCGTCGTTGTCGACGAGCTTCGAGTTCTCCCCCGTCTCGAAGGTGCGGAACGTGGCCAGGACGCGTTCGATGTTCTCTGGTGACAGCTCGCAGTTCTTCTGTCCGAGGTTTCGGCGCAACTTGACGAACCACCTCCGGGCGTCAATGAGCTGGACCTTCCCCCGGCGTCGGGCGGGCTTGCGGTTGGTGAGCACCCAGACGTAGGTGGCGATGCCGGTGTTGTAGAACAGGTTCTCCGGCAGGCCGATGATCGCTTCGAGCCAGTCGTTCTCGATGATCCAGCGGCGGATGTTGCTCTCGCCGCTGCCGGCGCCGCCGGTGAACAGGCTGGAGCCGTTGTGGATCGTGGCGACCCGGCTGCCCAGGGTGGTGCCGCCCTTCATCCTGGAGAGCATGTTGACCAGGAACAGGAGCTGTCCGTCGCTGGATCGCGGGAGCATCTTGTATTCGGAGCTGTCGGCGTGAGTGATGATGAAGCGTGGGTCGCGGATGCCGCTACCGCCCATTCTTCTCTTGTCGCTCGCCCAGCTCTTTCCGTAGGGGGGGTTGGCCAGCATGAAGTCGAAACGCTGACCAGGGAAGGCGTCGGCAGAGAGGGTGGAGCCGAATCGGATATTGTCTTCATCGTCACCCTTGATGAGCAGATCCGCCTTGCAGATCGCGTAGGTCTCGGCGTTGACCTCCTGGCCGTACAGATACACGTTGATGCGCTTGTCGTGCTGCTGGCCAAGGTGTTGGAGCATGTGCTCGGCTTCGGTCAGCATGCCGCCGGTGCCGCAGGCGCAGTCGTAGATGAAGTAGGCGCCGCTGACGAGCTGATCTTCTACCGGGCTGACGAGGAGCCGGGTCATCAGGTGGACCACCTCGCGCGGGGTGAAGTGCTCGCCGGCCTCTTCGTTGTTCTCCTCGTTGAATCGGCGGAGAAGCTCCTCGAAGACAGAGCCCATCCCGTGGTTGGTCAAGCCGGGGAGCCGCCTGCCGGTGTCGGGCCGAACGACCGGGACGGGGCTGAGGTTGATCCGGGGGCTGATGAATTTCTCGATCACATGGCCCAGGACATCGGCCTCGCTCATCGTCGTCAGCTGGTTGCGGAAGCTGAAGCGTTGGATGATCTCGCCGACGTTCTCGCTGAATCCGTCCAGGTAGGCCTCGAAATTCTGCCGGAGCTGCCTGGGTCTGGCCAGCAGACGCCGGAGGGTGAACGCGGAGGTGTTGTAGAACTTCTGCCCGGAGATCGCGCACAGCGCCGCGCCCTGATTCAGCACGCCGGCCTCGTCAAGCATCTCCTTCGTCTGGAGTACCGCGTCCTTGGTGGGCTCCAGCAGGGCATCGAGACGCCGAATCACGGTCATCGGCAGGATGACGTCGCGGTACTTGCCGCGGACATAGACGTCGCGTAGCTCGTCGTCGGCGATGCTCCAGATGAAATTGACGATGGAGTTGTGCTGTGTGGTGTCCACGACGCTCTCGGGTGGGGATGATGGTGCCGATTGAGCGGTCTGCCGGTGGGTGCGTTAGCTCGCCAGCCCGTCATCCACCACCTGGTGATCAAGGGCGCGTCGCGCGCATCCGGTTGGTGTCGGTGGGCATCGGGCTACTCCGCGGCGAAGAGGCCGAGCTGGGTGGGGTGGGGCGTCGGGGCTGTCACGTCGATCTGCCCGGTGACGACGGCGGTGATGAGGGACTGACGGTAGGCGGTGAGCGCCGCGATGGACCGCCGGGTCTTCTCGATGACCGCCCCGATCATCTCCGTCCGGCTCCGGATCTCGGCCATGATACGGTTCTGCTCCGCCAGCGGCGGAACGAGCACCTTCAGGGCGAGGAACTGCTCGGGATACAGGCGCAGCCTGGAGTCCTGGATGCCCCTCGAGTAGCGGGTCATCTCCGCGATGTAGAATCGGGTCCTGAACAGCGCCTCGAAGTACCCGCAATTCAGGGCCTCTGGGTTGATCGGCGAGTAGACGTGGTACGCGGGGCTGATGATGCCGTGATGCCTGGAGAATCCCAGCGCCCCCATCCAGGCCCAGAGTGTGTTGATCGCGAGATCTCCCGGCTCGACCACCTTGTATCCGACGTGGCTCTCCGCCATGAACATGTTGACGTTCTTCTCTGCTCTCGGCGTGACTCCCGTTATGTGGGAGACAGAGAGCAGGGTCTCGTTCCCTGAAGTAGACAGGAGCGCCTTCTCGCGGAGCAGGTTCTTGTTGCGGACGATTCGCCAGCTCGACGGGACCTGCGACATGGTCTGAAACCCCGAGTCCTTCATCGGCCCGTCCGGTCTCAGCCCCTTCGTCACGGCCTGGCTGATGAGCGAAGCTCGCAGCTCCTCCAGTCGTTCGACGCTCCTCTTCTTTCGCGTGATGACGGTGTTGATGGCGTCGGTCTTCCGGTCGAGAAAGGCGACGATTTCCTGCTGGAGGGAGAGCGGGGGCAGGGGGAGCAGCGCTCCTTTCAACGCCTGCAGTCCGAGGCCGAATCGCGTCACGCCGGTGGCGGCCACCTGGAGTTGGTCTCGAACGCCGCTGGCTTGGAGCGCCCGCAGCAGAAAGCGGCCGATGATTACATCGGGTCGTGGACGGAACATCGTCAGGTGATAGCCACAGACCACGCCGGGCATATCCTCTGCGACGCAGGCTGGAACGGCGATGTCGTTCCAACTCTCGGAGTCCTTGGTGATGATGACGTCGCCCGCACGTAGCCCGAACTTCTCGATCTCCCCCGGCGTTGCCGTGGCCACCATCAGCTCGAGGTCGCTGTGGATGGTCTCGTTGTAGTAGACATCCGTGTAGTTGCAGAGTCGAACGGAGGGGTCTCCTTCGTAGCTCTTTTTATCGACGTTGCTGTTCTGGACCACCGCGACATGGCGAAGGGGGCAGACCCTCCAGTCAGGGGGCAGCGTGGCGGTCCAACTCAAGACAGAATCTCCGCCACGATCACCTCGGTTGGCTCGCACCGGCGGGTGGGGCTGCGGCTGACGAGAACCCGGATGAAGCGGACGATGGCGTTGTATTGCGCGGGTTCCATGACGCTCTCGGGTGTTGAGGGAGGGACCGATCGAGCGGTCTACTTCCGGGAGCGTCAGCTCGCCAGTAACGCTGGCGCCTCGATGTACCGCCGCACCGCCTGCAGGAAGCGCGCCCCCAGCGCGCCGTCCACCACCCGGTGATCACAGGTGAGCGTCACGCGCATCCGCCAGCCGACGCCCAGCCCGCCGCCGTCGGTGACCACCGGCTCCCGCTGGAGCGCGCCCACCGCGAGGATGACCACCTCGGGCGGGTTGAGGATGGCGTTGAAGGACTCTATGCCCATCATCCCCAGGTTGGAGATCGTGAACGTCGAGCCCGTGTATTCATCGGGCTTCAGCTTCTTCTCCCGGGCGCGGCCGGCCAGCTCACGGACCTCGGCTGACAGCGCAGCGAGACCCTTGCGATCGGCGTCGCGGACCACCGGCGTGATGAGCCCGTCGGGCAGCGCCACCGCCACGCCCACGTGGACGCCGCTGTGTCGCGTGATGGCGTCGTCTCCCCAGGAGGCGTTGACCTCGGGGACGTCGCGCAGCGCGCGCGCGCAGGCCTTGATCAGCACGTCGTTGTAGGAGACCTTCACGCCCGCCGCCTTGAGCTGCCCCCGGAAGGTGACCAGGGCGTCGCAGGCGAGGTTGGCGGTGAGCGTGAACACCGGCGCGTCGGCCCAGACCGCCTTGAGTCTGTGGGCGATGGCCTTGCGCATCTGCGAGTTGCGGACGCGGGTCGCTGCGGCGGGTGCCGGCTGCGGGGGCGCGGCGCGGGCGGCCTCGACGTCGCTGCGGAGCACCCGCCCGTGGGGCCCGGTGCCGGCGATCGTGCGCAGATCGACGCCGAGCGCGTGGGCCGCGCGGCGGGCGGCCGGCGCGGCGCGGACCGGGACGTCCTCCGGATTGATCTGCTGGGACGCGCCGGGCTGGAATGCTGTGGGCATCTCCATGATCGCGGGGTCGATCTCCCGACCCTTCCACGTGAATCGGGTGAGCCCCGGGGCGGACCTGGCGGACGCAGACTCGGCGCTTGCAGACTCAGCGGTCGCAGAAGCGGCGGGCTCGGCGGGCGCAGACCCGACGGGCGTGGCTTCCTTCATGCCGGCGTATCGCGCGAGCAGGTCGTCGATCTTCTCGCCGGCCTGGCCGGTGATCGCGATGGGGTGGCCCACCGGGACCTCGGCGCCGGCGCTGGCCAGCCGCTTGAGCAGCACGCAGGGGTCGAAGACCTCGATCTCCATGGTGGCCTTGTCGGTCTCGACCTCGGCCAGCACGTCCTGGGGAGCGAGCGTGGCTCCCTCCTCGGCGCGCCAGCGGACCAGCACGCCGATCTCCATGGTGGGTGATGACTGCGGAAGAACGAAGAACTCAGCCATGATTGATCTCTACCCATGCGTGACCGGTTAAGTGATTACGCGCTTTAGGAGTGGAATCTGAGCGATG
>CAYXGP010000263.1:0-10183 GCA_964464515.1 uncultured Enterobacterales bacterium
GCCTGTGGGGCTTGAGTCTGTGGACTCTGGCTCTGTGGACCCCCACCGGGGGGGCTGGCCGCTGGTGGGCTCTGGCCGTCGCTCGGTGGCGGAGCTGCGCTGGCACCGGGCTGACCAGACGGCGCTCGCTGACCACCCTGACCGCCCTGACCGCCGGGCGCGCTGCTGGGTGATCCTCCAGAGGGTGACCCCGAGGGGCTGGCGCCGGAGCTCCCCGGCGGGGGCCGGTCCCCGACGATGTTGTCCCAGCCGATGGGAAACAGGGGGCCTTCTGGAATCGGCGGACCGGCTGCGGCGGGTGCGCTGGACGGCTGGTGTGGGGGGACAGCCCCGGGGCCCGCTGCGCTCGGGGACGGAGCGGCCATCGCGAGGGCGTCATCGGGGGTTGGGACGTCAGGGCCGACCGGGCACGTGCGGAGATCGCCGCTGGCAGGTGGCGGAGGACTCCAAGCGGCGCTCCGGTCGGCGGGCGTCGCGCCTTCGCCGTTCACCGCGAGGCGCCGCTGCGCGGCGGACATCTCTTCTGCGCCGACCTGGACGCCGTCGCCGCTGGTCTTCTGCTGAGCGCCCTGCAGCGCCGCCTGCCTGCCCCGCGCGGCGGCGCCGCCACCCGGGGTGCCTGCCGCACTCGCGGAGCCGCCGCCTGCTCCGCCCCTGCCGCCGGCCGCCGCGGCGCCGTCGCCGCTGCCCGCGCCTGCCGATGGGCTGCCCCCGGCGCCGCTGCCGGCGCCTCCGTTCGCGTCCGTAGCGGGCGGCTGCAACCCCTGCTGCGCGAAGCCGAGCATGTCCGCGGGGGGGGCTCCGGCGGGCGGGGCCCAGGTCGGGGGGAGCGCCTGCTGTGCTGTCGGCTGCTCGCAGTCGGGGTGCGCGGGCTCCTCGGCGCTCCAGGTGTCGCCGGGCGGGACTGTCACGCGCCGACCGCCGCCGCTCACCGTGACGGCGCCGTCGGTGGCGGTGACCGTGAGGAGATCTCCCAGACGCTCGACGGCCACCCCGCCGCCCTCCGAGGTGATCGTGGTCTCCCCGGCGGTGATCTCCAGCGCGCCGTCTGCGCCGGGCAGCGCCTGGGTCCGCAGGTGCCCAGACGTCAGGTCGATCGCGGTGCGGCCCGCGGCCTCTCGCATCGTCACCTCCGCGTCACCCTGCACGGCAAGGCGCTCGCCGAAGGTGAACAGGTGCCCGGGCTCCACGCGCTGCGGGCGATCGGGGAGCAGCTCGGCGGCGGTGTCGAGCAGGCCCACCAGCCCGGTGACGGCAGCCACAGCGAAGGCGGCGGCCCCGACGACCTTGCCCGCGTCCTTCGCGGCGTCGAGACCGAAGTCCAGCCGCGTGCGCGGCGAAACCGGCCGCGGCGGGGCGATCTCTTCGGGGGCTGCCGGGGGGACCGGCGTGTCGGACACCGCGTTCGTCTCTGCGTTGGCCTCGGCCCACTCCGGATCGCCACCCAGCGCGCGCGCGGCGGGGACGCTGTGGAGCGAGACGACGACCGCGCGCATCTCGCCGCTGCGGGGGCCGGCGGTCTCGCCGAGCGAGGTGACGTCCTGGAGATCGAGCGGGCGCGTGACCCGCCCTCGCTCGCGGGGGGTGGGGGTGGTGGCCTGGACCATCCATGAGCGAACGGGGCTGACACGGCTCATCGGCTCTCCCTGGACGCGCGCAGATCAGGGCGGCCGCCCCTCAGGATGTCGCGGATCCGATCGTCCTGCTCAATCACCTCGGCGAAGGTGCGGCGTCCGCGATGCAGCAGGCGAGTGACCTGGCTGATGGGGCGGCGGGTCATCTCGGAGACCTCGGCGAGACTCAGGTCGTCGAGGTCGACGAGCACCAGGGCCTCGCGCTCTCCGACGGGCAGCCGCTGCAGCGCCGCTTGCACCAGCCGTCGCTGCCGCAAGACGGCGTCCTCCTGCTCGCTGCGGCCCAGGGGCAGGGCGATCCGCGAGCGTCGCTCCCAGAACCGAAGCCGCGACCACCTCGCCCGCCGACGGTGCTCCTTCAAGGCGCCCTGGGTGAGCTGGTAGAGCCACGCGCGCGCGGACCTGCGGCCGTCAAACAGATCCAGCTCGGTGAGGGCCTTCTCAAAGACCTCGCTGGTGATCGTGCGGGAGTCCATCCCCGGATCGCCCAGGCGGATCACCCACCCCATCACGCGGGGGGCATGCTCCCGATAGAAGCGGTCGAGCCCCTCCGCCCCGCCGGTGAAGAGGTAGCTCAGCTCGTGGGCACGCGTGGTCACCGACTACGGTCCGGCAGAGGGCCGGGTCAGCGTCATCGAGTAGTCCAGCGTGCCGGTGTAGGCGTAGATCTCACCGGTCATCTCGTCGTCGTACAGCTCCACCCAGATGAAGCCCTCCTGGGTGTCGTCCTCGAAGAAGCTCGGGTTGCCGCGATCCTCCAGATCGGTGGTCTTGGCGGCGGTGCCCATCACGACGAACTCGGTGCCGCAGGCGGACTCCAGCCACTGCCGGTTGTGATCGTGGCCGCACAGGTAGACGTCGACCTGCCCACACAGGTGATCGTCCATGAAGGACTTGACCGCGGTCCCCAGCGGAACGTCCGTCGCCCAGGAGAGCCACGAGATGTCCGTCAGCCAGTCCAGCCCCTCGTAGGCCCCCGCGTTGCCGTGCTGGCCGTTCGAGATGTAGGGGTGGTGTCCGTAAGCGATGCGCCAGCTCGCGGTGGAGGCGTCCAGCTCGGTCTGCAGCCACGACGGCTGGTCGCCGGCGGTGGCCAGGAAGGGGTCCCACATGATGGCGTTGGTGTCGAGGCCGAAGAACTGCGCGTGGTCCTCGGTGAAGGTGTAGTACTCCGAGGGCATCGTCCACTTGTCGGAGTAGTGGGTGTAGTCGACCTGCGCCTCGGACTTGTCGAACTCCCAGCCGGCGCCGCAGTCGTCCCCGAAGCACCCGCCGTAGTCGTGGTTGCCCAGCACCACGTAGAAGGGCAGGTCGAGCACCGCGTAGGGCAGCTCGAACTTGGTCTGGAACTGCTCGTCGGTGACGCTCTCCACGCCAGCGTCGTAGAAGTTGTCGCCCATGTAGAGCACGAAGTCGCAGCCCTCGCCGTGGAGGTCGGTCTTGGCGGCGCAGACGTCGGCGACGGCGTCGGCCACCGCGTACTGCGCGTCGTTGCCCTCGCCGCCGTCGCCCATCGCGATGAACCGCACGACCTTCGGGGGCTGCTCGATCGGCTCGGTGGGGGTGGTGCCGGTCGGCGCGCCGGTGTCGGTCCCACCCGTGGTCGTCGTCGTCGTCGTGCTGGTCGACGTTGTGGAGGTTGACGTTGTGGTCGCAGGGGAGGATGTAGATGTGGTGGCGCTGGTGACCGAGGTCACCGCCGTGTCCGTCTGTCCGCCAGTGACGACACCGTTCTTGTCGTTGCAGGCGGCCATGGAGAGCGAGAGGATCAGGAGGCGATGGGTGGTCATGGTGCAAACCCCGGTTCCTTGAGAGGATATCGGCGTCCGGTGCGCAGGACCATCCCTCAGTCGATCCTGGAGCCGATCCCGGAGCCGATCCGCGCGACGATCCTCGCCCTGATCCTGGCCCCGACCCTGGGGTGCGGCAACCGGCTGATGGACGAGGCGACGGACTACCGGGGCACGCCGTCCGCGAAGGTCGCGGTGCTGTGCAAGGCGCAGGAGTGGCACCCCTCGGACCCCTCGGACCACTTCTGGATGAAGGTCGCTGTCTGGCACGCCGAGGACATCCAAGTGGCCTGGGGTCGCAAGGAGATCGACGCCAGCGGCCTCCTGTTCCTGCGCTCTCAGGCAGGACGCGTCACGAAGCACAAGGGCGGCAGACGGCGGATCGAGACCTTCTGGTTCACGCTCGATCCCGAGGCGGGGCCCACGGGGCGGGCGGGGCCCTACACCGTCGCGTACGTGACGGCCGACAACCTGGTGGAGACGATGACCTCCGAGCCGTGCCCGGTGAAGCTGCGATAGGCGATCTCACTCAGGTCCCGGCCGGATCGCCGCTGGCGGGACCCACCCCTGCTGGGACCTCCGCGCCCTGCGGGATCACCAGCGTCGGTGGGGCGGGCTTCGAGGGCGTCGCTCGCTGGGCGTAGGTGCCCAGCGGCTCAAGGGACCACGCGTCGTACGAGCGCAGCATGGCGTCGGACAGCGCGTGTCCGATCTCGGCCAGCCCGGTGCGCGTCAGGTGATGCAGATCGGACCACGCCAGCCGCGGCTCGTGGCTCATCCAGCGCGCGAACGCCCCGTCGCCGCCCATGGCGTTGCGGGCGTCCCAGAAGGCGCAGCCCTCCGCGAGCGCCACGTCTCGCTGGACGGCGACCATCCGGTCGAGCATCGGGTGGCTCACCACCTCTCCTCGCACGCGCTCGCCCTTGTCGAGCGGGGGGATCACCAGGCACGAGGCGTCCGGGGCGCCCCGCCGGATCCGCCGCAGGGAGTTCACGAGGGCGTCGCGGTACAGCTCGCCCTCCCCGCGCTTGAGGGAGGGGTAGCCCAGCTCGTTTCCGCCCATCTGGTAGACGATGAGGCTGGGGGAGCGGCGGGCGATCTGCCGGCGGAGGTGCCCGCGGTCCTGCTTGAGCAGCGAGCGCTGGCTGGCGCCGGCCACTCCCAGGGTCTCCCAGGTCACGCCGGGGCCCGCCGTCTCCAGGGCGAGGCCGTACAAGGTGACGGGACCGTCGCCCATCGTCTTGAGGTGAACCATCGGCGCGCCGGCTGGCACGGTCATCCGGTAGTAGCGGTCTCCGCGGCTGTCGGAGGCGGTGTTGAGGGAGATCCCGCGGCCCTCGTGGGGCGCCACCTGCACCGTGCCGCCGCCAGGCTGCACCTGGTAGAAGATGTCGACCGTCACGAGGGGGGGGCGCTCGCCGTCGATCTTGCGGCCGCCCAGGGTGGAGCGTGCGACGTCCGTGGAGGTGGAGACGGTGCCGGCCAGACCGTAGGCGGGGCTCGCGGCGCCGCCGTGGGTGATGGTGACGGTCTCCCACTCTCCAGAGGGCCAGCGGGCGATGCCGGGGCGTGCTGCCCAGCGCCGATCGACCTGCACCGCGAGGAATCCCGGCCCGCCGTTTCCGAAGCGGTGCTGCAGGCGACCGCGGACCGTGCGGGCGATGCCGTCGCCGGCGATGGTGGAGTCGCCGAAGTGCAGCGCGCGCGCAAGCCCCCCGCTCTCCTCGGAGGACTGCAGCGAGGAGAACCACGTGTCGAGGCCCCCGGTGGGGATCTCCAGCAGGGTGGGCACGGCGGGTGAGGCGCCCAGCCGCGAGGGCATCGGCACGGGGGCGGGACGGGGCGCGGTGATCGCCGCGTTGGCCGCATGCTGCGTGGCGAGGGTGACATCTCGGGCATCCGCAGGGGTGACTGAGGGGGCGACTGAGGGGGCGACTGAGGGGGCGTCTGCGGCGCTCTGGGGGCCGGCCGAAGCGAGGGTCGTCGGCTCGGCGGCCCCTCGCTCCTCGTCATCGGCCAGCTGCGGCTGTCCAGCGGGCAGCGACTGTTCAGCGGGCAGCGGCTGTTCAGCGGGCAGCGACTGTTCAGCGGTCGGGGACGCCACGTCGAGCTGAAGCGGGAGCGCGGCATCCGGCGAGGAGAGCTCGGGCACCTCCGGCGGCGGCGGCTCGGCGGTCGGGATGTCCAGGGGCTGCGAGAGCTGGCGATCGATGAGGCCCCGCAGCGGTATGGGCTCGCCGGGCAGCCACGGACGGATCGGCTCGGCGGCGGGCACCAGGTACGACAGCGCCGCCAGCAGCCCGCAGCCGAAGACGAACCCCACCATCCGGTTGAGCTCGGCCTTGTGATCGGTGGGGGGGAGGGGCGCCATCAGCAGCGGATCTTCAGAATTTGTCAGAATTGGTAGTAGACGAAGGCGAGGCTCGCGCCGCCGCCGAACGTCAAGCAGGCGGCGCCCAACGAGGCTGCGGAGAGCGCCCAGGGCGCGGGACCGAGCTGACAGAAGCCCTGCTCCAGCCGATCCGAGAGCGAGGCGGGCAGGAAGTGGAGCGCGTAGCCGACCAGCAGCACGAACCAGGCCAGCGGGGCGAAGCGAGGTATCAGCAGGGTCACGTCGGTGAGCGAGAGCAGGATGCTCCCGGCCGTCGGCAGGTCGGGCGCGCGGAACAGCACGCGGGCCAGCACGATGAAGTGGAAGGTGCCCAGCCACCGCCAGACCCACGCGCCGGTCGAGGGCAGGGGATCTTCAGGGCGTCGGCCGGTCCGCTTGCGGCGCCAGCGGCAGACCCCCACCGCGAGCCCGTGCAGGGTGCCGTAGACGACGAAGTTCCAGCTCGCGCCGTGCCACAGGCCGATGATCAGCAGGGTCAGCCAGATGTTGAAGTAGACGCGCCAGGGGCTCGCCACCTGAGAGCCGCCCAGGGGGTAGTAGATGTAGTCGCGGACCCAATTGCTCAGGGTGATGTGCCAGCGCCGCCAGAACCCCGCCACGCAGGTGGCCTTGTAGGGCTGACGGAAGTTCTCGGGAAGGTCGATCCCGAACAGCCGGGCGGTGCCGATGGCGATGTCGGTGTAGCCGGAGAAGTCGCAGTAGATCTGCAGCGTGTAGGCGTACAGCGCGACCAGCACCTCCAGGCTGGTGAAGCGGTCCGGCTCGGAGAAGACCGGGTCCACCATCGCCACCGCAAGCACGTCGGCGATCAGGACCTTCTTGCCCAGGCCGCGCAGGATGCGGAAGATGCCGCCGCCGATGCGGTCGCGGGTGAGGAGCGGCAGGGCCCGGAGCTGGGGCAGGAGCTCGCTGCGGCGCACGATGGGGCCGGCGACGAGCTGCGGGAAGAACGTCAGGAACGTGCCGAAGCGGAGGGCGCTGCGGGTGGGCTCAGCGTCCTCGCCCTTCCGCGCAGCGCGCGAGATGTCGATCACATACGCCAGCGCCTGGAAGGTGAAGAACGAGATGCCCACCGGCAGGGCCAGGGCCACGCGGGGGATCGCGGCGTCGCTGCCTGCGAGCGAGCCGACGAATTCGATGTTCTCCGCGATCCAATTCCAGTACTTGCACAGCAGGAGCGGCACGAGGAGGGCGCTTATCAGCGCCGCGGTGCGGGCCCGGGTCGGGTGACGCGCCACAGCCAGGCCGCCGCCCCAGGCCAGGGCCGTGATCCCCAGCAGGAGCGGCAGCCAGGCCACGGACCAGGAGGCGTAGAACAGGACGGAGGCGCCGGCCAGGACGGCCAGACGGTAGCGGCGCGGCACGCCCCAGTACAGGAAGAAGACCAGCGGCAGGAAGATGAAGAAGTCGAGCGTGTGGAACAGCACCGCGCCTTCTCCCGCCAGGTGCCCGCCGGGTGGCCACCGGGGGTGCTGTCGATTTTACGGGATATCTATTGACGTGCCAAGAGCGCGAGAGATGGAAGGGGCGCTTGTTCGTTGATCTCGCGGAGGCGGGGGGCGCTGGATCCGAGCGTTGGTCCTGGCGCTTGAGGACTGTTGTCGTGCTCGACGCGCCCTCAGGTCCTGCGCGGACTACTGCCAGCAAGCCCCCGCGTTCCCCCACACATATGCCTCTGGCGGTCCGTCGGTGCCGCTCGTCGGACTGGCGGTCCCCTCTCCGTAGTCGCGATCCTGGTAGTAGGCGGACTGATCGGTCGTGAGCATGGCGGTGACCACAAGCATCCCGTCGTCCTCGTTGCGATCGCCGAACGCGTTGTGGGTGTCGAACATGAGGAACCCGTTGAACGGCCCCTTCTCCACGCTCTTGTCGCCGATGAACGTGTAGCCCCACAGCAACCCGCAGTCGTTGCCGGACGTCATCTGCCAGGTGACCTCGTAGATCTCCTCGCAGGTGGCGCACTTGAAGGTCTCGGGATCGTACGGGCTGGCCGTGCCGTTGATGTCGAAGGTCTCGATGCACGTGAGCCCGGACGACTCGAACATGAACCACCGCTCGGACGTGGTGATGTTGCCGCTGGCGTCGGAGCTGCCCTCGCCGATGTGGTAGACCTTCGTGCCGCCGTCGCAGGTGGTGGCGTGGCAGTCCCACAGGTAGCGGTACTCCTCGGGGACCTCGTCGGGACAGCCATCGCCGGTGGTGCTTCCGGTGCCGCCGGAGCTGGTGGTGCTCCCGGTGGCGGTCCCTCCACCCGGACCGCCGCCGGTGTCGCTGTCGTCGTCGTCGTCATCGTCGTCCTTGCCCGAGCAGGACGCGGCCGCGCAGATCAGGATGACGGGGAGGAGGACGGGCAGGCGGAGGGGCCAGCGCATGGAGACTCCAGGGGCGATGGGTCGGCTAGGCCGGAGAGCTCGCCGGCCAGTTCACGGGGTGACAGGGAACGTAGCCCAGCACCGCCCGGGCGCGCTCTCCGTCGAGCACCACGGAGTAGTGGAAGCGTCGTCGGTTCATGCCGTAGCGGAAGTCGTGTCCGGTGGTGAGCCGACGCAGGTTGTACAGCGGCGTCATGAGGGTGCTGAACATCGGCACGTCGACGCGGCCCCACTTTCGGATGCACGCCGTCAGCGGGAGGGTGTCGGCGCCGCGGATATTGAACACCCCCTGCGCCTCCGAGTGCAGCGCCTTCTGGATCGCCACCGCGGAGTCGGCGATCGTGAGCACGTTGACCATGGGGTCGTAGCCGATGGGCCGTAGACAGAAGGGGCTCTCGAGGTAGTCGAACATCTGGCTGCCGGTGCCCGGACCCAGCGCCTCGGCCATTCGCAACACGACGATCTGCAGCCGCGACAGCCCCATACGCGCGCAGGCGGTGACGTCGGCCTCGACGCGGTCGCGCACCCACTGGGGGGCGCCTCCGGCGAGGTTGAGGGGGTGGGCCTCGCTGATCAGCGTCGGCAGATCGCGCTGGACCTGGTAGACGGCGGCGTCGGAGCGCACGACCAGGCGCCGGATGGTCGGGTGGCGCTCACACAGCTCGATCATCGAGCGTAGCGCCTCGACGGCGAAGGCGTGGACGCGGATCCCCTCCTCCCACGGCGAGCGGTGCATCGCCAGATGCACCACGGTGTCGACCTCCAGCTCGCGGGCCGGGCCGAACAGCAGGTTGCGCACCCGGCGGCCTCGACGCAGATCGACCTGCCGCAGCGTCAGGCGATCGCCCTCGGTCAGCGGCAGGGTGGCCGGGTCTTGTCCGCTCACGCCGATGACGCAGCCCACCCGGGAGTCATCGAGCAGGGTGCGGATCACGCGTTCGCCGATCGGCATCGCCGCGCCGGTCACAAGGACGTTGCGGATGGTCACTTGAAGACCCCCTCGCGGGCCGCCAGCCCCTGCTTGAGCAGCGCGTCCACCGCGTCGCGGACGCGCTCGGCCACGGCGGCCACCACGTCGGGCTCGTCGGCCTGTTCGGGCGAGAACTCCTCGTTTACGGGAATGGGCGGCCCGTAGAGGATGTGGTACCGCACCGGGAGCGGCACGGGCACCACCGGGATCGGCACGGCCTCGATGCCGAAGAGCTTGCCCAGGCGCTTGCTGGCGAAGGCCGACGGGAGCTGCTCCTCGGCGCCCACGATGCCCACGGGCACGATGGGGGCGCGGTAGCGGATCGCCAGCTCGGCGTGACCCACCCGGAATTTCTGGAGCTGGTAGCGCTTCGACCACGGCTTGATGATGCCCGGCACACCCTCGGGAAAGATCATCAGCAGCTCGCCCGACTCCAGCAGGGTGCGGACGTTGCCGCGCGAGCCGCCCACCACGCCGCCCCGGGCGAAGAAGGGGCCGACCCAGGGCAGGGACGAGACGAAGTGATCGGCGACGGCCCGGGGCACACGCGGCGGGGTCGAGTGACGGACCACGTCGCTCCACAGCATCATGCCGTCGATCGGGATGTTGCCGGAGTGGTTGGCGGCCAGGACGGCCGAGCCGACCTCGGGGATGTGCTCGTGACCGCTGCTCCGAACCCGGAAGTACGAGTTGTAGAGCGGGCCGGTCATCGCCACGCCCAGGGTCACGAAGTCGGGGTGGAGGCCGAAGACGTCGTAGCCGTGCCCCGCGTCGTGGAAGTGGAGCTGACGGAGGCGCTCGCGCTGGGGCTCGGGCAGGCCCATCAGGGAGGTGAGGAGGCGGGCGACCAGAGGGGTGGCGGTCATGGATGGGGATTATCACGGCGGGGGGAGTGGCGGTTCCTGGGGATCGGGGCTCGTTGATCGCGATCGTCCGCCAGAGTGGGGGAGCGTGGGGTGGGGATCGTGAATCGTGAGACCGTGGTTCGTGAGACCGTGGTTCGTGAGACCGTGGTTCGTGAGACC
>CAYXGP010000264.1:0-10137 GCA_964464515.1 uncultured Enterobacterales bacterium
GACTGCAATGAGCTGATCGACGACGACGACAGCGGTCTCGACACCAGCACGCAGACCACCTGGTACCTCGACGACGACGACGACGGCTACGGCCACGACTCGTTCACGGAGGCCGCCTGTGACGTGCCGAGCGGCTATGACGCCGACAGCGGAGACTGCGACGACAACGACGCCGACATCAATCCCGACGCCACCGAGATCTGTGACGGCATCGACAACAACTGCGATGACGCCATCGACGACTCGGACACGGGGCTGGACACCAGCACGCAGACCACCTGGTACGTCGACGACGACGGCGACGGCTACGGCGACGCCATCGACTCCCAGCAGCGCTGCAACGCTCCCAGCGGGTACGTCGATGACAGCGATGACTGTGACGACAACGACGCGGACATCAGCCCCGACGCCACGGAGGAGTGCGACGGCGTCGACAACGACTGCAATGAGCTGATCGACGACGACGACAGCGGGCTGGACACCAGCACGCAGACCACCTGGTACCTCGACAGCGACGGCGACGGCTTCGGCTCGGACAGCAGCACGCTCGCCTGCGACGAGCCCAGCGGCTACGACGATGACAGCGACGACTGCGACGACGGCGACAGCTCCATCAACCCCGTGGCCACCGAGGCCTGCGCGAACGGCATCGACGAAGACTGTGACGGCTCCTACTCCGAGGGTTGCTCCAGCAACTTCGTGAACTGTGGGGGGCCGGGCGCCATGCAGCCCGGGGTCTCTGACTCGTGCAGCATCGGCGTGACCGCCTGGGTGGATTCGATCTACATCAGCGTGGGCTGCAACGACGGCGAGTCCGGTGTCTACACGGTCTCGTTCGACGACGGCAGCTCAGAGACGTTCACCGGCACCTGCGGTAGCACCCACAGCATCAGCGGGCGCCTCACCGACAGCATGACCCTCACCATGGACTCGGGCGGCGGCAGCGACGGCAACATCTCGTTCAGCTGCTGCGGGTCGGGCGGCTGGGGAGCGACCTATTATTGAGCCGCTGCTATTGAGCCGCTGCTATTGAGCCGCTGGCTCACGATTCCTGCGTCGGAAGATCCAACTCGAACCGCGCGCCGCCGCCCTCCCTCGGGAGGACCCGAACGCTCCCGCCGTGGCGCGCGATGATTCGACGGACCAGCGACAGGCCGAGTCCCGCGCCCGGCTTGCCGCCGTCCAGGCGCGTGAACGGCTCGAAGATGCGCTCGGCCTGCTCGGCGGGCACGCCCGGTCCGCGGTCCGCGATCACCAGCCGGTAGCCGCCTTTGTGGGGCGTGACCCGAGCGACGATCTCCCCGCTGCCGTGAATTCGCGCGTTGATCAGCAGGTTCCGCAGCGCTGTGCGCAGCATCCTCGGCTCGCCCCGGATGAGAGCGGCCTCTCCCTCGGCGGCCACCCCTTCGCGCGCGGCCTCCTCGCCCAGCAGCGCCCGCAGATCGACGGTCTCCAGCGGGCCCCGCGGCGCGCCCTCCAGTCGACTCGCCAGCAGCAGGTCTTCGATCAGGGAGTCCAGCTCGGCGATGTCCGCTTCGGCCTCCGCTCGCCAGCGGCGCCGCTCGCTCGGGTGCTCGGCGTCTGCCAGGATCTCCAGCGCCATCCGCACCCGCGCCAGGGGGGAGCGCAGCTCGTGCGAGGCGCTGGCTAGTATGCGCTTCTGGTTATCCACCAGCGCCTCGATCCGCGCGGCCGTGGTGTTGAAGGTGCGCGCCAGATGCGCGACTTCGTCGGTGCCGCCGATGACCACGCGGGCCGACAGCTCGCCCTCACCCAGCGTGCGGACCCCTTGTTGGAGCGCCTCCAGCCGGCGGGTGATGCGTCGGGTGATGCCGTAGCTGCCGATCGCCATGGTCGCCATCAGCAGCCCGAGCACCAGCAGGTGCTGACGCCAGCGGTCCTGCACCCGTCCATCCAGCGTCGCCGACAGCCAGCGACCGTCGGGCAACGCCACCAGCACCCCGGGACCCTCTGCGGTGTGGATCCAGCTCATGGCGTCGCAGTCGCTGTAGGGACCGGGGAGTCCTCCCCAGGTCGATGCCAGGGGGGCGCCGTCGGGGCTCCACAGGGCCAGGCGCAGGCGCAGCTCCTCGGCTCGGCGCGTCAGAGCGTCCTGGAGCTGGTCGCCCGCGGGGAGATCTGCTGTGATGAACGCCGCGGTGGCCGCCAGCGCCGCCGGCGCCTCTTTTCGTTCCTCGTACAGCAGCCGCGTGCTGGCCGCCGAGACGAGGAAGCAAGAGACGATCACCGCGACGAACGCAACGTAGATCTGCAGCCACAGGTGGTGCCTTGGGCTGCGCAGACAGCGCCGGCGGCGCTTCCTACCCTGCCACGAACACATAGCCGGCCCCCCGGACGGTCAGGATGCGCCGGGGTCGCCTGGGATCGGGCTCGATCGCCGCGCGTATCCGCGAGATGTGGACGTCGATGCTGCGGTCGTAGGGGGTCAGCTCCTCGCCGCGCACCATCACCATGAGCTGCTCGCGGCTGAGCACCCGCCCCGCCCGCTCGGCGAGCGTCACCAGGAGGTTGTACTGGTGGCTTGTGAGCCGCCGGGCCTCTCCGCCCACCTGCACGCGACGGGCGCCCCGGTCGATCTCCAATTCGCCGAACCGCAGCACGCTCGCAGACGGCGCGTCTCGGAGGCTGCGACGCAGCACCGCCTTGAGCCGCGCCAGCAGCTCTCGGGGGTTGAACGGCTTGGGCAGGTAGTCGTCGGCGCCGAGCTCCAGACCGAGGATGCGGTCGGTCTCCTCGCCCCGCGCTGTGAGCATCACGATCGGCAGCGCGAGCCCCTCGGCCCGCAGCTGTCGGCACAGATCCATGCCGTCTCCGTCGGGGAGCATGACGTCCAGCACCAGGACGTCGAAGCCCCCGCTGGCGAGGGCCGCGCGTCCCGTAGAGATGTTCGGCCGCGTCTGTACGGCGAGCCCCCGGCCGCCCAGGTACGTCTGGAGCATGCCCGACAGGCGAACGTCGTCGTCGATGATCAGCACACGCTCGCCCATCAGGCCTCCCGGAGCAGTCCCATCTATCGCACCGTCAGCGGCGGCCGATCGGGCCCGGGCCGCCGATCGGGTGGGTCAGCGGTGGCGGGGCAGCTTCTCGGCCAGCTCGACGCGCTGCTCGGCGGTCAGCACGTCGGAGACGGCCAGGAGGGTGTCGAGGGCCTCTCCCGTGGCGCGGTCGAACAGCGCCACGCCTTCCGTACGGATCCCCTCCAGCTCGCCGCGATCAGGCTCACCGTCGGACAGCTCGTCGCGGAGCTCGTCGTGGAGGGTCCTGCCCTGCTGCCGGAAGTCCACCGCGCGGGGGGCGGCGTCGTCGAGGATCGCGTCGACCGCGTCGCGCTGGGTGTCGGTCGCGTCGACCATCGACAGCGCGCGGTCCGCCACGCTGCCCATGTGATCACGCACCTGCTCGACGCTCAGCTCTCCGCGGTGACAGCCCCAGCCGGGGCCTCCGCTGCCCGCTGCGAACGCTGCGGGGATCGCCAGGAGGCCGAGGGTGAGGCCGACTGCGATGCCGATCTTCGTGCGCTTCCTGCTCGTGGTGTTCTGCTTGCTCATGGGGTGTCCTCTCGGGGTGGTCGGCGCGTCCATCACGCCGCACCCTGAGAGTAGGGACGGTCTGTTTCGCCACCGTTGCGGTGGTGTGAAGTTGCGTAAAGTCCGCGCGTCTTCGCTTGATGGGCCGTTCGACCGACAAAAAAGGACGACACACGGCGCGAAATCCGTTCACGCTGTGAGCTCGTGGAGGTTCTCATGATTCCCCTCCCTTTTCACGCCCTCCGAGTCGTCGGCTTCATCAAGGCCATCACCATCCGTCCGGATGGCTGCTCGGTCACCGTCGAGGACCGCACGCGCGGCGCGGTCACCCTCGAGGCGTCCACCGAACAGGCGCGCGCCGCCGCTGGTCTGCTCCCCGTGGAGGTTCGCGGGGCCGCCATCGTGGCTGCGGGGCAGCGTCGTCTGATGTGGCTCCGCGACGCGAAGCGTCCGAGCGCGCCCACGTCTCGTGCCCAGCGGCCGCTCGTGCCGTCCCGCTGGCGGGAGGCGCTCTGGGATCGGGGAGACTGACTCACTCGCGGTAGACTCCGCGGGTGACCGTCGATCGCGCGCTGACCCCAGAGCGGGTGCTGGCCCTCCTTCACGCCGGACCGTACCCGGCCTCGGGGTGGCTCCACCTTCGAGCCGCCGCCGGGGACGAGATCGCCGCAGGGGAGATCCTGTGGGAGATGGCACGAGCAGGCACCATCCCGAGCGATCGGCAGGTGACGTGCTGGTACCACCTGGCCCACGCCGGCGCGGCCTTCGGCGCGGGAGATGTCCGCCGGCTCCTGTCGCATCGGCCGGAGGATCGGGAGCTGCGCGAGCAGGGCTGGCGCTGGCCCTGGATCACAGAGCTGCTGGCCCCTCTGTGCGCGATGATCGAGCGGCTCCCTGCAGAGGCCGCCGATCTGGTGGAGGCCCGTGAGGTCCTCCCGGCGCTGCACCGTGAACTCCTGACCTTCGCCCTGGTCCTGCACGGTCACCTGCCGACCGACGCCACGGCCAGGATCCCCGCGGCCCCGCTCGCCCGGCTGCTGCTGGACACCCGGCACCCCGACCCCTGGTTGATGGACGCGGCGCCGCAGGCGCTGGGGGCTGCGCGCTGGCATCGCGCGCTGGGGCGGCAGGCCCGGCGGCTGGGAGCGCTGGAGCATCCCGGCCTGCTGCTGGACGCCGTCACCGATCTGCCGCCGCCGCAGGCCGCGGTCATCGCGCTGGCTCAGGACAACGCCGCGCGGATCGTGGAGCTGCTGGAGGCTGCGGGTCCGGCGGTCTTGCCGCTCCTTCGCAATCACCCCGGCGAGATCCCTGCGCTGCTGATGCTGGTCCGCGCGGACCCCGCGCCGTGGCTGGGCGAGATCGAGCGCCGCTCGCGGGACATCTCCTACTGCGGAAGCGAGGTCCCGCTGCGGCGGGAGCTGGCCTGGCACCTGCCGGTCGCGCGTCTGGAGGCGCTGCTGCCCGACGGGTGGTTCCACTGGCCGCTGGCCTCGGTGTGTCCCACGCCGGCCGTGCTCGCGCGGGCGATCTCGGAGATCCGGGGCTGGCCTTCCTCTCCCCGGGCCGAGGACATGCGCTGGGCCCACGCGCTGTTGGAGCGGGCCGGCCACCCCGCGGCGCTCCGGGAGGCTCTGGGCTCGCCGCCGACCCTCCCGGAGCCGCTCCCCGAGCCGCTGCTACGTCTGGACAACCTGGCGCGGGGGCTCTCCGCGCGGGCGGTGGCCGAGCGCTCCCTGGTGTGGCCGGCCCACGTCTCGTGGCGGAAGGTGCCCGCCGGGCTGGAGCCGGCCTGGGATCGCTGGGGGTTGGCGCTGCTCGCGTTGGCGGCGGATGTGGCTCGGGACGCCCTGGATGTCGGCTACCTGCCACCTGGACTCGCGCGTTCGTGGCTGTGGCTGCTGAAGCGCGGCCGGGAGGAGGACGCGGCGCTCACCGCCTGGGCCGCCGTCTCTGTGCTGCCGCATGTGCGCTCCTGGGACGACCTCGATCACGGTCCGTTCGTCTACCCGCTTGATCCCGCTCGGGGGCGGGTGGGGGCCGACGCCATCCCCGCGCTCATCTGGCTGCTGGAGCGGGTGACGATCCCAGCGCGTCTCCGCGCGCTGGGCTGGCTGGCCGATCACGCACCAGAGAAGGGCGCCGCGGCGCTACGGAGGGGGCTGGAAGACCCCGATCGGCATGTCCGCCAGCGGTGTCGATGGGCGCTGGAGTCGGCGGGATAGGAGCCGTCCCCGCCTCTGGAGCGCCCATGCCCCGCTCGCGTCCCCCCCACCCGTTTCCGCCCCACCCATTTCCAAACGTGCCGCCGCACCAGCGCGGGTCCGTCTTCGCGCTGACCTGCCCCTCCCAGGCGTTGAGCGGCAACCCCTGGGAGGATCCCACCGACCGCGATCTGTGGGTCTACACCCCGCGCGGCTACAATCCCGAGGGCGAGCGCCGCTACCCGGCGGTGCTCCTGCTGCCGCCGTTCTCTGCCACCGGCGAGTCCATGCTGGCCCGCAGCCTGACCGGCATCTCCATCGCCACGCGCATCGATCGCCTCATCGCCGACGGGGCCTGCGCGCCGTTCGTGGCTGTGCTGCCCGACGCGATGACCTCGCTGGTGGGGAGTCAGTACGTCGACTCACCCGGCATCGGCAACTACGCCGCGTGGCTGGTGGACGAGGTGCTGCCCTTCGCGGAGGCCCACCTGCTGCTGGACGGCCGCTGGGGCGTGGCCGGTCGCTCGTCGGGAGGCTTCGGCGGGCTGCATCTGGCGATGAACCACCCCGGGCGGTTCGCCGCGGTCGCCAGCCTGGCCGGCGACATGGGCTTCGATCTGGCGTATCTGGGGGAGATCCCTGGCGCGGTGGGTCCGATCCGCGCCGCTGGCGGGCCGATGGCGTTCGCGCGGGCGTTCTGGACCCGCCACTCCCTGCCAGGCAGCTGGTTTCCGGCGATAAGCCTGCTGTGCATGTCGGCGGCGTACTCGCCGGACGCTGGCCCTGCGCCTGACGGCTTCCCGGCGCGCCTGCCGGTGGACTTCGAGACCGGCGCGGTCGACTTCGACCTGCTGGCGTCGTGGAGGCGGTTCGATCCCATCGTACAGGTGGAACGCTCCGACGCGGCGGCGGCCCTGGCTGACCTCGACCTGCTCTGGATGGACGCCGGCGATAACGACGAGTACCACCTGCAGCTCGGCCTGCGGCGGTTCGTCGCCGCGCTGTCGCGGGCGGGGATCGATCACCACCACGAGGAGTTTCCCGGCGGACACCGGGGCACGAGCTACCGATTCGACGCGGCGCTGCCGGCCGTGGTGCGGGCGCTCAGCGGTGAGAGCTGAGAGGCGGGCCTACCACTCGACGGGGTTGGTCGTCGCTCCCCACCACTGGATCTCGTCGTTCGAGGCGATCAGCTCGGGCGTACCGTCTTCTGGTGAGATGCGGATCGTCTCTCCCCAGGAGTTGAAGCCGTACAACTGGCCGTCGTCGTAGCCGAGGCCGAAGATGTTGGTGAACCCGGGGATGGACCCGATGTAGACGGTGGCGCCTGTCGTGGGATTGACCCGCACCAGCCCGTCGGCGTCCTCCTCGGCGATCGTCCAGTACAGGTAGCCGTCAGGCAGGCCCACCAGATCACCGCTGGTGGTGTACGAGCTGCCGTCGATGAGGCGCTGGGTGTCGCAGTTGTAGGTGTCGATGAAGGTGATGCGGTCTTCGTCGCCGGCTAGCAGCTCTCCGGCGTCGGTGAACGCCAGGGCGTACATGCTGGCCTTCGGCGCGCAGATCAACTCCACCGTCGCGGTGGTGGGATCGATCCGGTACAGCGCGTCGAAGGTGCCGCCGAACATGCGGCCGCCCAGATCGATGGCGATGTCGACGAAGCCGTCTATGGCCTCGCCAGACGCCCGATCCGCGAAGTCGCCGATGACGGTGGCTGCGCCGGTGGCCGGATCGACCTCGTACAGGGTGGTCGAGGTGTTGGCATAGACCGGGGCGTCTGCGATGGGGGTGAAGGTCGTCGTCGTCCCCGTGGAGGTGGAGCCCGTTCCGGTCAGCGTGGTTGATGTCGTCGATGTCGTGGTCAGCGTGGAGGTGGTGGCGACATGCGAGCCCGTGTCGGACGGAGCCCACTCGGTGGGGCTGGCCTCCTGGAAGTCGTAGTCGAGGCACCCGGCTGTCAGGCAGCCGAAGGTCAGACAGGCGATGGCCGGCCAGCCTGTGATTACGCCAGACGGCAGCAGACGAGTGAACTTCATGGACCACCTCGGCGCCACACTATCCCAGGGGTGGCGGGTACGCGTCCTCCGTTTCGTCGGGCTACGGTGTGGGGTGCTCCACCCCCCAGGTCCTCTGTCCAGGCCCTATCGATGCTCGCCCTCCTCACCCTCCTCGCATGCAACCCCGATGGGGCCGAGACCACATCTTCTGCCGCGGCGACGACTGACGCGACCCCCACCGACACCTTCCCCAGCTTCCTGGGGGCGCCGCCGCGCAACCTGATCATGATCTCGATCGACACCTTCCGGCGTGACCACATGGCTCGGTACGGCAGCGATCTGGGGCTGCTTCCGTTCCTCGATGAGCTGGCTGCCGACGGCGTGGCGATGGACGACCACGTCTCGTGCTCCAACTGGACGTACCCGTCGATCACCTGCGTGATGAACGGGCGCGACAACATCGACGCGGGGTTCATCCCGCAGTTCGACCGCACGCCGCTGCCGGAGGGTGTGAAGCTCCCGGCCTATCTCTCCGACGCCGGCTTCTACTCGGTGGCGATCTCCTCGAACGGATGGTTCTCAAGCGAGACCAACATGATGGAGTTCTACGACCACGGCGACACCCCGGGCGTGGGCCTCGCCCTGCTGGTGTACCAGAAGGCGCTGGAGAAGCTGGAGCGGGCCATGCTCAGCGGGGTCGACCGCTGGTTCCTGCACATCCACCTCACCGAGCCGCATGTCCCCTACCGGCCGCCCGATCCCTACCTGGACGAGCTGGCCGCCCTCGAACCCCTCGACGTCGATCTGGGACAGGCCGAGACGCACTACGACGCCACCGGCGCATGGAACAACCTGTCCGACGCCGAGCGGGAGCTGCTGCTCGAGCACCTGCAGGTCCGGTACCGCGGCGAGATGCGCTACCTCGACGACCAGCTCCAGTTGATCTTCTCGAACCTCGCGATCAACGGCCTGCTCGACGACGCGCTGGTGGTGTTCTGGACCGATCACGGCGAGCAGTTCTGGGAGCACGGCTACCAGACCCACGCCTATGGGCTTCACCGCGAGGAGAACGACGCCATCGCCATCTTCTGGGCCGACAACATCGTGCCCGCCGCCTGGTCGGGGCCCACGCACCACTCCGACGTGGTGCCCACCATCCTCGACATCTTCGGGCTGCCCATCCCGGCCGAAGTCAACGGGAAGGTGATCGGCACGGCAGACGACGACCGCGCTCGGTACACCATGAGCGTCGCGCGCCTGGGGGTCGTGCAGGCCGTCATCCAGAGCGGCCGCAAGCTGTACTACCAGTGGTGGTCGGGCGACAAGGAGCTGTATGACCTGGAGAGCGATCCACAGGAGACCACGAACCTGTATGATCCCGACGACCCCGCGGCGGTCGCGCTGTGGGAGGAGCTGACCCCGCAGATGGAGGCGCTGGACGCGCTCCTGCCCAGCCACACCCCGCTCGATCCCGGTCCGTGAATCGCTCCATGAAGCGCTCCGTCTCGCTCGCGGTCCCCGCGACCCTGTCGAACCTCGGCCCTGGCTTCGACGTGCTGGGACTGGCCATCGACCGGGAGAACCGGTTCGCCTTCTACGCGGAGGGCCTGCCGGGCGATCTCCGCGTGGCCTCACCAAACGATCACCTGATCGTTCACACGCTGCGTCGCGCGCTCGATCGCTTCGGCGGTGTGCCGCGCTCGGGGATCCGCATCACCCAGCAGCAGGTCATCCCCCGATCTCGCGGACAGGGCTCGTCCTCCACAGCGCGCGTCGCGGGATTGGCAGCGTGGGCCTGGCTCACGGGAGCGCCGCTGACCCTGGACGACGCCCTGGGTTTCCTGGCGGACGAGGAGGGGCATGCTGACAACGCCGCCGGCGCGCTGCTGGGCGGTCTCGTGGCGGTGGCGCCGGCGGACGGGGGGCTGGCCTGGCTGCGCCTGCCGCTGCCCGCGGGCCTGCGCATCGCGCTGTGCGTGCCCGAGGTGGAGATCTCCACTGACGCCGCCCGGGCGGTCCTGCCGCGGCAGATCTCCCTGACGGACGCCGTGCACAACCTGGGCCGGCTGGCCTTTCTGCTGGGCGGGCTGGCCGGCGCCGACGCATCGGCCCTGGCCGTCGGCGTGGGCGATCGGCTCCACCAGCCCCATCGAGCGCCGCTGATCGGTCCGGCGGGCGCTGCGCTGGAGGCGGCCCGCGCGGCGGGAGCGGCGGGGGCGTTCATCTCGGGCAGCGGCAGCACCCTCGCGGCGCTGGTCCTGGATCCGCAGATCTCCGTCGAGGCGATCGGCGCGGCGATGGCAGGCCCATTCGAGATGGCGGCCGTCCCGGTGCCCGGTGCGGTCCACTCGGTGCGCCCCCGGGCCCGGGGGGGGGGGATCGAACGTG
>CAYXGP010000265.1:0-10135 GCA_964464515.1 uncultured Enterobacterales bacterium
CCGCGGGCGCCAGCGGCGGGGGGAAGACCCCGACGGGGCCTACCAGGCCTCAGGGGCGGCCGGCGCGGCGGCGCCGGGCGCGGGGGGGGGCGGCTGGGGGGGGGGGGGGCCCGGCGCGCGATCGCCGCCGATCTGCGAGGCGCCCGACGACGCGAAGCGCGAGACCGTAACGCTGGCCCACTTGATGAGGTCGGTGAGCCTTTGGGCGTTGTCGGCCTCGAACACCGCCTCGGGGTTGCCGGTGAAGCGGGTGAGTACGTCTTTTTCGGCGTCGCGACCGATGGCGATGGCGACCCGGACCGTGCGCCCCGGCCGTCCCCAGCCGGTGGCGTTGAAGTCTTCCAGCGCGCGCTCCCAGTCGTCGGTGGGCGCGCCGTCGCTCAGCAGCACCAGCACCGGCGGGAGCGCCCGGCGGCGCCTCTTCTCGGGGGTGAGCTCGGTCGACAGCAGTCGCAGCGCGGCGCCCAGGTCTGTGACTCCAGCGGCGCTGAGATCGACCCACTCGAACGACTCCACCGGAGTGGGGTGGGCGATGTGCCACGACGCGCCGCCCGAGAAGCGGACGGCTCGCACCAGCATCTGCGCGAAGGCGTTGGAGCGCTGGGCCTGTCGGATGGCCGGGATGGACTCGTGGATGGCGTTGTTGAGCGCCTCGATCTTGCCGGTGGCGTTCATCGACCCTGAGCAGTCCGCGATCAGGATGAAGTGCAGCTTGCTGCGAGAGACGCTGCCCAGGGGATCGGTCTCCATAGAGGCTACCCCTCCTCTTCGGCGATCATCAGCAGATTGGCGCGATGAGCTGCTGCGCGCATGGCGGACTTTGCGCCGAGCGGCACGGCGCCGGGTGTCCATGGGCAGCCGACCGTGGCCGTGACCGGGACCTCCTGACCGGCTGCCACCGCGGCGATGTCGGGCAGCGCGGGCTGGCCCTCCTCGGCTGGCATGGAGGCGCGCGCGACCTCGCGGACCCACTTCTGGATGCACTCGTCAAACGGCTTGTTCAGCACGCCGTTCGCGGGCGACGGCATGCGGTTGTAGGCGTCCCAGACGGCCAGGGTCCACAGCTGCGCCTGTCCGGGCGCCACCTGCGGTCGATCACCGATGTCGGTGGTGAGGAGGGCCTTCTGGATGGAGCGGAAGCCGGAGATCATCGCCGCGGACGACCACCGATCGTTCATGCGGGGATCCGTCACGAAGCCCTCAGCGTCGCCGAAGGCGGTCTCATCAGCCGAGCCGAATTCATCGCGGGCTCGAGACGACAGCCCCCAGCTCCCGGCCCGGGCAACACCGTCCTGGACCGCCTGGTAGTCCTCGGGGCAGACCAGCTCGGGGTCGGGGTGCCACAGCAGCAGGTACTGTGGTAGATCAGGCCCCAGGCTCTGCGCCATCTCCAGGCAGCGCCGGGCGTTCCGCGGCGGCGGACCCAGCGCGTCCATCTCGATGACGACTCCGGAGATGACGTTCTGGGTGAACTGGGTGTCGAACTCCAGCGTCGCTTCCTGGCCGAGCACCGCGCCGCCGATCTCCACCGACTTCGAGCGCGACAGCGAGGCGGCGAGGACCTCCTCTGCCATCAGCGCGCGCGCCTCGTCGATCATGTCCAGCTCGGCGACCAGCTCCTTGCGCTCGGAGACGCAGTGGGCCTCGGCCACCAGCGCGGCGTCGCGGCCGGCCTCTGCGGCCAGCGCATGCTCCTCGGCGGCCGCCGCGCGGGCCTCTGCCTCGTCCGCGGACTCGTACTGCATGTATGCGAAGTAGCCGATGCCTACGGTGAGCGCGCTCATGATGAGCATCGGCGAGAACATCGCCGGGGAGATGCCGAAGCGCTTCCCCATCATCGCGAACGTTGTGACCACGCGCGCGAACGGGTCGGCCATCGTCGACATGGCGGTGGGAACCACCCACAGCAGCGACATGGCGGATGCAGCCGCGGCGCCGCGGCGCGCGGAGCTGCCCGAGGCCGACGCCGCCGCGCCCTGCGCGACCTGGGCCTGGATCTCCAGCGAGAACGAGATGGTGCGCAGATCGGGCAGCGTGGCCTCGAACCGCGTGCCGCTCTTGAAGGAGCTCGATGTGGTGAGTCGGCTGCGCAGATCGGGGCGGATCTGGTCGATCACCACCCGGCGGCCGATCCGATGCACGCGCAGCGTGTGGCGCTCGCCCTCGCGCGCCGGCCGCACCTCGGCCTCAAGCAGCAGCGAGGCGCCGGACGGGGGGTGCTGTTCGTGGCGGCACAGGATGGTGTCGCGCAGCCCGCGCGTGCCCGTCGCCATCGAGTCCTGCAGCAGGTACACCTGGAACCGCTCGCCGACGTCCAGCGTGAGGACGGTCCGGATGGGTTGCCCTTGCGGCTCGAAGCACTGCAGGAGAAGAGGCATCAGGGGTCTCTACGACAGAGCTGGAGGGATTGGACCATCACCGGTGTCCGTGGCGGGTGGTTCCGAGGAGCGCCTCGACCTCGGCGCGGTAGGGCTCGATGAACACCAGGTTGGGGGAGCGGTCGTTCTTCTCCAGCTCGCGGGCCAGGCTGGCCAGGACGATGCTCGTGCTCATGGGTCTGTCCAGGCCATAGGCCCAGGCCGCTGCCCGCACCGCGGCCTTGTGGATCAGCCCGCCGGCGATGGCGAAGCGCTGGCCGATGAGGGTGAAGTCGACGTCCAGGGCGTCCTCGGCGGTGGCGGGATCCAGCGCGGAGCGGATCATGCGCTCCCACAGCCGGCTGCGGGTGGCGTCGCCGGGGATGGGCAGGACCACGAAGTCATCGAACCGTCGGAAGAACGCCTCGTCGAGATCCTGCGTGCGGTTGGTCGTGGCGACCAGCACTCCATCGAAGCGATCCAGCCGGGCCAGCAGGTAGGCTACGACCGTGCCCATACCGTCGCGGCCGCCCGGACCGCTGTCGCGCTGGCGGAACAGCGACTCGGCCTCGTCGAGCACCAGCACCGATCCAGTCATCTCTGCGACCTCGAAGATCTGCGACAGCAGCTTCTCCGTCTCGCCCAGCCATTTCGACAGCACCGAAGAGAGGTCGATCTTGACGATCATGCGGTCGAGCGTGTGGGCGAGGGCTTCAGCCGCCATGGACTTGCCGGTGCCGGGCAGCCCCGAGAGCATCAGGCGGTAGCCCTTGTCGCTGGTGGGCAGCACGCCGCGCCGGGGCAGCTCGTGGAGCCGGAACCGCGCGTGGACCAGCACCTGATCGAACTGGTGGCGGACGTGGTCGGGGAGCATCAGCTCTTCCCAGTGGGTGCTCACCCGCCGCGGCATCGCCAGCTCGTTGTCGGGCACGCCACAGACATGCGCCAGATCGGGGGCGTCGCCCTGGAGGTGACGGGTCAGCGAGCGGTCAAACCGCCCGGTCTCGCGTCGCCCGTGCATCTCGGCTTCGATCCAGCGCAGCTCGCCGCCGGAGGCCAGCACCGCCACGCGGGCCAGCTCAGGCGAAGGCAGGAGCAGCACCCGAGCGCCGCGCGCATGCCGGGTCCGCCACAGGAGGCGCTCCAGCGCCGCGGCGCCGGGGGCCTTCTCCAGCGCGAAGCCGTCCAGCACGACCAGCCCCGTGGTGCACAGCGCGATGACCAGCGCGCCGATGACCTCGCCCTCGTCCCGTAGATCCCGCGGCAGCGAGATGGCCCGGAGGGCAGACGGGCCCAGTCGTTCCCGCGCCGCCATCAGAAGACCCTCGCGGCTGACCGCGTGCCAGACCTGCCACGGTCGGGCCTCGGGGGGCAGCGGGGGCGGGGCGGGGCGGGGCGCGGGGCCCAGACCCAGGCAGATCCGCCCGGCGAACGTCAGGCGCATGGGCGCGCTGCCCGGCAGGATGGGATCGCTGGCGCGGGAGCCGACCACCTGGATCAGCCCCCACTCGGCCAGCAGCACCGCCGCTGCCTCCAGATCGTCTTGCTCTTCGGGCTCGACCAGCGCGATCAGCCGGGCCCACGACAGCACCCCCTGGCGTCCCTGTTCGTCCTGCTGGCGAGCGCTCTCGGAGACGCTCCGATCGGTATCGATGCGGATGAGGAGGGATAGGACCGCCCGCGCGCGCTCCGGCAGCGCCAGCACCTGCATGGCCCTGTCGAGGCAGCGGGTGAAGCGGTGGGGGAGCGTCACCGTCGCCGCCGGGATGGGGTGGTGCGGCCGGTGTTGCTCGTCTGGACGGAGACCGACGCCGCCGAGCCGAAGACGCAGTGGGCGCCCAGCGGCACCCGGAGCTGGAGGTTGACGGCGGCCTGCAGCGGGCGCTGGAGCGCCTGCATCAGCAGGGCGAACTCGTGGTTGTCGAGGTCGTTGACCGGATCGACACCGATCCGGACGTCATCGAGCTGTGTCAGGGACTCCACCGCTTCGCGCAGCCGCGTCGGCAGATCCTCGGACCCCTCCACCGTGGGCAGGCTCTCCACCGCGTCGGCCAGCGCAAGACTGTAGCCGTCGAGGTTGTGCGGCATGGGCATCGGCGGGAGGGTGACCTCGATGACCCGCTCGAGCTGCACCGCCGTCGCCAGAATGCTCAGCGCCGACAGGGTGACCGGGGAGCTGAGGGCGGTTCGATCCCGGGTGCCGCGTCCGGGCTCTCCGGCGACGGCGATGTACCGCATGGTGACGGTCAGGCCGGGGCGCCACCACATCGCGGGCGGGCGGACGTATATCGTGTCGCCGTCGTCGACCAGCCACTCGTCGCGCTCGCCAGCGGCTTCGCGCGCGAGGTACCAGTCCTTCAGCGGGCCGGGCAGCTCGGAGAGCAGCGGGACGGCGCGTGCGCCGCGGCGGGTGTTGCGGTGACCGTCCGCCGTGACGAGGTCGGGGAAGACGATCTGCAGTCCGGACTGGATGGCGCGGCCGAGCACCACCCAGCCGGCGGGTACGAACATCACGCGGTCGTTGGTGCGGTCCTTGGGCCCCAGCAGCGAAGCGCCGGTGGAGTGCTCCATCATCTTGGGATCGGAGGCCACCTGGTACAGGAACAGCGTCAGGTGGCTGCCCTGCGTGCCGTCGGGCGGGAATTGCGCGTAGACCTCGCAGGTGTCCAGCCCGGCGTCGAGCATGAGCCGCCGGGTCCACCGCATCATGGACTCGTGGATCTCTCCGGTGACCGCGGCGATGTGCCGGTAGATTGTCATGGAGTCCCTGGCGTGCCGAAGTGGGGCGTCATGCCGTCTGCCGGGTCATGGGAGCTCCGGGATGGCCGGCTGTCCCAGGTTGAATCGGAATTGGCCGCGAATGCCGATGACCAGCTCCCGGCGCTCGGCCAGTTCCTGATATCGCGCCTCGTCGGCGTCGGCGTTGAGGACGAACCCATACAGCCCGCGCACGTAGGGACCCAGCAGCATCTTGGGATAGTACGGCGTGAGCGTGGCGATACGGGACTTGTTTCGGCGCACCGACCAGCCGGTCCACACCTCTCCGATGAGATCCGCCTCCAGGCCATTGAAGCCTGGTCCGAACGTCACGCCTGTGCGCAGACCGTACTGGACCCGGCCCAGCTTGCTCGCGCCGTTGGGGCCGTCGGCTCCCCAGGGGATTGCGCGGCGGGACCAGCGCCACAGCGGAGACGGGTCGGGCGCCAGCCGCGTACCCAACATCAGCCCCACCATCGGCCGGAAGGTCCAGGCGTAGAACGGCGCGGCTTCGTCTTCTTCGGCCAGGGGGGACTGCCCCGCCCAGAGCATGTCGAAGTGGATGGCCGGCCCCAGCTCCACGCCCAGCCGGGGCTGATCGAGGGCCCAGATGCTGAACATGCTCGTCAGATCGAGCGAGAGGCCGATCGGCTGGGGATCGCGGGTGAGCTCCTTTTCGGCCTCGCACAGCTGCACGGTGCCATAGTCGTTGGCCTCATCCAGCGCGCTCTCTTCCGGACAGCGCAGCGAGATGTCGCGGGCGTAGGGCCCGAGCCCGGTGGACAGCAGGAAGTCGCCGCTGCGGTTGCGCTTCCAGCGCGGCACGGGGCTGCCGACGTCGGGGCTGACCGACTCCGTGGGCTGGTAGGCAGGTGACAGCAGGTCGTAGGCGTAGTCGTCAGGGATCCCCCAGATCGACGTGGCCCAGCTCGACGTGTGGACGGCGCTTCGGAAGCCGGTCCGGGCCTTGGTCAGCATGTACGGCGAGCGCGGACGGACGCGCCAGAGCCGCGCTGTGCGGTCTTGATCGAGCGTGTCCATCACCGCCACCATCAGGAGCTGCTCCTGCGCGGCGACCTGCACCAGGGGGGCGCGCATCAGATCCTGGATGTAGGCGATCCGCTCGGGCAGGATCTGCTCCACCTGGGAGCCGAAGCGCAGCTCACGATCGCGGAAGACGTCCGCGAAGCGCGTGCCGCGGACCTCCACCTGCTCCGGAGTGTTCGTCGGGTCGGTGGTGACCTGCTCGGCGCCCGCCTCGCCCTCCATCTGCACACCCTCGCTGGTCGTCGCCCCTGTCGAGACGGTGTCGGAGCCGTCGCCGCCTTCGTAGCTCTGCGGGACATCATCGCGAGGCACGAAGTCGAGCGGCAGCGGCTCGTCGGTGCAGCTTCGCTCGAACAGCTCGCCGGACAGCGCCAGCTCTGAGAGCATCTCGTGGTACTTCCGCTTGCCCTTCGGCATGGGCGTCGAGGGCCGGAATTCGCCGTCGAGCAGCGCAGCGCGGGCCAGCGTGGGCACGAGGTCTGGCGCCGCGAGCACGGTGTCCTCACAGACGGCCCCGGTGCGCAGCACGAGCCGGAGATCTTCTCCGGGCGCTTCTTCGCCGTCCACCGGGGCGCTGCGGTCGAGCGGCTCGAACGCCCACAGGAAGTGCCAGCCGTTCCAGATGTTCCACCGCACGCGGTACACGGCGCGTTCGCCGGGTAGCCCCACCAGGCGATCGACCTTGGGCTTGGTGACCCGCGGGTTGTCGATCATGATGAAGGGGGTGGCTCCGCGCACCTCCCACAGGACCTCTTCCGGGGTGGTCAGGCAGTCCGAGGCCACCACGAGCAGATCGATGTTGACGGCGCCGAACGCGGGCTCGGAGAGGGCCTTGCGACGATCGAGGGTGGTGCAGATCGCCAGGGGATCGACCGCGCCGGGGCCGTCGGCGATGGGCTGGGGGAAGAAGCCGTGAGAGCCCAGCGATGACCGCCACTGCCCGCTCGCGACCGTCTCCAGGCTCTCGGGGGTGGTGCGGAACGCGGGGTCGGGGTCGAAGCGGGTGGAGATCTCGTAGTCGATGTGATCGAGCAGCAGGCGAGTCTCGATCTTGTCGCGCAGCTGCCCGGTGGTGGCGTCGAGCAGCACCTCCAGGGCGGTGGGGAGGATGTGCTTCTCGATGTCCGGCTCGCGGGCGGGGAGCGCCCAGCGCGACACCCACGCGCCGAGCGTCGCGGGGTCGGTGCCGGTGAGGTCCTGCGTGCCGTCGCGGACGTAGTGCTGCACCCGGTCGCGCAGGAGAGCGTTGAAGTTGCGCAGCAGATCGCGATCGGGGTCGTGCCACTGCGGGAACAGATCGACGTAGTAGGCCACGATGTGGGTGGGCAGCGCGCTGATGTTGAGGTTCAGCTCCTCGCGGGAGACGATCCCCGGCGACACCAGGCTCTCGATCAGCTCGAGGTCATCTGTCTGGCCCTCGGACGCGGCGACGACGTCGCGGGTGGTGACCGACTCTGCCAGCGCCTGCGGTGGTGAGTGCATCGCCACGAGGGCGGTGAGGACACGCAGGTGGGTGGGGGTGTACTCGGCGCGCCCGAACCGGACGATCTCCGTGCCCACCTGGTTGTAGAAATGCTCGAACTCCTGCGAGGCCAGGTTCTTTCCGGCCGCGAAGCCCTCATCCAGCGAGAACAGCACCCGCTCGTAGGCTCCGCGGCGGACCTCCACCGCGTCGTCCGGGGTGACATCGGGGGCCTTCAGGGAGTTCTTGACGATGAAGGAGCCGAGCGGCTTGTTCTCGCTCTCCATGCCCCGGGTGTAGGGGTACATCTGCTCGAAGAACGGCCCGGAGCTGTCCTTGTCGCCGTCCATGATGTCGTAGTTGTGCCGACGACCGTCGTAGGCCAGGCGCGTGGCGAAGCGGCCCCGCAGGATCAGCGCTTCGGGTGGGTCGTAGACGCCGGTGGGGTGGTGGTAGCGGATCGGCCGGAAGAACGGCACGGACTCTTCGGAGGGCGCCCCGAGCCAGTCCTCGCGGTCGAGCCACAGCTCGCGGTCGGCGAGGGAGAAGATGCGATTGTGGTGCCGGCCGCTGGGGTCCCAGGTGGTGACCGCCGGCGGCAGGTGGCTGATCTTCGTGTCGGAGAAGGTCTCGGAGAGGATGTCATCTTCGCGGTACCAGCGCAGGCCCATGTCCTCGAGGAGCTGGGCGTAGGACGTTCCGATGGTGCGCAGGCGCGCGCGCTCCTCGCGCGGCAGGTGCTCGGTGCCGGAATTCCAGACCTCGCTGAGATCCAGGAAGTCGACCTCTTCGACGCACCACCCGTAGACCCGGTAGTAGTCGGGGCAGCTCGAGGCGGGATCGCGATCGCGGAATCCGACCACCCGCAAGGTGGGGGTCGGCGGTGGGGCTTCTTCGACGGGCGCGTCGTCCTGCGCCCACACCACCGGGGACGCCAGACACACCAGCGCGCTCAGCCACAGCAGCGAGCGCTTCACAGGCGCCTCATGCGATCAAGCCTACGGAGCGCGTCGAGCTGCTGCTGGATCTCCCGCAGCATGCGCCGGGCTTCGGGGCTCTGGACCGAGAGCGCGCGCAACACCTGGAGGACCTCACGTTCCTGAACCGCCGGGCTTCTCTCTTCGACCTGAGGGGCAGGTGTCGGAGTGGGCGGTTGAGAGGGAGAGGAGGGGAGGCGATGGGTGGGCGCTTCCCACGCACCGACACTCGGGGCCTTACCCGTTTGCGCGGGGTTCCGGCCACCATGTGAGCGGGGAGGAGTGACCTTGGAGCGCGATCTGCTCTTTCTGGAGCTCTCCGAACGGTGATCGGTCTTGCTCTCGGAGGGCTTGAACTGCGGGGTCTTCTCTTGCTCACGGGGGGTCTGGAGCAGGACGAATCCGCCCGGTTTGGGGAGCGACTGGGGACGCACCTGGCCGGGAGTTCTTCTGGAACCGGTCTCACGTGTCCCTCCGGTGGGCGGCGCAGCGCCCCTGTTCGTCGGTGTGCTGTGGAGGGACGAGGGGTCTGGATGGAGACTCCGGGTATCATCCTCCTCCGTCGCGCCCTCCGCCTGCAACACCGGACCCGTGGTCTGTCTGTGAGGGGCTCTGACAGGCGCACCACCGGCCGCCTGAGCCGGGTGGGTGAACAGCGCCGGTGATCGGGACAGGCTGCCTGGAGCGCTGCCGGCGGTCGGAGAGATCGGAGAGCGGGGTCTGGAGAGGCGGCGGGGCAGTCCGGTCGGTGACCCGAGCGCGCCGCGCGGGCTGGTGGGGGTCTGTGTCGGGGATGCCTCGGGAGCTCCGGTGTCGAGGAACGTCTGCTGCGTCGGGGGCGCCGAAGAGGGAGCGCCCGGGGAAGCGCGCCGGGCGGTGTCCGGAGTCGCCGCAGGTGTCTGCGCTCTGAGGAGGGGCGCCTGGGCGAGTCCGGGCGCCAGCGGAGGCGCGTCGGTGGCCTCCTGGAGCTGCACGGGGGCGTCGGCGCCCGACAGGAGAACCTGGGGCGTGGGGCCGGTCTGCTGCGTCGGGGTGACAGCGCCCTGCGGAGTCTGTTCTGCCTGCTGCGGGGCGCCCTGGTCCTCGAGCAGCGTCGGGGGGCGACCGAGGAGTGAGGTGGAGCGTTGGAGCCTGTGAGCCGGTCCTTGTGTCCTGGGGGGGCGCGCGGTGGGCGGCCGGGCTTGCTGGGGTCTGCTGGGGTCTGCTGGCGAGAGCGCCGGTCTTGTCTGCGTCGTCTGAGGAGCGCCGGGCTGTTCCGGTCTTGTCTGCGCTGGTCCGGCCTGCTCGGTTGTGCTCGAGTCGGCCTGCTGCGGCGCGCTCTGGTCCACCAGCAGCGTCGGGGGGCGACCGAGGAGCGAGGGCTGGAGCCTGCGAGCGGCTCCACGGGTCCTCTGAGGGCGCGACGTGGAGGGGCGGGTCTGCTCGGTTGTGCTCGAGTCGGACGCCGGGCGGGCCTGCGCTGGCCCGGTCTGCGCTGGCCGGGTCTGCGCTGGCCTGGTCTGGCCTGGCGCGGTCTCTCCTGGCCGGGTCTTCGC
>CAYXGP010000266.1:0-10070 GCA_964464515.1 uncultured Enterobacterales bacterium
CGCGATCGGCGGAGGCTGGATAGTGTGGAAACTTGTTATTCTGGAGCAGCCTTATACCCAGACACCCTGAGCCAACTGCGGAGCCGCCAATGTCCCGCCTCATCCTCCTCACGCTCCTCCTGGCCTGCGCACCTGATGAAGACCACGCCGACGAGGACACCTTCCCCGCCCACACCACGACGGGGACGGCGCCCGGGACGACCTCGTCCACCAGCACCACGACCCCGGGGACCAGCACCAGCAGCACCACCGGCAGCACCAGCAGCACCGGTACGACCAGCACCAGCACCACCGGCACCACCACGCCGGGCACCACGGACGAGGCCTGGCGCTTCACGGCGATCGACGCCGGCTACGAGTACAGCTGCGGGCTCCAGCGCGACGGGGACGTCCAGTGCTGGGGTGACAACGGCGAGGAGATGGTCAACGACGCCCCCGAAGGCGACCATGTGCAGATCTCCGCGGGCTGGGAGACGGCCTGCGCCCTCGACAGCGCCGGCGCCATCGCCTGCTGGGGCGCCTGGGCCGAGGGCACGGGCTCGCCACCCGAGGGCAGCTTCGCGAGCGTTACGGTCGGCGGCGAGCACGCCTGCGCGCTGGACGCCGACGGCATGCCCACCTGCTGGGGCGACGATGACCTGGAGCAGTCCGACGCCCCCGAGGGTCCCTTCGCGCAGCTCGCCGCCGGATACCTGAGCACCTGTGGCCTGCGGGGTGACGGCAGCGTGGAGTGCTGGGGCTACAACGGGAACGACCAGACCGAGCCGCCGTCCGACAGCTTCCGCTTCATCGACGGCGGGATCCAGCTCTACTGTGGGATCCGCGATGACGACACCGTCGCCTGCTGGGGGCGGGACAACAACGGGACGGTCAGCGAGGTGCCCGGCGGCGCCTTCGAGACCGTCAGCGCGGGCAGCCCCCACGCCTGCGCCATCGACGCGGTCGGCGCGGTGGAGTGCTGGGGCGTCACCGAGCCCGACTCCGATCGGGGGCAGGCCACACCGCCGGAGGGGACGTTCATCGCGGTGACGGCAGCGACCTGGCACTCGTGCGGCGTGCTGGAGTCGGGCGAGGCCCGGTGCTGGGGGCAGGATGACGTCGGGCAGGCTTCGCCGCCGTGAGCACGCTCTCGCTGTCCTCCTTCTCGCTGATCTCTCCAGCTCGCTGACGAACTGTTCACCGCGGGAGCCACCGTGCGCTTTCTCCTTCCTCTCCTCCTCGCCTGCCACGCTGACGACACCTCCACGCAGGACTCCCCATCCACCGGAGGCGCCAGCTCCTCAAGCGGGGGAGCCACCTCCTCGGGCGGCGCCATCTCCTCCGGAACCAGCTCTTCGGGCGGCGGAACCAACACAAGCGGGACGACCACGAGCGGGACCCCGCCCACCGGACGCTGGCTCGCGGTGTCGGCGGGTGGGGGGTACACCTGCGCGATCGACACGGATCAGGCCCTGACGTGCTGGGGTAACGACGACGACGGCCTCCTCGAGCCGCCTTCAGGAGCATTCGTCGATCTGGACTGCGGCGGGGAGTGGTGCTGCGCCCTCAGCGACGGCGGCGAGGCGATGTGTTGGGGGTGGGGGACCGGCGACGGGTCGTGGAACGATCCACCGGACAAGTCGTTCGAGGCGGTGGCCGCTGGCGACTACTTCACCTGCGGGATCGAGGAGGGCGGCGAGCTGGATTGCTGGGGCGAGCAGTACGAAGACAACCTCAACCCCCCTGCGGGCGCCTTCTCGCAGGTCGATGTCGGCGACGTCTACGCCTGCGCGCTGCGCACCTCGGGCGAGATCGCGTGCTGGGGCGAGGACGACGTCGGCGAGACCAAGCCGCCGGCCGGCGCGTGGGCGGCGCTCTCCACCGGCGAGGATCACGCCTGCGCGCTGTCGGACTCCGGCGATCTCCAGTGCTGGGCCGATTTCGACGAGACGCCGATCACCGGCCCGTTTGCGGTCTTCGACTCCGGCGACGAGGCGATGTGCGCGGTGGGCGTGGACAGCGTCGTGAGCTGCTGGGATGGGGGAGGTCCCGTGATCGATCCCGAGGACGACGAGCTGTTCCCGCCGTCGGGTGCGTTCACCGCCGTGACGGTGGGGCGGGCCGGCTCCTACCATGCATGCGCGATCTCCACCAACCGGGATCTGGAGTGCTGGGGAGAGAACCGGGACGGACAGACGGATATCCCCTGATTTTTCTGTCGGTCAGGTGCCCACCTGGAGACTGCGCGCCAATCGGAAACTCAACACCGCGTTCCGGCTCGCCGGGGGATCTCCGATCCGCCCCGCCGCGCGCGCCGCGCGCCCCTGGAGCATCCAGCCTCCGCCTCTGCAGACTCGGTAGGCCCCCGGGTCGACGGGGGCGCCGACCGCCGTCTTCCAGCCGTCGATCGTGATCGGTCCGTCCGCGTCGTAGCGGCTGGCGGTCCAGTCGCGCATGTTCCCTGCCATTCCGCGCACGCCGTAGGGGCTCTCGTCCACCGGGAAGGCCTCCACCGGCGCGGGCAGCGGGCGATCCTGGTGACTCCCCTGCATGCAGGCCCACGAGGGATCGATGTGATCTCCCCAGGGGAAGAGGCGGCCGTCGACCCCGCGGGCGGCCTTCTCCCACTCCAGCTCGTCGGGAAGGCGCCACGGTAGCCCCGTGCGCTCCGAGAGCCAGCGCGCGTAGGCCGTCGCCCCGTGGTGATCGACCATGCAGACAGGCCAGTCCGGTGACCACACGTCGCCGTCGGCGTCGGCCTGCAGGAAGAACCGTCCGTCGGCTGAACGTCCGTAGCACAGCTCCCCTTGACGACCTGCGCCGCTGGGGCGCTCACGGGGGGCCGCTGCGAGCGCCTCTGCGGCCCTCCCTTGCGCCACCAGATCGTCGAGGAAGAGGAGATACTGCGCGTTGGTCACCTGGAAACGCTGAATCGAGAACGCCTCCACCCAGTATCGGCGCGGCGCGGGGGCGGCGACCGCCGGGTCGCCCGCCGACTGGAACCAGCCTGCTGAGACGATGCAGTCTCCGTGGACATCCAGTCGAATCGGCGTGGGGGCATCCGCATCGCGGGGGCGGCCGTCCCAGTGCTCCTGCCGGCCGATGACCACCGGGTAGGGCAGGGGAGGCGCGCCCGAACGCTCGATCCAACACAGGTAGCTCCCCATCTCCATCCGGGTCGCGCGCAGGGGCGTGCGGCCCAGCCGTCGGACGGGGCCCGGTACCAGCCCGCGCCCCGCCACGGAGTAGCGTTGGATGGTCACCTCCGCAGCGTCAGGGACGGTGTGGAGGGTGAGAGCGCCGGTCCCGTCCAGGTAGGCCAGGCTCTCTCGCCGCTCGGGGTGATCCTCCGGAAGCGCAGAGACGTGCTGACGCAAGCGGCTCTCCGCGCGTCTCTGCTCCAGGACGTCGCGCGCCGTCTCTGCGTCGGCGTGGGCGCGCCGGTAGCGCTCCGCGAGGGCCGCGTGGGCCTCGGGCAGCTCCGGATCGATGCGAAGGGCTGCCTGGAGGGCCTGCTCGGCGGTCTCCTCCTCCAGCGCCGCGCGCTGCAGGAGATCCGCCGCTTCGTCCTCGCAGGCCCAGGCCTGCGCCTTCTCGTCCGCGCTTCGCCAGCCCTCCAGGGTCGCCAGGGCGGCGTGGCCTCGGGCGGCCAGCGCGCGGGAGCGCTCCCGGAGCCGCGCGGCGGCGGGGACATGCCGAAGGGCATCGCCCACCACCTCCAGCGCCTGCTCGCGTCGTCGGACCCCCGCCAGCCAGCCCCGCACGGCGTCCGCCAGCGCGCCAGCGTCGGGATGGCGCTCATCGGGATCGCGGGCCATCGCCCGCCCGCAGATCTCCGTCAGCTCCCCCGGGATGTCCGCCGGCGTGACGATCTCGATGTTGCCGTTCATCACGACGCCCTCCATCGTCGACAGCGCGCTGCCGGGCGGCGGCGGAGGGCCCGCGAGGACCTGTCGCAGCACCCGCTCCCCCTGGTAGGGTGGCGCGCCGCAGAGGATCTGGTACAGCGTGGCGCCCAGGGCGTAGATGTCGCTGCGGGGGGTCGCGCGTTCGCCGCGGGCCTGCTCGGGCGCCATGTAGGCGGGGGTGCCCACCACCGTGCCGATGCGTGTCCCCGGGCCTCCGGTGCTTCGGATCGCCCCCCGCGGAGCCTCGCCGCGTGTCTGCGCCACCCCCCAGTCGAGCACCTGCACCTCTCCGTGCTCGCCGACCATCACGTTCTCGGGCTTGAGGTCGCGGTGGACCACCCCGCGCTCGTGGGCGTAGCCCACCGCCTCGCAGACCCGCAGGAAGGCCACCACCATCTGCCGCCGGCTCCACGCCCCGGGTGGGGGCCGGAGATGGTGGGCGTCGGAGATCACCGCCGTCAGGGTTCGCCCGCGCACCTCCGCCATGGTGAAGTAGGGACGCCCGTCGGGACCGATGCCCAGCTCGTGCACGGGCACGATGCCCGGGTGCTGGAGCTGCGCGGTGGTCTGCGCCTCGGAGATGAAGCGGGCGACGCTGCGGGGGCGGCTCCGCAGCTCCTCGCGGAGGACCTTCATCGCCATCACCCGGTTCAGCTCCGGATCGTGGACGCGCCGAACCTCCCCCATCCCGCCGGTGCCCAGCGGGCCCAGATCGCGGTAGCGCCCGTGGGTCTGCGGCGCCGCGGTCTCGGGCGCGGCGGTGGGGGTATCCGGGATCAGGGTCTCGCCGCTCTCCGGGTGGGTCGGGTCGCGGCTCACCGCGATCCGCCCAGCGGTGTCGCTGGCGTGGAGACCATCCCCGTCCAGGCGTCGAACCCCTGCTCGGCGCCGCTCACCCCCAGGAGGGCGCTCACGGAGACCTTGATGTCTGTCGGGTCCGAGAGGTTCTCCAGTAACGCAGAGACGTCGATCTCCTCACGGTAGAAGTCTCCGTCTCGTGCGACGAAGCACGACCGCGGGGGGGCCCCGAAGTCGTTCCATGTGCGATCGATCGAGGTCGTCTGAGCGCCGGCGGTCAGCTCCACCTTGTGTTGGATACGATCGCAGACGACGATCCCGGGATCGGCCGACAGCACCAGCTTCACTCGGGTCGCCGTCAGGATCTCCAGCCGGGCGCGCACCGGCATGTCTCTGCGCGGACCGAGCGTGACCGCGTCGCCAGAGCGCTCCACCGCGTACCCGAACGTGCGCATGGCCGCGATGGCGGTCTCGCGGGCCTCGGCGGTCATCTGCGGGAGGTGCGGCGCGACCAGGGGCAGCAGGCGTCCGAAGGACTCGTCGCGGCGGTCCATCGCCATGCGCGCCCCGAAGGTCTTGCCTTTGACCAGATCGCCGGGGCCGACAAGGAGCCAGCGGTTCTCTTCCAGCACCGGGTAGCTCCGGCCGAAGTCCGCAGGCTCCAGGCCCAGCGCGAGGGTCGCGGGGATGTCCAGCCAGAAGGGCAGAGGCTGGCGCAGCTTCTCGGTGAGCCACGGCCCCGCGTGAGCTGCCAGCGGGTCGAGCGCCTCCAGCGCGCCCGCGGCGTCCGTCTCCACCCACGACCACAGCACGTCGCGTACCTGCGCGATGTTGCCTGCGTTCACGTCGCGCACGAGGCCCGAACGCGCGTAGGGGGAGGCGGCTTCCAGGGTCTTACGCAGGGCGTCGCCGGAGAGGCCGTGCCCGTGCTCGCGCAGGAGCGCGCTGGCGGGGTGGACGACCCGGGCGTCGTCGATCCGCGCGGTGATCAGCGCGCTGATCGTCGCGGCGTCTTCGGGGGTGAGGGGCGTTGGCCAGTGGGACAGCGCGTAGCGGTGCAGCTCTGCGTTGGCGTTGAGGTCTGCCACGGCTGCGCGGGCCTGCTCCAAGGAGAGCGGACGCGCGCCGACGTCGGTCCACTCCAGCAGGGTCAGCCAGCCGTCGAGTCCTGTGTCTGGGCCTTCGCTCAGGTTGCGGAAGACCACCATCACCGGGCGGCCATCCGACGTCGCCCCGCCGCCGCCGTAGGTCTGGCGATTCCCGTGGCGGTTCGCGCCTGGCGGCGCCAGGAAGGTCAGGTTCGGCGCGTCCATGTTCACCGCCTGCCGCGCCGTGGAGCCCGCCAGGGCGTCCCAGATCCACAGGGCCTCTCCGTCGGCGAGGGGGCCCGCGAACGACCGGGTGATCCGCGCGTCGTAGACCTGCCCCGGGTACCGCCGGAGATCATCCGGGATCCCCACGAGGATGTCGGTCGCCGGGAGCGCGGCGCGCACCTCGCACAGCGCGATGGCCGTCGCCTCGCGGACCGCCTGGTCGAAGTCTGGGTGGTAGCCGGACGCGGCGGCCTCCCTGGTGAGTGCGTGGGCGATGATGAGCCAGTGCATGGCTGACACCTCGCTCTCACAACTACCACGGCGGGTGCAGGCGCCACCCGATGCGCGTCGCTCAGGTGAGCAGCCCCGCCGCCTCGAGTTTGATCTGCACCGACTCCCGCTGCACCAGATCCGCGTAGATCGTCATCGTGATCGCCGGCCACAGCGCAGTCACCACGAGCGGCCCGATGAGCGGGACGTTGCTGATGATCATCGTGACGAAGAACAGCGCGCCGTAGAGCACCAGCAGCGGCAGGTAGTGGCTCCTTCCGAGGGTGAACGACAGTCGGAGCGCGTCCACCGGCCCCAGCTCCCGCTCGGCGATGGCGGGGAACCCGAACAGGCACAGCGGCAGCACCAGGAACATCGGGAAGAAGCACAGCATCATCGCGGTGGTCACCACCGCGCTGTACAGAATGGCGTGAATCACGCCGGGCACGAGCTGGCGGAAGCCGGACAGCAGGAGGCGCGGGCTGGCCTCCTCGCCGCGCATTCCGGCCTGGATCATCTTGAAGAAGCCGATCTGCAGCGGCACGAAGATCATCATCATCATGAGGGTGCAGGCTGCGAAGGAGCCCCCGCCCAGCGCCAGCGCGAGCAGGGCGGCCATGTCCTGCGCGTCCATCGCCATGCCGATCGCGAAGCCGACACCGCCCAGCGCCAGCGACACCAGAATGCCGAAGAACACCAGGAATATCGACAGCGCTGTGACGCCGAGCGCCCAGCCGGCGTAGTGGGCGCCGAAGCGCGAGATGTGGGCGCCGAAGGCCTCGCTCCAGTCGCTGAGGATGTTCATCGTTGCTCCGGATAGCGGGGTGAGGGCTGGATCAGGGGGATGGGACTACCCCGCTCCGGGCGGCGGCGCCCGAGCTACGCCAGCCCCCCCACCGCCAGCGCGGCCGTGGCGATCAGCACGCCCACCTGGAGGCGGCGCTGGCCGTCCTCGCCCACCGCGCGGCGGAGCCGATCGCCGGCCAGGTTTCCGGCCATGATCGCCGCAGCCAGCAGCAGGCCGTCGCCCAGGATCCCGGTGTCCACCGCGCCGCCCAGCCCGTAGGCAAGCAGCCTGCCAGCGTGCATCGACACCGCCCCCATGGCCATCGTGCCCACGTAGGTCGCGCCCGACAGCCCGCGCGCCAACAGGAACGGCCCAACCAGCAGCCCCGCGCCGCCGCTGGTGGCTGTGATCGCCCCCGTCACCAGGCCAACCGGCGCCACCGCCGCGGCCGGCGGTCGCCAGGAAAGCCAGCCCGCCGCGCGGGCCACCGCCAGGGTGGCCATCGCCACGATCGTCCCTTGCAGCACGGTGTCAGGAAGACGGGTCGCGACCAGCCCGCCCAGCAGCGCTCCCGGGACCGCACCCAGGGCCAGCGCACCCGCCGTGCGTCGTGACAGCTGCCTCCGATACAGCGTGGCGCGGTGCAGGTTGCCGAGGAGGAGAGCCGGCGCGGTCGTCGCGAGCGCCTCCAGCGGACCGTTCAGCGCTGTGAGGAACAGCAGGAGGAGCGATCCCCCGCCCATCCCCGCCACTGTCGTGATGACGCCTGCGATGATGCCTGCCGCGACCAACATGCTCACTCCTGCCCCTGCCGACTCGACCGTCGCGACGCTGCTCTGGTCAACCCATGAATAGGTCCAGATAGCAATCAGTACAAACAAGAAGTTCTTTGATTATCCATAAAAAAACTCTATGTTTTGGGGATGCTCGACTCCCTGCGGCACTTCGTCCTCGTCTGCGAGACCGGCAGCTTCACGGCGGCGGCTCGAAAGGCGTGGCGGACCCAGCCGGCGATCAGCGCCTCGATCCAGCGCCTCGAAGGAGACCTCGGCGCCCGGCTGCTGGAGCGGCTGCCCCGCGGCGCGCGTCCCACGGCGGCGGGTGCGGCGCTCCTACCGCGGGCCCGGGCGGCGCTGGCTGCCGCCGAGGAGTGCCGACGCGCGGTGCAGGAGGTCGCCGGTCTGAAGGCGGGCGAGGTGCGGGTCGGGGGCGGCGCGGTCGCGGTGGATCATCTGCTGCCCAGCGTCCTCGCGGTGTATCGGCGGCGCTGGCCGGGTGTGGTCCTGAAGGTCCGCGAGGTGTTCACGCCCACGGTGCCGCGGCGGGTGGCGGCCGGTGAGCTCGATCTGGCGATCGGCGAGGCCCCGGTTCATGGAGCGAAGGTGGAGCCCTGGCGGGACGATCCCCTCGTGCTGGTCGCCGCGCCGGACGTCTCGATCCCCACAGACCTCTCGTCTGCGCCGGTCGTGACCTTTCCGCGGGGGTCCTCCCTGCGCCGCGCGCTGGATGTCCTGCTGCCCGACGCCGTGGTCGCGGTGGAGCTCTCGAGCGTCGCGGCGGTGCTGGGGCACACCCGCGCGGGCCTGGGCGTGACGCTGATCTCCCGGGCCGCTGTCGCGATCGATCTGGCGCAGGGGACGCTGGTGGAGATCGCCGGGCCGCGACCGCTCCCGACTCGACAGCTCGTGCTGGTTCACCGAGGTCTGGAGCGGCTGCCGCCAGCTGCTGCGCGGCTTCGGGAGCTGCTGCTCCTGGGTTGAGCTGGTCCGGGCCTTGAGCGAAGACAACGCGCAACGAGTCTCGATTCAGAACCAACGCTTCGGGGGAACCCATCCCCCGAATTCCTCCTCCAACGCCATCGCCACCGCGATGGTCACATGATCGCCGCCGTGTTGCGCGCCCACCTGCACACCCAGCGGAAGGCCCATGTCGTCCAGCCCGAGCGGCACCTGTGTCACCGGGATCTCCATCACATTGAGGATCGCCGTGTATGCGAAATCGAAGCGCAGCATCACCTGCCGCAGCGCCGGGTGGTAGTGCCGCGGAGCCGTGCGTGGAAAGCTGGGCAGCAGCAACACGCCGTCCGGACCCAATAGATCGCACAGCTCCTCCCGCAGGGACCGTCCGGCCTCGACCATGCGGTCCCGATACGCGGGGAAGTGATCCACCCAGGGGTTCGTCAGCGCGAGGAGAGACGCCAGCAGTGTGTGATCCGAGCGCCGAATCGTCCACTTCGCCAGCTCCCACAGCGGCTGGATGGGGGTGCCCTCACCGAGCAGCGTGCCGAACGGCACCTCGCTGGCTTCCGCCAACATGCACGACCAGATCTCCGCCGACTCACGCAGCGCAGACAGGCGCGCGTTGCGGACGTCCATGCCCCGCCGGGTCAGCGCCGCGGCGGCCGCCTCCTGGGCCTGTCTCAGCGCCCCACTCACCGGCTGGCGTCCGTTGTCGGCGATGTGGATCAGCGGCCTGCCGGCCAGCGCCACCTCCGCGGGATCGCCAAGCTCGCGCGGCTCACATCCCGGGTCTCGCCCGTCGGGTCCGGCCAGCACAGCCAGCAAGGGCATGAGATCCTCTGCGCGTCGACACATGGGGCCGGTGCTCAGGTATCGGCAGGCCCCCGGATCGGCCATGGGGTGCTGGCCTGTCCCCGGCACCAGCCCGCCGGTCGGCTTGTGCCCGAAGATCCCACAGAAGAACGACGGCATCCGGATCGACCCGCCGATGTCCGAGCCCAACCCGAACGGCGCCGCCCCCGCCCCGATGAGCGCGCCCTCTCCCCCGGAGCTGCCGCCGACGATACGCGTGTCGTCGTAGGGGTTGTTCGTTCGGCCGTACAGGTAGTTGTTGGACTCCATCCACATGCACAGCTCGGATGTGTTGGTCACACCCAGCGGGATCGCCCCGGCCGCTCGATACCGGGCCACGGCCGTGGCGTCCTCGGTGGCGCGGCGGTCGCGCCGCGCGCCCCGCCCGGGGGCGGGGGGCCTCCCCGGGCGGGCGCAGCACTCC
>CAYXGP010000267.1:0-10005 GCA_964464515.1 uncultured Enterobacterales bacterium
GGAGCGGGGGTGACGATGGAATGAACCCGCAATAGGCTGTCCGATGATGGAGGTTCCAATGAATGTGACCAGACCCATAGTCACTCGCTTTTCAGGGCTGGCGTGCTGCGCCCTGCTCGGCGGATGTTCCCTGTTCGACAGCCCCTTCGAGGGCACCTGGCTGTTCATGATCGAGGCCGACTCGGTCAGCCTGGCCGGCACCTGCACCACCGTGCCCCAGACCTACGCAGAAGACGGCATCGAGTACCAGTGGGTCGATATCCACTCCGCCGGCAAAGACAGCCTCACCGTACTGATGGGCGAGATCCTCACCGGCATGGCCGACGGCAAGAGCTTTACGGCGTCCAACGAGCTGACCGTCCAGGACGCCAACACCTACTACCAGGAAGGCATCGAGGTCTCCGGAGATCTCGAGAAGGGCATCCTCTCCGGAGAGATCATCGCCTGGGAGCAGGACATCAGCACCACCCAGCCGGAGTACAGCTGCGAAGGCACCTGGGATTACACCGCCGAGCGCAGCATCTCGCACCCCGAATGGGACCAGGAGGACTGAACCATGACCCGCACCCTTCTGACCACCCTCCCCTTCCTGGCCCTGACGAGCTGCTTCGGCACCAGCCCGTACGACGGCACCTACCAGGCCACCTTCGAGTTCAAGGGCTGGACCTGCAACGATCCCGCCGAGGAGCTCCACGAGCCCGGCTACACCGACTCGAAGACCAGCGTCATCTCGGTCTACGAGACCACAGAGGGCAGCCTCGTCGTCAACCACGGCGGCTCCATGACCCACGGCACGCGCGACGGCCGGTCGTTCGACACCGCCTACGAGTTCACCAGTCAGGACACCTCCTGCGGCGTCGAGACCCTCCAGGTGCAGTACGAGTTCTCCGGCGAGTTCACCAAGGACCTCGGGCTGACCGGCGACTGGACAACCATCGAGACCGAGGCCCGCAGCGGCTGCCAGGGGACCGATGACTACCAGCTCACCTGCCAGGAGGAGTGGGAGATCACCGCCTACCGCCTGAGCAACGATCCAGACATGGATCCGAACGCCCAGGAAGACGCCCACTGGGGCTATGTGCCGTCGTTCGGCTACTGATCGCTCCGTAGCTTCGACTCAGGCCGTCCCGGGAAGAGAGCTGTGCTCCCGCGGGTGGGGAGGGACGGCCTCTGAAGAACCGTCCCTCTCAGCGCGACCCGCGCGGCGGCCCCGCTGGCCGCTCTGGTAGGGGAACGCCGTCGGCCAGCCGGGAGATCGGCCCGCCGAGATCACGCCCGAGCACCTCGCACCAGCTCAGCGCGGCGCGCCAGCGACCGAACATCCTCATCGGCCGGCCCTGGCGGCGCAGCCCCATCGCGAACCCCGCGATGGCCCGCGCCATCGGCGACGCGCAGAGCAGCGCGGTGCAGTAGGTCCGCTGCGCGTCGGCCTCGCAGGCCCAGATCCTGCGCGCCCCCGCGTCCTGGCGGTTGCGGGGGCCGAGGAGCACCACGCGCGCCTGTCGTTGTCCGCGCGCGTCGGCATCCCGCCAGACCACCTGCTGGATCTCCCGCGCCGACTCCACCGTGTCGTGGGCCTCCCAGTCGGGGACCAGCACATGCACGGTCGGCGACACCAGGAAGATCTGGCAGCCGGCTATGCGCTCAAGCAAGGTCCATCCGGCGGGATCGAGATCGTGGTGCTGAATGAGTCGGTGCTCAGCGATGTCCGGGCTCATCGCTGTCCCAGCGTGGAGAGGACGGCGTGCTTCAGCGCGTCGGACGAGAACGGCTTGCGCAGCAGCACGGTGCCGCCCGGATCCCGCGGCCGCGGATCGATCTCGGTGTAGCCGGTCATGAACAGCACCCGCGTCCTCGGCCACGTCGCGCGCACCTCCCGCGCCAGCTCCCCGCCGTCCATCCCCGGCATCACGACGTCGGTGATCAACAGATCGACCGGCGCGGACTGCGCATGCAGGAGCGCGAGCGCGTCCCCCCCGCTGCGCGCAGTCGACACCCGAAAGCCCAGGCGGCTCAAGAACCGCTTGACGGCCTTGCCCAGGTGATCTGTGTCATCGACCACGAGGACATGCGGAGCGGGCTCCGGGGCGGACGTCACCTGAGCGGCCGCAGCGGCCGAGGAATCGACGGGGTGGAACGGGAGCAGCACCGTGAAGGTGGTCCCCCGGCCCAGCTCGCTCTCCACCGTGATCTCGCCGCCGCTCTGCTTGATGGTGCCGTGGGCCGCCGCCAGCCCCAACGCGTCCCCCCCATCCCGCCAGCTGCCGGCGTTGAAGAAGGGCTCGAAGAAGTGGCGGAGCTCCTCCGCGCTGGTCCCCGGGCCGGTGTCGGTGACGGTGAGACGAACCCACTGACCGACCGAAGATGGTCGCAGCGAGCCCTGGGGGTCGAGCACCACGCGGTCGGTGCGAAGGGTGATCATCCCCTCACCCGAGATGGCATCACGGGCGTGGTTCACCAACGTCATCAGGGCGCGCTCGATGCGGGGCCGATCGACCCGCACGGTGCCCGTCACCGGCTCCCGCTCGACGCACAGGCGGATCTGATCGGGCAGGGTGCCCGCGAGCAGCGGGGCGAGACCATCGATCAGCTCCGGGAGGCCTACGACGGCCTTCTCCATCGGGTGCAGGCGCGCGAACGACAGGAGCTGGCCAGTGAGCTCGGCGGCGGCCTGCGCGGAGCGCGCGATCTCCTGGAGCTCCGCCTTGACCGGTCCCTGGCTGGACACGCGGGGCGTGAGGAACTCGACCCCGGAGAGGATGGACTGGCAGAGCGCGTTGAAGTCTCCCGCCAGCCCCCCCGCGAGGCGACCGACGGCCTCGATCTGCCGCGACTGGCGCAGGCTCGCCTCGGTCATCTCGAGCGCTGCCTCTGCCTGCTGGGCGCGGATGCGCTCGTGGAGGTTGCGGGTGATCACCAGGCCGTCATCGCCGGAGGCCACCACGCGGGCCTCCCAGCGCGCCGGCCCCTGGGCGCCCTCCATCTCGAACTCGACGACGTGAACCAGCCCGGAGTGCTGAGAGTCCGCTAGCGCCGCCATCAGCGACGCGGCCACCGATCGCGGCAGCACCTCCTCAAGATGCTGGCCCACGACGTGCAGACGCTCGCTCAGGGGCAGCGCCCCCTCCGGGGAGTGCCAGCTCGTGATCCACCCCTCTCGGGTGATCCGAAAGATGAGATCGGGGTGCGCGCGCAGCAGCAGCGCCAGGCGGGTGGCGAGCTGCGACTGCTCCAGCAGCGACTGCTCGCGATCACGCGCCACGAGCTCACGCTCCTCCAGCAGGCAGCGGACCTCATCGACCGTGCAATTGACCACATACGCGAGGGCGTCGCGCAGGTGCTCGGTGCCCCCGTCGGTGCAGCGACCGGAGAAGTCTCCGGAGGCCATCTTGACCAGCACCTCCTGAGCGTCGTGCATCTGGGTGGCGGTGCGGCGGCGCTCGTCCTCCAGATCCGCCAAGCGCCGCGCCAGGCGACCCAGCGAACCCTCCGCGTTCAGAAGACGTCCTTCTCCCCCCTCCGCAAGCCGCTCCAGCGCTGCACGCAGCTCCTGCTCGGTCATCGCCACCCCCACAAGGCGGTGTTGGTAACCCACCCGATTCTCGCATGTTGGCGCTCGCCGGATACAGTCCGGCGGTGCCTCGAGGTAGCGCTTGCCAGCTCTCCTGCCCGTTCTCGCGTTGCTCGGCCTGGCCTCGTGCCCGGGTCGCTCCGCCCCGCCGGTCCCGCCAGCCTCCCGCCCCCGGGGCCGCGTCGCCGACGCGTTCGGGATCAACGAGGCCGTGTCGATCCCCATCGCCTGGCGGGGACGGTTCACGCTGGCGCAGGAGCGGAAGATGCTGGGGGACGACGCCCGCGACGCCGCTGCGTTGGGGGCGCGCATCGTGCGGGCGAACAGCCCGGTGTACCCCTACCTGAGCCACCACGCGCTGAAGCGCAGCAGCAGGGGCGAGAGCTTCGACTGGACGCGGCCCGACGCGTGGGTGTCGGAGGTGCAGGCGGCGGGGCTCGACGCGCTGGTGGTGCTCGGCCCGTGGCCCGGCAACCAGACGGCCGCCTACACCGACGCCTACGTGCCGGCCGATCTCGACGCCTACGCCGCCTACGTCACCGCCGTGGTGGAGCGCTACGACAGAGATGGACAGGGAGACATGCCGGGCCTCGTGCGCCCGATCCGCCACTGGGAGGTCGACAACGAGCCGGATCTCCACAACAGCGTCCCGCCGAAGGGCGGCGATCGCGGGATCGACCCGGAGACGTTCCAGACCCCCGCGCAGTACGCGCAGGTCCTGCGGGTCACCAGCGCTGCCATCCGCGCCGCCGATCCCGCGGCGGTCATCCTGTCGGCCGGTCTGTTCCGCGGCGACAAGGCAGCAGGCCGGGAGTACCTCGCAGCGGTGCTCGCGGAGCCCGGCGCCCGCGAGGCCTTCGACGTGGTGAGTCTGCATGCGTACTTCTCGGACGACGCGCTCGACGCGCCCGACGCGGCCCTCGAAAACGCCCGCGCGCTGGCCCCGGACAAGCCGGTGTGGATCACCGAGACCAGCGTGCCGTCGAGCGGGGAGCGGCACCACTCGCCGGAGTGGCAGGCGCGAATGGTGGCGGGCGTGTACGGCGCCTTCCTCGCCGGGGGCGCCCAGCGGATCTTCTGGCACACGCTGGCGGATCCCCCCCAGGCAAGCCGCCACGCATCCCGCTCCGGCTTCTCCACCAATTCGCTGATGTCCACGCAGGGCGCTCCGCAGGGGCCTGGCGCGCGGGGGCCCGGGGCGCAGGTGCGCAGGCCCCAGGGTGATCTCCCGCGGATCGACAAGCCCGCGGGGGAGGTCTACCGGCGCCTCACCGCGCTGCTCGCCGACGCCGAGCTGTCCCGGCTGCGAGAGGTGCCAGCAGACGGCGGGCGGCTGCTGTGGACCGGCGACGGGTGGCTGGCGTTCGAGGGCCACCCCCGCGTTCCCGAGGGAGCCGCGATGGCGCTCGATCTCCTCACCGGCGTGGAGTCCGCCGCCGGCCGACGCGTCATCGCGCCGACGTGGATCGCCCCGCAGGGGGGTTACACCCCCGCGTCCACCGGTGTCCAACCGACAGACAGCCTCTCCCCCCCAGATGGGTGACACGTGCTCCACTTGCTGCTGCCGCTGCTGCTCGCGATCACCCCCCACGCCGACGCCGGCTCGGTCCCGACCCTCACCCCCGCCGCGCAGAATCAAGCCTCGCTGATCGCTCGGATGTCCGACGCCGACCCCGCCGCGCGTGTCAACCAGCTCCTTGCGGCGCGCGACTTCGATCGCGACAGCTTGTTTGCGCTGGCGATGACCCACCCGGGTATCTCCGAGCAGCTCGTCTCTACAGAATACCGGCCTGCGGTGAACTACATCTCGGCGCTGCCCGCCCCAGAGCTGCATCGAATCCGCCAGGGCAAGACGATCCTCCGCACATACGACGATCTGCGGAACACCGAGCTGGAGAAAGCCATCGCGTACGCGGAGACGTTCGGGTTCCGCAAATTCAAGCCGAAGAAGATCCAGGCCATGCGCGTGGGCGTCTTCGAGAATCGGGTGGTTCGGCTGGAGGTGGTCTACCAACTCAAGCGCAAGACCGAGCCGGAGACCGGCACGGTGGAGCTGGCCTGGCCCTCGACGCCGGAGCGCGACGAGGCCTCCCGGAACGCGCTGTCAAAGGAGTTCGGCGCCCGCCCCTCGCGGGTGGTCCACGGGAGGGGCTCGCTGCTGCCGGTGGTCGACGCGTCATTCGAGGCCAGCAAGACCGTCGGCGGTCCGTGGCAGGTGGTGGACGGCATCATGCTGGGTACCAACCGACCGATCGGCGAGGTGGTCATCGACTCAGATGTCGCGGTAGATGGGTACCAGAGCCTTCGATTCTACGCCGATACCCGCACGCGGCTGTTCCCCGAAGTCCTGCAGATCGTCCCGCTGAAAGAAGGGATCGCAGTCCGGGCGCGGGCTCAGGCGCGGACGGACAACCTGCGGGTCGAATTCCAGCAGCGCGAAGACAGCGCGTATATGTCTCTGCAGTTCATGGACGCCCAGGGATTCCCCATCGGAAAGCCAATCCGTAGCATCGCCCGACTCGGTACGCACGGCTGGGAGCTGCTGGAAGTCCAGGCCGTCTCTCCGCCCGGAACGGCGCAGGCTCGGTTGGGGCTCATCTCGGGGCTGTCCGGGACGATGTGGGTGGACGCCGTGACGCTCGAACATCAGTGATTCGGCGGTCCTCTCAGCAGTAGCGGGCCTCTCGGTTGGAGGGCTCTCAGTTGGACGCCACCCGGAAGGGGTTCCCGGGGTCCTGGAACTCCGGCACCGACGCGGAGCTCTGGATCATGAACCGCAGCGCGTCGCCGACCTCCTGCGCAGAGCGCGGCGTATTGGCCAGCTCGATGATGAGGGCGTCGCGGAGGTAGGGTCCGCTCCGGGGCGGAGAGGGCTCGAAGTCGGCCCGCCTGGCCTCCCACCCGGCGGCGCCGAGCTGCTTGCGCTTCTCGGACACCCGGACGCAGCCCGACTCGACACAGTCCGCGCGGATCACGGCGGTGTCTGCCAGCTCGACCACGACGCTGGACGGATCGAGCGCGGTGAGGTGCACCCGGACCTCGGAGTCCTCGCAGAAGGACTGGCGGCTGGTGCGGACCGTGAGCTCGCCGTCCGCAGACAGCTCGAGCTTCGTGGTGTCGCGGCAGGGCAGCCACGCGCTGGGGTTCTTGCCCAGCCGCTCGTTGGCGAACGTCACCGCCTGTGCGGGGGTCGGCGCCCCCTGAGCGACCACGGCCCCTGAGGCTGTCAGCCCCACGACGACGAACGCGGCTCGCAGCAGCGCGCCTGATCTGAGAACGAGCATGGGACACCTCGATGGTAGATAACCGTGGGGATCGGCCCGGCCCCACCATCATGGTTATCGGACGGCCAGCGGCGCATGTGAGCGCCCGGGACGGCTCCATGCCCGGAAAGCACGGCAACCGACGCGCAGAAACCACCGGCGCGCGCGCATGATCCTGGTCCGCTACACCGGCCGGGCGGCTCTGCTGGGGGAGCACTGCGACTGGGCCGGCGGCGCGAGCCTCACGGTGCCGTTGTCGCAGGGGGTGGAGATCACCTGCGAGCCCGCCGCCGCCGACCTGCGCGTGGTCACCCGCATGGGCGAAGAGGTCCTGGAGGAGCGCTGGGCGCCCCAGGGGCGGGTGGATCGCCGCGGCGGACCGCTTCGGTTCGTGCCGGCGGCGGCCCACGCGCTGCATACGCGTGGCCTGGAGCTCCCCCCGGTGACGCTGTGGGTGTGCTCCGATCTCCCGAGCGGGCGAGGCTTCTCCTCATCGGCGGCCTTCTGTCTGGCGACGCTGGACGCGCTCGCGCAGGCGGCGGGCGAGACCCTCGACGCCTTCGAGCTGGCGGAGCTGGCGTACCAGGTGGAGCACGATCTGCTGGGGGTGGCCTGCGGGCGGCTCGACCCCTACGCCTGCGCAGCGGGCACGCCGCTGTTCTTCGCGTGGCCCCCACCGTCCCCGGGCGACGCCGCGCGCCCGCGTCAGCGCCGCGTGACGCTCCACCGCCCCCTCCACCTCGCGCTCGGCGCCTTCGACGCGCCGCGGAACACCGGCGCGATCCTGGCGGCGCTCCAGGAGTGTCACGCAGGCAGCGATGCGCGCCCCCTCGAGGCGGTCCGCGCGACGCGCGCAGCCCTCACCGAATTTGCGTCTCTCGCCGAGCAGGGCGCGCAGGCCATCGAGCAGGGCGATCTCGCGTCGCTGGGTGTGGCGATGAGCACCGCGCAGCACCTGTACGACCGCCTCCTGGCCCCCACCATCCCCGAGCTCGCCGCGCCGCGCCTGTCGAAGGTCTGCCGACTCCTCTGCGCCGACGGCGCGCTGGGGGCGAAGTTCTCGGGGGCGGGCGGAGACGGCTCGGTGATAGCCCTCGCGGCGGACGCCCACAGCGCCTCGGCGCTGGCCAACCGCCTGAGCGAGCTGGGCCTGGACGCATGGACGATCTCGCTGGAGCCCACATGATCGCCTCTCTGCTGACCGCCGGACTGCTCCTCCCCGGGCTGGCCCTCGCAAACGACGAGCGTCCGAAATTCGGGGGGGACTTCAGCGCCGGCTACCTCGCCGGAGCGCTGCTCGGTCCCTGGCCGGAGCCCGGGATACACGGCACGGCGATCGTGCGGTACGACGCCTTCACGGTCCCCCGCAGCGCGGGCGGGCCGCGGCTGGGCCTGAGCCTGTGGGGCAGCCGCACCGTCGCGCCGCTCCAGAGCGCCAGCGAGACCGCTGATGACGGCTCAGTGACCATCGCGCCGTTCTCGTACTGGCACAGCGGGATTCTGGCGGGCCTCCGCCACGACCCCGCAGCGCCGGTCACAGGCATCGCGAGCGTGGGGTTCGGGCGCCTGGATCTGACCGACTACTGGGACGGCCCCCTGGCCCTGCCCACGCTGACGTTCGAGATGGGCCTGCGCGGCAGCCTGGAGGAGAAGGCCCGCGCGCCGCTGTTCATCGACGGCCTGATCCGCGCGCACTGGGCCACGGCGCGGAGCGGCATCGATGAGGCAGCCTTCGAGGAGTGGTGGATGGTGCAGGCGGGGCTGATGATCGGCGGTCACCTGCAGTAGCGCGCGCGCACGCGATCGATCACCGCGTCCAGCCGCGGGTCGGGGCGGTTCGGCGGCCCCAGATCGGCGACGGTGGGCGCGGGGTCCCCACAGAGCGCACGACCCCGCACGTCGAGCGCTGGGCGGAGCTCTCGTCCGAACACCTCCTCGCCCGCCGCCACGCACCGCTCCCGGCTCTCCGGCTCCTCCAGGGCGTCGCAGTAGGACAGGTCCACACCCCGGGCGCCCTCGAAGCCGTTGGCGAAGTAGCGCGCCCAGAACCTCTGACGCAGCGCGTCGGTGTCTCCAAGGGTCGCGGCCCAGCGCGCGTGGATCGCAGCCGCGCGGGGCAGCGTCTTCGCGAAGCCGGCCGGCCCGTGCGGGTGGATGAGCTCCCGCACGTCCCCCTGCCACAGGTGCTGCGCGCAGTCGTCCATGAACGGACCCGTCCTGCCGCAGTAGGCCCCGGCGGTCTTCGGATCGCCTCGACGGGCCGCAGTCTCCGCCGCCAGGAACCAGCACTCGTGGTTCCAGATCCCCTCCCGCACCTCCTCGCACAGCTCCCCAGACGCCGCTCCCCGGCCGCGGCGCGCGCGCATCACGGCGGCCATCCCGCAATCCCCCGCGAGGGTGTCGTCGCGGAGCGCGTTGCAGTCCGCGATCACCTCCTCGGGGGGGCGGCGATCGCGCAGCAACGCAGCGTATCGCTGGCGCTCCGCGGCGGGATCACCGCAGGCCAGCCCCCAGACGGCGAGCGGCATCACCCGCGCCGCTCCGGCCCACCGCCCGATCAGGTCGCCGGCCTCAACGAGCCCGACAAGCCTGACAAACCCGACAAGCCTGACAAGCCTGACAAGCCTGACAAGCCTGACAAACCTGACAAACCCGACCGGCCTGTCAATCCGAACAGGCCTCCCAGAGCCCCAGGCCGGCCTCCTCTGCTGCAGCCTCAGCGTCGTACAGGCGCGTCTCGTAGCGGATGTTGTTGGCGATGGGCTCGTCGTAGACCGGCGCGTACCCCGCCCGGACGATCAGCGCGTTGAGCAGCACCTGCGCGGAGCCGTCGGAGTCCATCGACAGCACGGCCTCGTTCTCGGAGACGTCCTCGACGGAGGTGTCGTCGATCACATCGAGCAGCTCATCGTCGGCGTCGACGTCCAGGACGATCCAGGCCAGGGTGCGGTCGTAGATGTCGATGCACTCCACGTCGAACTGGAGGGTGGCGGTGCGGCCGGCGGCCATCTCGTGCACGAAGGCGTGGGCCTCGTCGCCGTAGCAGTCGGCCGGATCGGGAGAGTGGGCGATCTCGGGAGCGTCCACGCCGAGCAGGCGCAGGGTCTCGTCCACGTCTGGATCTCAGCTGCCGGTGTAGATCGTGTCGCCGTCGATCACACAGGACAGCAC
>CAYXGP010000268.1:0-9955 GCA_964464515.1 uncultured Enterobacterales bacterium
GCCCCGCCTCGCGCGGGACATCCGGGGGTGGCTGGCGCCCTGACGGGCTCGCCAGTCACTCTGAGCAGCCCGACCAGCACTCTGAGCAGCCCGACCAGCACTCTGAGCAGCCCGGCCAGGCAGTGCGGAGCAGCCCGGCCAGGCAGTGCGGACTAGCCCGCGAGGCCGTTGACGGCGCGGGTCAGGCGGCTGACCCGGCGGGCTGCCTGGTTGCGGTGGATCACACCCTTGCTCGAGACGTGCTGGATCATGCTGACGGTGGCGGGGAGCTGGGCCTTGGCGCCAGCGGCGTCGCCGCCGTCGATCAGCGTGCGGAGCTTCTTGATCTCGGTGCGCATCCGGCTGCGGTGCCAGCGGTTGCGAAGGCGGCGCTTCTCGCTCTGGAGATGCCGCTTCTTGGCGGTGGGGATGCGCTTCTTCTCGTCAGCCACGGCGGGCTCCAGTGGTTCGATGGTCCTTCGGTGAAGCCGGCCCCGGTCAGCAAAGACCTGCCTGGATGGGATCGGGCTCGGATTCGCGTGCCGCGCCTGTTATCTCGCGCCCTGCCGGTCTGTCAAGGCGCGGTCTGGTCCGTCAGGGCGCGGTGAAGGTCGCGTTCGCCTCGACGGTCTCGCCGGGCTCGCCGTCGCAGTAGGTCCAGACGGCCACGGTGTACTCCTCGCCCGAGACCAGATCGTCGGGATCGAGCTTGTAAAGCGAGGCGTCCGTGGCGAGCGTGGAGATGTCGGGGGTCACTCCGTAGGAGACCGGCGAGGGCAGGCAGGCGCGGTAAGGCCGCTCCAGAAAAACCCCTATCCACCCTCGGCGCGGATGCGCGTCGCCCCTCGGCTCGCCACGCTCTGGAAGTATCCAGATACGACTGCGAGCGAGGCGAGCCAATGGGCTCGCGCCTCCACGCCGATCATTGGATATCTCTTTTCCTGGAGCGGCCTAATCCCAGTCGCCCTTGTCCTTGCACCCCACGTTGCCGTCGGGGTTCTCGATGTTGCCCTCACACTCGCAGGAGACCTCCCAGACGGCTTCGTAGTTCTCCGAGACCGCGCCGGCATAGACCGCGAGGTCGTTGGCGTTGTCGCCGCTCCACGAGAAGACGGGCGCGCCGGAAGAGGTGTCGACCTGCATGTCGCTGTGGGCGACGTCTTCGCACGGGGGGCCGCTGTAGCCGCAGCCCACGGGCAGGAGGGCGGTGAGGAGCAGGAGAGCGGGCCGTGTTCGGTCATTCATGGAGATTCCTCCTCAGGATCTGGGTGCCCCGCAGTAAGGCACGCTTCCCCCACGCGGCGCAACCGGGTAGACCATGGCCCCGCCCGCTCCCCGGGGCGCTCAGGAGCCGACGTGCCCATCCCGCGCATCCGCAACTTCGCCATCATCGCCCACATCGATCACGGCAAGTCCACTCTGGCAGACCGCATGCTCGAGCTGACGGGCCTGCTGGGCCAGCGCGACCGGAAGGCGCAGTACCTCGATCGCATGGAGCTGGAGCAGGAGCGCGGCATCACGATCAAGGCGCAGACGGTCGCCCTGCCGTACACCGCGGAGGACGGCACGGAGTGTGTGCTGAACCTGATCGACACCCCCGGGCACGTGGACTTCACCTACGAGGTCTCCCGCTCGCTGTCGGCCTGCGAGGGGGCGATCCTGGTGGTGGACGCCGCGCAGGGCGTGGAGGCCCAGACGCTGTCCAACGTCTACCTGGCGATCGAGCAGGATCTGGAGATCATCCCGGTGATCAACAAGATCGATCTGCCCGGGGCCGATCCCGACCGCGTGCTCAGAGAGCTGGAGGAGGGGATCGGCCTGGATATCGACCACGCCGTGATGTGCTCGGCGAAGACCGGAGAGGGCGTGGGCGATGTTCTGGCCGCCATCATCGAGCACGTGCCGCCGCCCGAGGGCGACCCCGACGCGCCGCTGCGGGCGCTGATCGTCGACTCGTGGTTCGACAGCTACGTAGGGGTGGTGGTGCTGCTGCGGGTCGTCGACGGAAAGCTGCGGCCGGGCGAGAAGATCACCCTGATGGCGTCCGGCGCCCGGTACGACGCCACGCGGGTGGGGGTGTTCGCCCCCGATCAGGTCGATCGCGACAGCCTGTCGGCGGGTGAGGTGGGCTTCCTCATCGCGTCGATCAAGCGCCTCGAAGACGCACGCGTCGGCGACACTGTCACGCACTATGTCGGCCCGGCCCAGGAGCCGCTGCCCGGCTTCCGCGACGTCAAGCCGATGGTGTTCTCTGGCATCTACCCCGTCGAGAGCAGCCAGCACGAAGCCCTGCGCGGGGCGCTGGAGAAGCTGCGGCTCAACGACGCTGCGTTCTCCTACGAGCCCGAGTCGTCAGACGCGCTGGGGTTCGGTTTCCGCTGCGGTTACCTCGGACTGCTGCACATGGAGATCGTGCAGGAGCGCCTGGAGCGCGAGTACGGTATCGACCTGGTCAACACGTCTCCGTCGGTCATCTATCGCGTCGAGACGAAGAAGGGAAAGGCCTTCGAGATCCACTCGCCGAGCCAGCTGCCCGACGTCCAGGAGATCGCGAGCATCGCTGAGCCCATCTCACGTGTGACCATCCACGTGCCAGAAGCCTACCTGGGCGGGGTGCTGAAGCTGTGTCAGGACCGACGCGGCACGCAGGTGGGCTTCGAGTATCCCAGCCCTGGCCGGGCCATGCTCACGTACGAGATCCCATTCGCCGAGGTGGTGTACGACTTCTTCGACAAGCTCAAGAGCTGCTCGCGCGGCTACGCGTCGATGGACTATGAGATCGCGCGCTGGGACCCCGATGACCTGATTCGACTCGACGTGCTGGTCAACGGGACGCGCGTCGACGCCCTGTCGACGATCGTGCACCGCACGCGGGCGTTCCGCACGGGGCAGGGGCTCACGCGTAGACTCAAGGAGTTCATCCCGAGGCAGATGTGGGCGGTCGCGATCCAGGCCGCGATCGGCGGGAAGATCATCGCGCGGACCAACGTGAAGGCGGTGCGAAAAGACGTCACGGCGAAGTGCTACGGCGGTGACATCAGCCGCAAGCGGAAGCTGCTCGAGAAGCAGAAGAAGGGCAAGAAGCGGATGAAAGCGGTAGGGAACGTTGAGATTCCGCAGGAGGCGTTCCTGGCGGTGTTGAGGGTCGGAGACGAGTAGAGTGGGCGCTCTCGACACTCCCACAGCGCCGCCCCAGACCCCCTCCACTGAACCTGAATGCAACCGCGCGGCTGGCTCCCCCTCCTCCCCATCCTCGCCACCCTCGCGATCCGCCTGTTCATCGGCTCCCCACTCCGAATCACCGACGACACCATGACGCCCACGCTGCACCCGGGCGACATCGTCTGGCGTTGGCACACCCCGACGCGCCCGGAGCCCGGCGCGCTCGTCGTCTGGAACAACCCCGATGAAGGCGGCCTGCTCGTGCGCCGCATGGCGGCCGTCGCCGGACAGACGGTGGAGGTGGCATCCGGAAGCGTGGTGATCGACGGCCATCGGGTCGGCGCGGCTCCCCCGGCGATGTCGCTACCCCCGACCCGGATCCCCCGCGATCACGCATTCCTCCTGGCCGATCGCCCGGGATCGCCGGGTGACGGCGTGCGCTGGGGTCCGACCCCGCTCTCCTCGCTGGTCGGCGCCGTGGGGCCGACGCTCTGGCCCCTCGGCGGCCGAGAATCGAGCGGTCTTGTGATCACCCTGAGCGCAGACGTGCGTTAGACTGACTCTGGCTCCCAACCCCCCGCCTCTACCCCCGCGAAGGACATGCGTCGCGCTCGCATCAATATCGTCACAGTCCTCCTCATCCTCGTGCTCGGAGCAGTGGGCATCTTCGCCTGGCTCTTCGGGCCCTACTACTGGGACAAACAGGTCATGAACGAGGTGGCGCGCACCTCCGCTCTGGAGTGGTACGCCACCGAGAACCGCCAGAAGGGGATGAGCCGCCTCGGTCATCTTCTCGAAAAGAGAGGTCTGTCCGAGTACATCTATCCCAACGACTGCACCTTTCAGGAGGAGGGTGAGCTCCGCGTCGTGGCCTGCTGGTGGGAGGTGGACGTGTTCTACCCCGGCTCGGAGATGTACCGAACGCTGTCGTTCGACACCACGGTGGAGGTCGATCGCCGCGGCGATGCCGTTCAATATTGACCCCGGCGGACTTGCGGCGGGCGGGATTCCGGCTACCCGGGTAAATGGGTAGATGACGCCAGGTCTCTGGCGTTCTCGGGCTAGGAAGTCCCCCCACTGGAGGCATGATGATCTCGTCTTGCCGACCGGGGTGCGCTCGATTCCATCTGCCCGCACCACTATCAAGTCCGTATGAGGAGGAGCCTGTGACGCTGTCCCCGCACCGACCCGTCGCGGCTGCGCCAGGCGCCTCCACAGCGCGAGGATTCCATGAAACGCGTCCCCATGACCCCGGATGGTCACGTCAAGCTCAAAGCTGAGCTCCTCTATCAGAAGGGCACTCTTCGCCACCAGATCGTGCGCGACATCGAGGAGGCTCGTGCCCACGGCGACATCTCCGAGAACTCCGAGTTCGAGGACGCCAAGCACCGCCAGGCGCTCTGTGAGGGGCGCATCATGGAGCTGGAGGGCAAGCTCTCCGCGGCCGACATCATCGACGTGACGAAATTCCCCCCCAGCGAGCGGGTGATCTTCGGCGCGACGGTGGAGGTGGAGGACCTCGACACCGAGGAGACCTACACCTACCGCATCGTCGGCGTCGACTACTCCGACATCAAGGAGGGACGCATCTCCGTCTCCAGCCCCATCGGTCGGGCGCTGATCGGCAAGCACATCGGCGATGAGGCAGAGGTCCGCACGCCCCGAGGGCTCCGGCACTTTGCGATCAATGATGTCCAGTACATCTGAGGGCATCACCGTGTCTCCACAGCCTCCAGAGGCCATTCGAGGGCGGATCCTGGCCGTGCAGCGGACGCTCTTGTGGGCGCGTCGCGGGCCGGAACGCCTACACATGCTCCCCGTGCTGGGAGTGACATGTCGACGCCTGACGGCGCGCGTCCTCGAGCCCGAGGTGACGGCGGCGCCGTGGCTGGACTCGGTCACCGCCGCGCACGCCCTGCTCGAAGAGCTCGACGCGCTGTCGGTGCAGGATCGCACCGCCCGGATCGATGAGATTCAGGCCCTGCTCGGGAAGGTCCAGTCCATCCCCGAGCCGGAGCCGCTTCCTGAGCCCGCCCCAGCAGCGACCCCGACGGAGGGCTCTCCCGTGACGGGCGGCGCGGAGGCTCCTGTCGCCGAGACTTCAGCGGCGCCGGCAGCCCGGTCTCCGGAAGCCCAGCTTTCGGCAGGCCAGTCTCCCAAGGCGCGGTCTCCCAAGGCGCGGTCCTCCGGGACCCGATCTCCCAGAGGCCAGGCTCCGGCGGCAGCCGGGAGTCCGGCGGCGAGCGCTTCGGTGGATTCCAGGACCGACTCCGCGGGGTCGGGTGCTTCTGCCGCTCCGGCAGCGCAGGCTTCCAAGGCGCAGGACTCGAAGGCGCAGGACTCGAAAGACCAGGCCCCCAGAGCCCAGGCCGCCACTTCCGACGGCTCAGCCGACGCCTCCCCCCAGGCGGCCGCCGCTGAGCCGGGCCCATCCGAGGATGGAGAGAGGAAGCGGCGCGGTCGAGGTCGACGACGACGGCGGCGGCAGAGCGAGGCGGCTTCGGCGCCCGAGCCGTCCCCCGAGCCGGCGCCCCCGCTCCCGCCGCGGCGGCTACCGCTGGGTCACCCCGAGGGCTCCGGTCGGCCGCTGGTCACCCTGGCGGAGATCCCCTCGGCGGAGGCGCTGGTGGAGCAGGGCGTGGTCACGATCGCCGATACGCTCTCGATGGCCCCGGTCCGCCACGTCCGCGCAGCCTCGACCACCATCGAGCAGGCCTCACTGGGAGACCGGCTGATGGTGCGCGGTCGGGTGCGTCAACGACACACCCGTCTGCGGCCGGACGGCCGCGTCCTGTGCAGCCTCCTCACCGGTCCCTCCGGAGAGCAGGCCCTCCGCTGCCGCTGGACCGGGCGCGCGCCGCGCGGCTGGGAGGCATGGAAGCCGGGCCAGGAGATCGCCCTCATCGGCGCCATCCGGGCCGGTGATGACGGCGGGCTGGTGCTCGAAGACGCCGAAGCCGTGGGCATGGACGGGCGCGGCAGCGGCCTCTTGCCCGAGTACGGTCTCCCCGATGTCCCCGAGCCCGACGCCCGCGACGCCGTAGCCACAGCGCTGCGGACGTCGTCGGATCTGGAGGATCACCTCCCATCGGCGATCCTGGAGAGCCAACGCCTGCTGGGTCTGGGCCCTGCGCTGCGCGACGCGCACTTCCCGGCCAACGCCAGCGGGCGGGGGCGTCGGCGCCTTGCGTTCGACGAGCTGTTCCTCCTCCATCTGGGGCTGGCGCGGGGCGAGGGCACCAACCAGCGCGGGATCCCCCACAAGCTCGGGCATCGGGCGGTGGGACGGCTCGCGGCCGAGCGAGAGCTCACGCTTGACGACGACGCCGAGGTGGTCTTCAGCGACATCCGGCGCGAGCTGGCGCGCCCGCGGCCGATGCTGCGGCTCATCCAGGGCGACGCGGGCGCGGGCAAGGGCTTGCTGGCGCTCATGAGCGGCGCAGTGGTCGCCGAGGGCGGTCGCCAGGTGGCGATGATCTTCCCTGACGCCACCGCTGCGGAGCGGCGCTACCTGTTCGCGCACAAGCTGCTGCGCGCGGTGGGGATCGTCCCGCTGCTCTGCGGCGGCGCGCCGAACCACGCTCAGTCGGACGCCATCGGGCGGGGAGAGGCGCATGTGGTGTTCGGCACCCCCGTGCTGCTCGACGCGCGGGTGTCCTGGAAGCGCCTTGGTCTCGTGGTGTGCGAGGTCCCGGGTCTCGCGGCCGAGCCGCGGCTGATCGATCCAGCCACGCTGCGCGCGCGCCCGGGCGCGACCCCCGATCTGCTGGTGCTGTCACAGGCGCCGCTGCCGGCCTCGGTGGTGCTCTCGGCCTACGGCGAATTCGCGATGTCCATCCTGGCGCCGCGACCGAACCCGGTGGTCTGCGAGCGCTTCACCGATCGGCTGGAGGCGTATCGGGGGGCCCAGCGGTATGTCGAAGCCGGGGGGCAGGCCTACGTGGTCTTCCCGGTGCGCGAGGGCGCGGATCTGCTGGGACCTGCGGAGGCTCGCCGCATCGCAGAGGCGCTGGGAGCCGAGACGTTCCCGGGCGCGAACGTGGCGATCTACCACTCCTCGATGTCGCGCGACGAGCGGCTGCAGCGGTTCCGCGATCTGGAGCGTCGGCGGATCGACGTGCTGCTTTGCACGACCCACATCGAAGACGCCCCAAAGGTGCGCAACGCGGGCGCGATGGTGATCGAGTACGCCGATCTCTTCTCGCCGCTGCGCCTTCATCGGCTGCGCAGCCACATGGGAACCGGCGGGGGCCGGAGCGGGGGCACCTGCGCGCTCATCCTCTCTGAGGAGCCGTCGGCGGAGGCAGAGCAGATGGTCGAGCAGGTGATCGGTGAGCCCGACGGGTTCCGGCTGGCCGAGCTCGAGCTGGAGCGCTGCCCGGAGGCGTTGGCCGCCTTCTCCGCGCCGGACTTCCGGTGGGCGGATCTCCTCCAGGATCGTCCGCTGCTCCTCGCGGCCCGCGACGCCGCGCGGCGGGTGCTGAACGATGATCCCCGGCTGCGACGCCACTCGGCTCTCCGCTCCGCCATCGGTGAGCGGTGGGGCGACTGGCTAGGTGTCTCGCTGCCGGACACCCCGGCGCAGCCCGAGGCGCGGCGTCGGCGACGACGGCGACGACGGCGGCGCTGACCTCGATGTTGCATCCGTCCCCCTTCTGCGCGTCCGGATTCAGGGCCGCATGCGGGTTCTTGCTCTTTCTCCCTCGTCACCGTAGATGCACCACAGCCTCCTCGGTCGAATTTCGCCAGAATCCACCTTCGCCCCCAACTCCGGCCGCTCGCTACGGGGTCCGTATGCAACGTCGAGGTTGAAGTGGCGCTATTGACCTGCGAAGCGGAGATCGCCGCGGGTCGCGCGCAGGTCCTGGAGACTCTCCTCGACTTCGACGCGCTGGGGTCCTTCGTTCCGGGTGTTACGGCCTGCGAGGTGCTCGAGAGCGGGCAGGGCACGTGGGAGGTGCGGGTCTCGCTCGACCTCATCCGGACGCTGATCGTCACGCTGCGGGTGATCCGCGATCGCGACGACGCGGTGCGCTGGTCGCTGGTCGAGGGGCCGCTGAAGACCTGCGCGGGGGCCTGGCGGGTGGAGGTCACCGAGATCGGCACGCGGGCGACGCTCTCGCTGGAGATCCTGTTCGGCGTCTCGGTGCCGGGGAGCCTGGTGTGCTCGCTGCGGGAGCGGGGGCTGCCGGCGTTCGCGGCGGCGGTGAAGGCCGAGGCGGAGCGTCGGGCGGCGCTCTCTGCTTCAGTTACGGTGTGATACGGCTCTCTTGTTACGGCGTAACAGTCGGCTCAAACACTATTTCTTGCCGACCACCCGATCGTAGCTCTGCGCGGCTGACCGGATCTTCGCACCGTAGGCGTTGGCCTGTCCGGAGCCGTTGTACGCGCCTGCGAACTTGACGTAGTCACCCGAGCGGAGCCCCGAGAGCGCGGTGGGGTTCTTCTGGATGAACTGGAACATGCCCTCGAGCTGCGGCTTGATGCCGCCGTTCATCGCCTCGAACATCTCTCGGGCGGACTTGTAGCCGCAGGTGGCGTGGTTGAAGCCCATGATCTGGGCGGCGCCCATCGAGATGGACAGCGCGGCGGCCTCCGCGTCGAGGCCGCTGGCGAACTCGAAGACCTCCCACTCCGAGCCCTGGTTTCCGTGGAAGTCCTGCCATGAGTCAGAGGCGGAGCGCCGCCATTTGTGGCCCTTCCAGGAGGTGTTTCCGGAGCGGGTCTTGAAGTGCTGCTGGAACGTCGCGGCGTTGCTCTTTCCCCATTCCTTCCAGAAGATGTGGTTCTCGAAGCGGATGATCATGCGGTCGTCGGCGGAGAAGCCCTGGCCGCCGGACTCCACCTGGAGCACCGCGGCGGCGTCCATCTCCTTGACGCGCATCGTCGAGGCCTCCGACGCCAGGTACTTGCCGCGGGTGTTGTGGAGCACCGCCATGTTGCGATCGAGACCCGCCAGGCCGTTCAGATCGATGGGGGCGTCGGCGGCCATGGTCGGATCGAGCTCCTTGCTGCTGCCCAGGTTGTCTGTGGCGGTCCAGCCCAGCTCTGTGCCGTCCTCGCCCTTCACCCGCGCGTAGGTCTTGCTGTTCGAGCCCGTGGCCTGCTCCAGGATCTCCACCATCGTGCCCACGGGGATACGCTCGCCGGTGGAGGCGAAGTCGGGCCCCGGGCCGCGGATCAGCGCGTTGGAGTCGACGACCTGTCGGGTCTGACCGCCGCCGGACGTCTTGGGGCTGGCGGTGCCCGCCTGGGGTTGGGTGGACTGGGTCCCCGTGGACGACTGGCTCTGCTCGTCCTGCGCGCTGGCGGACTGCTCGGTGACCGAGGCCGCGACCGCGGCGTTTCCCACACGATCCTGGGACCCTCGACGAGGCTGCCTCTGCCCCCCGCCCTGAGAACGCTGCTGACGACTGGAGATCGACTGGGCTCGGCGGGTCTGGGTCATCGGGGCACCGGCTGGGGGATATCTGATCGTAAGGCGTGACCGGCCAACGACAATGACAGGTCGATTCCAGGGGGCCGCGGTGACGGTGTACCAGCGCGATCCCGACTCGCTGCCCGACAGCGCTTTCGAGCGGGGGCAGCTCCACCACCTCGTCCCTGGCAGCGCCGGACGCCTGCTCGACCCCCGACGGACGCCGATCCGGCTGGGCCCGCTCCGCTGGCGAGATGGCATGTTCGCCGTGGATATCTGCGGCTTCGAGGACACCGGGGCCCGGTGGTGGCTGCCCTTCGAGCGCGTCGCCGACTTTCAGCTCGCGCGGGGCGCCCCGCGTCTGCCCGCCTCCGAGGTGAAGCGACTTCAGGCGAC
>CAYXGP010000269.1:0-9772 GCA_964464515.1 uncultured Enterobacterales bacterium
AAAGCTGCATGATCAGCGAATCAGGGAGTGCCCCCCAAATGCGAACGCGCCCGCGCAGGTTACCCGCGTGAAGACGGCCCCACTCTGGAGCGGAGTCCCCGTGTTGCTTCCCCTCATGATCGCCTGCGCATTCATCTCCGAGGCCGAACTCAGCGGTCGGTTGGACCTCGACGGCGACGGTATCGCCCGCCCCTGGGACTGCGACGACGACGATCCGACCGTCGGCGTCGTGACCTGGTGGATCGACGCGGACGGCGACAGCTACGGCAGCGCGCTCACCATCACCGCCTGCGATCCCTCCCAAAGCATGGTCGATAACGCCGAGGACTGTGATGACTCGAACAGCAGCGTGTTCCCCGGCGCCGATGAGCTCTGCAACGGAGAGGACGACGACTGCGACGGAGAGACCGACGAGAAGTCCGCCATCAACACGACCACCTGGTACGCCGACACGGATGACGACGGGTACGGAGACATCGATAATCAGGCCCAGTCCTGCGACGCCCCCTCAGGCTACATCGCCGACGCCTCGGACTGCGATGACTCTGCAGACTACATCCACCCCGGCGCCCGAGACTACTGCGATGGCTTGGATGGAGACTGCAACGGGGTCACCGACGACCTCTACTGGTGGGAGGACGCCGACGGTGATGGCTGGGGCAGTCCGTATGTGATCCGGCTGGAGTGCGAGGAGCCCTCCGGCTACGTCGCCAACAACGAAGACTGCAACGACACCAACCCCCAGGCCAACCCCGAAGGGGTCGAAGTCTGCGACGACGTCAACGCCGACGAGGACTGCGACGGCAAGTCCGACGACGCCGATCCCGACGCCGCCGAGAAGACCACATGGTACCGCGACGAGGACGGCGACGGCTGGGGCGACGACAAAGTGTCGGTCGAGGCCTGCGACGACGTCGCCGGGTATGTCACGGTGGGTGGGGATTGTGACGATACGGACGATACGTTCAGCCCCGGAGTGGCAGAGATCTGGTATGACTCGATCGACTCAGACTGCGACGGCGGCAGCGACTTCGACGCCGACGCCGACGGCTGGGATCGTACCGACGGGTCTGAGGGCGACCCCCTCGACTGTGATGACACAGACGCGCTGATCCACCCGGACATGGCTGAAGCCTGCGGCGATGACATCGACAACGACTGCGACGGGGAGTTGGCTGGCGCGTGCCTGCTCAGTGGGACAGTGGATATCACCACCGCTGATGCGTACTATGAGGGGTACGACGACAACACCTATATCGGACTGGAGGTGGCAGGTGCAGGCGACGTGAACGGTGATGGTACAGACGATGTGTTGCTCGGAAGCCAGTCGGGCGACCTCACCGCGCTCGCCGAGGGACAGTCCACGGGGGTTGTCTACCTGGCCCTGGGTCCCCAGGTAGGAACCCTCTCCCTGTCATCCGCTCATGCCGAACTCTGGGGAACCGCGGAGGGAGAGGGCGCCGGAATCGCCCTCGACGGCGTAGGTGACCTCGACGGAGACGGGTATGCTGATCTCGCAATCGGCTCCCTCGGGATGCCGACAGGAGGAAAATGGTACGGGGGTGTGTACATCATAAATGGGCCGGTTTCCTCAGGTTCCGCCCTGCTCCCAGACATTGCAGAGACCATTATTCACAGCGAAACCGACTTGGGGCAGTTCGGTTACAACGTCTCGCGCGTAGGTGACATCAACGGAGACAATCTGGATGACGTCCTCTTGGCCGGAGGGGACGTCCTTGATGGAGGAGAGACCGGCTCAGGCTATCTGGTGCTCGGCCCAGCGACGACGAGCGCTGCTGTCACCGAGGTGGCCCTCTCCCTCAACGGTACAGACACCGAGAATTCCTACTTTGGCAAGACCCTCTCGGGTGGCGGGGATATCAACGGTGATGGTCTGGCGGATGTCGCCATAGGGGCCCCCTCACAGGAGATCGACGGCGTCAGCTCCAACGGGGCGGTTCATGTGTTCCTGGGCCCTGTCACTGCGGCGCGTACAGAGGCCGACGCGATGATATTCGGGGAGAACGCTGGACGGGCGGGGGGAGGACTCGCGAGCGCCGGGGATACGAACGGAGACGGCTACGCTGATGTCGTCGTCGGCGAACCCAACTACCGAGACCCGTCTGGTGCGCTCATTTTCCCCGGCGCGCTCCATGTGATTCAAGGACCGATCACAGGACAGGTCGCGCTATCCGAGGCGATCGGTTGGTATATGGGCGCGATCAGCTATGCAACGACCGCGACCGCGATCTCCACCCAAGGCGACGTCAACGGTGACGGTCGAGATGACATTCTGGTTGGCGCAAATACCACCAACTATTGGGGGTCCAAGTACGGCCATGGCGGCGCCTATCTGATCTATGGTCCCATCTCAGGGGCCGACACCCTGGCCAACGCCGACGTAGTGTTCGACAGCACATCGGTGAGTAAGAGCCTCAGTTACTCACCTGGGGAGTCCGTCGCCATCATCGGCGACAACAACGCCGACGGCTTCGGTGATCTCTTGATCGGGTCACCGTACGAGGGGAAGACCGGCAACCTGGGGACCACCGGCGCCATCTACCAATTCAACGGAGGTGGATATTGACCCGAACACTCCTCACCCTGCTCCTCGCCTGCGCCCCCGAAGCGTCCGAAGACGACGACAGCACTCCGGCGACCGGCGGCAACCCGACCGGCGGGGCCACCACGTCGCCGACGACCTCATCGACGACGGGAGCGACATCATCGACGACGGGAGCGACATCATCGACGACCAGCACGACCACCACCACGCCGCCCGGCCCCACCTTCACCGCCGTCTCCCTGGGCTGCGACTTCGGCTGCGCCTTGGACGACACCGGCGAGATCACCTGCTGGGGACGGGACGCCTACGGCGAGACCGATCCACCGGACGGCCCGTGGGCCGACATGACGGTGGGCTGCGAGCACGGCTGCGCCTTGGACGATACCGGCGCCGTGACCTGCTGGGGTCGAGACGGCAGCGGGCAGCTCGACGTGCCGGACGCGACGTTCCAGCAGATCGACGCCGGGGGTTGGGCGACCTGCGGAGTATTGGACGACGACAGCGTGCAGTGCTGGGGCTCGAATCACCAGGCGGCCTACCCCACCGATGGCGCATGGCACTCGGTGTCTGCGGGTCTGTACGGAGCGTGTGCGATCGACGCAGCGTCTGAGATCACGTGCTGGGGGGAGCCGCGAAACACACCCGAGGCCGACGGCCCCTGGGCAGAGGTGGATGTCGGAAATGACTGGGCCTGCGCGCGCGCCGAAGACGCGACCGTGGCCTGCTGGCAGTACGCTGGCGATGCAGACCAGCCGCCGGACGGCGCCTATGCCAGCCTGGGGGTGGGTCGGGAGCACGCCTGCGCGGTGAAGGAGACCGGCGAGGTGTCCTGCTGGGGCGACGCCGAGCCCGTGACCGGTCAGACGCTTCCGGGTGACGGCTGGGCTGCGGTGGCCTCGGGAAGCGACTTCACCTGCGCGCTCGGCACCGACGGAGCGCTGACCTGCTGGGGCGCAAACAACCACGAACAGTGCAGCGGAGCGCCTTGACAATGGAGCGGCTACGCTGCCACACCGGAGGAGACATGACCACCCGACTGCTCGCGCCCACCCTGCTCGCCTTCCTGACCGCCTGCCAGCCCTGCGAGGGCCCCATCGTCGTCGATCTGGACGGCATGGACGACACCGCCGTCGTGACCTGGGCCGAGGAGGGCTCGTCCGACTTCAGCGCCTGCCGCGACGCCATCGATCCATCCTACGCCGACTGCGGACCCGACGACGACGAGGCCGAGGGCACCTTCGTGGTGCGGGTAGTATGGAACGATATGACAGCAGAGAAGACCGTCCGGGTACAGAACGACAACAGCTGCACGACCAACGAGTACGTGATGTTCTCCGTCGATGACTTCATCGAAGCGACGACCACCGGCGGCTGATAGGGCCCTTCAGTCAGAACGCGGGGACACCAGGAAGCGGGAGCGTCAGGAGGCAGGGGCATCAGGAAGCGGGCGGCGGTCCGAACGCCTTCTCCGGATCCGCAAAGCAGCCGTGAATCACCTTGGACATCTTGGCGGCGTGCGAGCCATCAAGGATGCGGTGATCGAACGTGGCGAACAGCTTCATCGTGCGGGTGATGGCGAGCTTCCCGTCGCGCACGCAGGGCTCCTCGCTCACCTTGCCGACAGCGAGCAACAGCGGCACCCGGCTGTAGGGCACCAGCGGCACATACGCCTCTTCCAGTCCGAGCGAGCCGACGTTGGTGATCATGACCGAGCCGAACGCATCCCGCGGCACGCCGAACTTGCGCAGATCGAGGTTGAGCGTGTACCCCAGAAAGCCGATGGTGTTCAGCACCGGCCCCAGCAAGAAGAACGGGATCTTCTTGAAGGTGTTGCGGGTCTGCTCCAGCTCCTTGTCCTTGTAGGCGCGGACCTTCGCGACCCGGGCCTCGGTCTCGTCGAGGATGTCGATGAGCGACTTGCCGGCCGCCTCGTGGATCGTCACGCCCGATAGATCGATCTCGCCGGTGGCCTCGTCCTTCATCGCCACCTGGAAGAAGATGCCGATGTTGCGGCGCAGGTAGATGCGGTTCCAGCGCAGGATGGCGTTGGCGTCTGGCATCTGCTCCATGGTGAGCGCGACGGCCTTGACGAGCACGTGCGTCAGCGTGAGCCGACGGCCGGTGCGCTCCCGGAAGGCGTCGATGTAGTCCAGCACGGGACCCATCTCGAGCTTGAGGCTCCCGTACACGCTGGGATCGTAGGCCGTCTTCCAGGTGCCCAGCGCGATGCGCCGGAAGGAGGACAGGTTCTGTTTCGGGACGAGTTCGATGTTCGGCATCGGGGGATGATAGCGCAGATCGGCCCAGATGCGGCGCGGGAAGGCCGGCTGCGGGGCTCGGGCGATCCGCAGGTCGTCTCAACGCGTACCAGGTGGCATGGGCGAGATCTCGTGGAAATCTCGTGGGTCGCGGTCCGTGGTCACGCGCATCACGCCCCCCTCCCCCGCCCGAGGTGATCAGGCTACGTCTCCCATGGAGGCACACCTGAGAATGCGGAATCTGCTGCTGTTCACCCTGCTCGCCTGCGGAGCCCTGCTCGCCTGCGGAGACAAGGAGTCTTCCACCACCCCGGTCGACTCCGGCACGGCCACCACGCACGTCCAGCCCACGGACGCCGACATCGACGGCGACGGCTACACCGTCGCCGAGGACTGCAACGACGGCGACGCGCGCGTCAACCCCGGCGCGGCCGAGAACTGCGACGGTCTCGACAACGACTGCGACGGTGAAGTCGACGAGGGCGTGGGCGATCTGTTCTACGCCGACGCCGACGGAGATGGGTACGGAGATCCGGCGGTGGCCGTCGAGGCGTGCAGTCAGGGCGACGACTACGTACCCAACGACGGCGACTGCGACGACGACGACCCGACGGCGTACCCCGGCGCCGCCGAGGACTGCGACGGGGCCGACGACGACTGCGACGGCGAGACCGACGAGGACGTGGGCACGCTGTACTTCGAGGACGCCGACGGCGACGGCTACGGCTCGCAGGTCGAGACCACCTACCTGTGCGAGGCGCCGACGACCGGCTGGACGCTCGACGACACCGACTGCGACGACGCCAACTCCGAGATCCACCCCGAAGCCGCGGAGGTCCCCGACGGCTTCGACAACGACTGTGACGGCGAGGTCGACGAGACCGACTGATCGCCGGGAGGCCCCGATGCTCATCCTGCTCCTCTCCGCCCCTTCCATGGCCGCCGATCTGCGGGTCGACGGCTCCAGCTACAGCAGCATCCAGGACGCCATCGACGACGCCAGCAGCGGCGACACGATCACCGTCGAGTCGGGCAACTACACCGAGTGCATCGACACCTCAGGAAAAGACCTCACCATCGTCGGCGAGGACGGCAGCGGCGATACGCGCGTCAACGGCGCCGGGGCCTGCAGCAACACCGTCACCATCCAGGGCGGCGAGACGGTCACCCTCACGGGCTTCGAGATCAACAACACCGGCTCCACCCGCGGCCTGTATGTGTTGGACAGCACGCTCACCGCCGAAGACGTCGAGATCTCCGGCTCCGGGTCCACGGCGATCAGCGGCGGCGGCGCCTACATCGACGGCGGCGCCGTCTCGTTCACCGCCAGCGAACTGTCGAACAACACCGCCTACTACGGCGGCAATCTATACATCACCGGCAGCGCGATCGTCTCTCTCGACACCACCGAGGTGGCTGACGGCTGGGCGTACTACGGCGGCGGCATCTTCATGCCGGCCAACAGCTCTGCAGGCAACGACACCCTCACGTTGACCAGCTCCGAGGTGACGACCAACTTCGGGTACTACTATGGCGGCGGTCTGTACGCCACGGAGGGTCAGGACATAGACAGCCAACACAGCGAGTGGTACGGAAACACCGTGTACTACGGAGAGGCCGGCGCGTACATCGGCCCCTCCGGGAGCCTCACGCTGTCGAGCGATGAGTGGACCGAGAACACCAGCAGCTACGGCTACTCGGGCGGCGCGATCTACCTGGCGAGCGGCGTTCCGCTCACCGCCACGGACACCATCATCTCGGGCTCCAACGGCTCCTACGGCGGCGGGATCTACGGCGGTGGAAGCAACGACGTCGCTCTCTCGGGGAGCATACTCGCAGACAACAGCGGGACGTACGGGGCGGGCATCTACCTGGGGACCAGCAGCTCGCTGACCCTGTCCGACAGCCTGTTCGAAGACAACGCAGCGTCCTACTACGGCGGGGCCATCTACCTGGACCAGGCCGGCACGATGACCGATGATGCGTCGACGTTCGACGGCAATACAGCTGGCTACGCCGGCGGAGCTATCTGTCTGAACAATGGCAACACAGCCGATCTGACCGAGACGACGTTCACCGAGAACGAAGGCAGCTACTACGGGGCGGGGGGAATCTACGCGCTGTACGATCCGGTGCTCACCATCACCGACGCGACGTTCACAGGGAACAGCGCCACCAGCGGCAACGGCGGCGCGATCTACACCTACTACGCGCCGAACACCACGACGACCATCACGCGCACCACATTCGACGACAACAGCGCCGCCAGCGGCGGCGGCGCCATCTACACCAACTACTACAATACGCTGGACATCACCGGCAGCACATTCACGGGCAACACAGCCGTCAGCACCGGCGGCGCGATCTACCAGTACCAGGTCGGCGCCCTCACCGTCACCAGCAGCACCTTTGACGGCAACATCTCCGACGGCTCTGGGGGAGCCATCGGCCAATACGCCTACACCACCGCCGCCCTCTCAGACGTGACCTTCACCGACAACCTGGCCGGCGGGAGCGGCGGCGCCCTGTACCTCCACCCCTACACGAGCGGGTACGGCGTCTCTCTCCAGGACGTCACGATCACCGGAAACCAGGCCGACAGCAACGGCGGCGGTCTCTACGCGGTCTACGCCAACCCCCTCACCCTCTCCGGCGCGCACTTCGACGACAACTCCGCCGGCGCCTCGGGCGGCGGGGCCTACCTCTACGCCAACTACGGGATCGACGCATCGGAGTCGTGGTTCTGCAACAACACCGCGGCGGACGGCGGCGGGGTCTTCAGCTACTACCACGGCTCCTACGCCGAGACATGGACGAACAACGTCTTCGTCGAGAACAGCGCGAGCGGCTCAGGCGGCGGTCTCTACTTCTATTACACGCAAGCTATCAGCTTCACGAACAACACGCTGGTCGGGAACGACGCGACCTACGGCGGCGGGGCCTACCTCACCTACTACTCGTACGCCGACTGGTCGAACAACATCGTCTCGTACACGCAGGGCGGCGGCGCGGTCTACTCCGGTGACTACTACTCCGACTACTACAGCACCTTCACCTACAACGACTGGTACAGCAACAGCGGCGGCGACGCCACGGGCTACTTCACGTTCCTGACGTCGAGCGACGGCAACATCTCCGACGCCCCCGACCTCACCGACTATACATTGGATGGGGATTGCCAAAACGACAGCCTCACGTTGTCGCCCGGCTCGGCCCTGATCGACGCCGGCGATCCGGCCATCTTCGATCCGGATGGCTCCACCAGCGACATCGGCGCGTTCGGTGGACCGGGATCGCCCATCGTCGACGCCGACGGCGACGGCGCCTACAGCGACTGCGACGACACCGACGCCTCGGTCAACCCCTCGGCCACCGAAACCTGTGACGGAGTCGATAACAACTGCGACGGCAGCATCGACGAGGCAGGCGCGACCGGCGAGCAGACCTGGTACACCGATGACGACGAGGACGGCTACGGAGACGCCGCCACGGTGGCCTGTGATCAGCCCTCCGGCACGGTGACCGACAGCGGCGACTGCGACGACACCGACGCCGCCATCAACCCCGACGCCACCGAGATCTGCGACGGCGCGGACAACGACTGCGACGGCAGCGCCGATGAATCGGGCGCCCTCGGCGAGCAGACCTGGTACGCCGACGACGACGGCGACGGCTTCGGCGATGCGTCCGACGCCACGACCGCCTGCGACCAACCTGGCGACACGGCCGAAGACGACACCGACTGCGACGACACGGAGGCCTTCGTCAACCCCGACGCCACCGAGATCTGCGACGAGATAGACAACGACTGTGACGACAGCGTCGATGAGTCCGGCGCCGTCGGCGAGACGTCCTGGTACCCCGACGCCGACAGCGACGGCTACGGAGACGACGGCGTGCTCCCCACGATCGCATGCGACGCCCCCAGCGGGACCACGGACGCCGCCGGGGATTGTGACGACACGGACGGCGCGGTGAACCCGGGCGCCGCCGAGGTGGCCTACGACGGCACCGATCAGGACTGCGACGGCAGCGACCTGACCGACGTGGACGAAGACGGCTGGGACGCCACCGACGCGGGCGGCGACGACTGCGACGACACCGACGCGTGGGTGAACCCCGGGGCGGTCGAGGTCTGGTACGACGGCGTGGACGCCGACTGTGATGGATGGAGCGACTACGACGCCGACGGCGACGGCTGGGACGGCGCCGGCAACGGCGGGTCGGATTGCGACGACACGGACGCCGCGATCCACCCGGACGCCGAGGAGATCCTCGGAGACGGCGTCGATCAGGACTGCTCAGGGGGCAGCGACTACGACGGCGACGGCGATGGGTACGAGAGCGAGGAGTATGGCGGTGACGACTGCGATGACTCGGACGCCTCGGTGCACCCCGAGGCCACCGAGATCTGGTACGACGACATCGACCAGGCCTGTGACGGCGGCGATGACTTCGACGCCGACGGCGACGGTCACAGCAGCGCCACCTACGATGGCGATGACTGCGACGACGCCGACGCGACGGTGTACCCCGGGGCCGACGATCCGGAGGGCGACGGGACCGACTCGGACTGCGACGGCGCGGACGGGGTCGCCGACACCACCACCGGCACCACGGGAACGACCGGCGGGACGACGGGCTCGACCGGAACGACCGGCGGCACGACCGGCGGAGCCTCTGGCGGTACGACCACCGGCGGGGTCACCGGGACCACCAGCGGCGGCACGACCGGCGGAGACACCACACCGGTGAGCGGAGAGACCGACGACGGCAAGGAGGGCGGCTGCAGCGCTGCGCCGATCGACGCCACCTGGCTGAGCGCGCTGTTTGGTCTGCTGGGTCTGGTGAAGAGACGGCGAGACTGAGCGCGACCTACGTCGCGCTGCGAGATCAGGCCGCTCCAGGGAAAGAAAGGTCCCATGATCGGCGCGTAGGCTCGAGTCCA
>CAYXGP010000270.1:0-9733 GCA_964464515.1 uncultured Enterobacterales bacterium
CGGCTCGCCCGGTCGGGGGGCCAGGGTGGTCGAGTCGGCCCCGCGGGGAGCGGGGGCCGGGGGAGCCGCATAGCGGCCTTCGGGGGGCGGAGCCCCCCTACAAGGAGGTTAGTGGACCGGGTCTCGCCCTGCGAGCCCCGCTGCGCACGACGCAGCCGGTGGAGGTGATGCACCCGGGCATCATCTCCACCGAGGTTCACTACCTGTGACCCGGAGCATCCATGTCCAACAAATCCGACGACCCCCGCCGCCTGGCTGGTGACTTCCGCCTGGAGCTGGACCCTGAGGCCATCGACGAGTCGATCCGCACGCTGGCCGAGCGCCTGCGACGGCTGGTCGAGCAGGGCCGATACACCAAGGTACGCATCAAGTACAAGGGCAAGCCCGTCATGCCCGACATCCCCCTGGGGGTGCTGGTCGCCACCGAGGCCGCGACGTTCTGGTTCGCCGGCCCGCTGCGGGCGCTGGTGGTCACGCTGGGCGCGCGCGCCTTCGTCGACGTGGAGTTCATCCACGACGCCGACGAGAAGGTCCGCGAGGGGCTCCGGCACTACAGCGCCGGCGACGTCGAAGACGCTGAGGCCTGCTACCGCGATGCGCTGCGGATCAAGCCCGACGACACCGCAGCGTTGTTCAACCTGGGGGTGCTGCTGCGGGTGACCGGCCGGCGGAGCGAGGCGATCTCCAGCCTGGAGAAGGCCGCTGCCGATGCCGAGCATCCCGACGCAGAGCGCGCTCGGGCCGCGCTGAAGAAGATGAAGCGGGGGCCGCGGGCGCTGTAGGTCGCCCCAACGCGGAGACCTGCATAGGGCCTCGTCATGTCCGCTCCCGACCTCTCCCTCGCCGGCCGCACCGCCCTGGTCTGTGGTGCCAGCGCTGGCATCGGCCAGGCCGCGGCGCTGGCCCTGGCCGGGCTGGGTGCCCGAATCATCGCCCTGGCCCGCCGCCCCGAGGCGCTCGCCGCCACCGTGGACGCGATCACCGCCGCGGGTGGCCGCGCCGAACCCCTGGTGGCAGATCTGGACGATCGCCCGGCCCTGGCCGCGCAGATCGACACCCTGCTGGACCGAGCGGGCCCCATTCATGTGCTGATCAACAACACCGGCGGCCCGCCGGGCGGCCCGCTGCTGGAGGCCACCGAGTCGGAATTCGAGAGCGCCCTGGGCCGACACCTGCTCGCGGGTCACCTGCTCGTTCGGCGCCTGCTACCCGGTATGGCAGCGGAGGGGTACGGCCGCGTCATCAACGTGATCAGCACCTCCGTCCGCGAGCCCATCCCGAACCTGGGCGTGTCCAACACCACGCGGGGAGCCGTGGCCTCCTGGGCCAAGACCCTCAGCCGGGAGCTGCCCCCCGGCGTGACGATCAACAACGTTCTGCCCGGCTTCACCGACACCGATCGCCTCACGTCACTGGCCGAGGGTCGCGCCGCGCGCGCGGGCACCACCGCGGCCGACATCCAGGCCGGCTGGCGGGCGCAGATCCCCGAGGGCCGGCTGGGTCGCCCCGAAGAGCTGGGGGCGGTGATCGCCTTCCTGGCGTCGCCAGCGGCATCGTATGTGCGCGGCGTGAGCCTGCCGGTGGACGGCGGGCGGCTCCGCTCCATCTGAGCCGCTGAGCCGAACCTGTAGAGGGGCGCATGCGCTACGACATCTTCTTCTCGATCAGCCAGACGCCGGTGCGCGGGGTCACCCCCGACGAAGCCACCATGTTCCGCAGCTTCTTCCGGCAGGTAGAGGCGGCCGATGCGCTGGGCTACGGCACAGCCTGGGTGGCGGAGTCCCACCTGTCCACGCAGGTGCAGAAGCGACACGAGAACCCGGTGGTCCCCCATTGGCAGGGTGAGATCGGCCTGAACACCGACATCATCCAGGTCGCGCAGGCGATCTTCGCGCGCACCCGGCGCATCGAGGTGGGCAGCGCGGTGCTCAACCTGATGTGCAACGGTGGACCGGTGGCGCACGCCGAGCGCCTGGCGACGTTCGCCACCCTGCACGGCCTCGACCCGAAAGAGCGTCGGCGGCTGCGGGTGGGCTTCTCGGCCGGTCGCTTCCAGTTCATGAACCGCGCCTACGGGTTCGGCCCCCGCGACGCCGTCGAGGCCGCCGCCTGGCCCGCGCTCCGGGGCCAGCTCTTCGGCGAGGCCTGCGAGATCTTCCTGCGGCTGCTCCGGGGCGACACCCTCGCCGGGGCCGACACCCGACCCACGCAGCTCACGCGGGCCAATTTCCGCTCCGACGCCGACTGGGCAGCCGTACAGGATGCCGCACACGCCGCAGGACGCCCCCACCTGGACGCCATCGATTTCCCTCGCTGGTGGGACTTCGACGTGCTGAAGATCGTCCCCACGGAGTGGCGACGTGGGCTGGTCGATCTCATCCTGGGCTCGCACGACCCGGGCCTCCAGGAGACCGTCAACGAATTCCTGCCGGTCAAGGTGTTCAACCTGTCGATCACCCGTCCCGACGTGATCGAGGCCACCCATGAGCGCATGCGCCGCGCCTACCATCCGTCCGGCGGCCCGTGGCAGCGCGGCTACATGCCGCGCACGGTGATGGTCTTCCTGAACGAGCAACCCGGCCTGACCCCAGAGAACCGCCGAGCGGCCGCCCACGCCGAAGCGCGCGAGGCCCTGTCTGCATACTGGACGGCGCTGCAGGGCACGCTGGACCCGGCGCGGGTGGAGCAGGCGGTAGACAACGCGGTGATCGGCAACGCCGAAGACGTCGCCGCGCAGATCCGCCAGCGGTTCCATCCGGACGACCAGCTCATGCTCTGGTTCGACTTCTTCAACCACGACTGCGATCGGGTGATCGAGAACATCGAGGCGTTCATGGAGAAGGTGGCGCCGGCGGTCCAAGGAGGTGTGTGATGGTGACGATTCCGGAAGAGCTGAGTCGCGAATTCGAGATCTGCATGAGCGGTGACCTGCCCACGCGCACAGCCATGCGGAAGGAGCTCGCCGGCCATCGCAGAGCGATCGCGGCCCTCGGCGACGACGCCGCGCTCTCCGTGACCGACGGCGTGAGCGCTCTGGTCGAGGCGATCGATCGCAAGACCAGCCCGCTCTACCTGCGTCTCATCCTCGGCGCGGTCCGCATCGTGGGTCCGGAGCGCCCGGTCCCGTTGCGGCAGCGTGACTGGACGGGGATCTCTCGGGTGGTCAGCTCGGTGGCGTGGAGCATCAAGCGCCCGGACCTGATGTTGACGAACTCCTGATCACGGACTCACGTTGACGACAAACTGAATCCGATCGCTCCGGCGGTCTTCGCGCCGGCCCACGCGCAGTTCTCCAGGCTCGCGCCGGTGAAGTCGGCCCCGCGCAGGTCGGCCCCGCCGCCGATCACCCCGTCGAGCACCGCATCTCGCAGGTGAGCCCCCCGGAGATCGGCCCGTCGCGCCTCGACCAGCGCCAGACGCGCACCGTCCAGCCAGACCCCCGCGGCCTGGATCTCCGTGAGGTCGATCCGCCGGCCGTGGACGCCTTCCAGCCGCGCGCCCTCCAGCCGACATCCCCGCAGCACCGCACCGGTCAGATCAGCGCCGCGCAGGTCGGCCTGCCGGAGGTCACAGCGTCGGAGGAGCACCCCGCGTAGATCGTGTGTGCGGAGATCCATCCCCCGTAGACAGACACGCTCCAGCGAACGCTCCGACACCTTCGCCCACGCCGACGGTCCGGAGAGCAGCGCACGGAGCGCCGCCAGCGCTGTTCCTCCGCCGATCACCGTGGCCCCCGAGAGATCGGTCCCCACCAATCTGCAGCCGGCGAGGTGAGCGCCATCGAGCGTGGCACCCGCCAGCGCAGCCCCCTCCAGATCGAGCGCGAACGGCACCGGCCCGCGAAACCCCAGGGCGGGGAGATCGACCCCCCGCAGATCCGCTCCCCGGAGATCGATGAGCTCTCCGCGCGCCAGCGCCCGGAGAGCCGTGACCACCGCCGTCGGCTCTCCACCGCGCAGGAGCGCTCCCCAGTCGGCGCTCACACCAGCTCGCTGGTGGCCTGCTTGCTGTCCGACCGACTGGCCAGCGCCTCAGAAGACGCCTGGCCGCGATGGGAGGCGTCGTAGGCCTTGGCGATCTCCGCCGCGACCTTGGTGATCTTCGCCTTGAGGGCGTTGATCCCGCTGGTGTCGTCGCCGGCCTGGCCGACCCCGTCCGGGCCCGGGCCCACGTTGTAGTGGATCTTGACCACTCGCAGGGTCTCGGCCTGCTTGCTGCCCTCGAAGCGCTTGCGGCCCCTGGCGTCGTAGCCGTCGGTGCCCGCCTTCTCGGTGTCGTCCTGGGTGTGATCGACGTCCAGGGCGTTCTTGAGCCGCTCGGAGAGCTCCCAGCCCATCTTGCGCGTCGCCTGCACATCGCCGTCGGCGATCTCCATGGCCATGGCGGCCTCGCCCAGACGGAACATGTACTTCCCGGCGCCGAAGGCCGCGGCATGCAGCGTGCTCTCGGAGCCCAGCACCTTGTAGACGTCGCCGAGGTTTTCGGTGACCACCTGCATCAGCTCGGCGTTGCTCTGGGTGATGCCCCGGCCGATCTGCACGCCCAGCACCGCGTGGTTGATCGCCGCGGACGTCACGTACACCTCGTTGGCGTACATGATCGCCTCGGAGACCAGATCGCGCAGGTCGCGCAGGTCCTCGTTGATCTGGGGCTCCAGGAAGTCCGCCTGGAGCTGCCCGAAGGTGCCCCCCCGGCGGCCCTCGTTGTACAGGCTGATCTTCGCGGCCAGCCCCTCGCGGAGCTTGGCGATCCGCGCCATCTTCTCTTCGTAGATGCGGTTGGACGCGGCGATCATCAGGTCGTCGGTGGCGGCCTCGTTCTGCACGTCGGAGACGTCTTCGTCGGCCGTCAGTGCCTGCGCCAGGTGCTCCAGCCCCTGCTCACCGCTCAGATCTTGAGCGGTCATCTCATCGACCTGCGAGATGATCGCATCCTCGGTGACCTCCTCGCCCTGGATCTCCAGCATCTTGGCGACACAGCTCTCCTGCCACGCGCGATGGCGGGTCTCTGCGGCGGTGAAGTCGTCTGCGCGCTGGCCGTCGGGATCGATCTCGGTCTTGTAGGCGCTCCACTCGGTCTCGTTCATGTAGCGGCGCAGATGCACCAGCGACCAGATGTCCTGGTTGGCCGTGTCCTGGGCCCTGGTCTCGGCGTCCTCCGGGTTGACGCCGCCGGTCTCCACGCCCTCGCGGCGGCCCTCGCCCACCACCTCGTTCAGCTCGTCGCCCGTGGCGGTGCGCCCCAGGGTGCCCTTCTTGTCCCAGATCATGTCGCGGCAGTAGACGTTGACGTCATAGACCACGCCCGACTCGTACGACCAGCCCCCCAGGGACTTGAAGCGCTGGTTGAACAGCGGCACGGCCTCTTCGGTGCGCGAGCCCGCGAGGTTGACGTCGATGTCGGACGTGGGCGAGACGCTGCCCGAGGCCGAGAACGACAGCGCCGACTCGCCGCCCAGCTTGCCCTGCACCCAGCTCAGCACCTCGACGTGGTCCCACTGACGGAACTCCCACAGCTTGAGCATCAACGCGTCGAGCTTGGGGTGGTCTTCGGTGTTGGTGCTGGCCTTGTGGTGGGCGAGCTGATCCTTGGCGTACTTCCAGTTCTGCCCCAGCGCCGTCTTGAGGATGTTGCGCGGCACCTCAGACTTGGGGTTGATCGACTGGATCCCTGCCAGCGGCACCGCCAGGATCTGCTCCAGCGACTTGCTGCCGTTGCCGATCGCCTCCTGGTTGATCTCCTCCTGGGATGAATCGGCCAGGTGGAAGTTGCGCTCGTCGGAGTCGACGTCGCCGTAGGCGGACTGCCAGCCGCCGGAGCCGTCGTCGGCCTTGGGGTTCCAGGTCTCGACGTCCAGCTGGAGCGGATCGGACAGGTCGTCCGACAACGGATCCGTCAGATGATCGCTGCTCGGCTGCGGTGGGGGCAGCGTGCCGGGCTCTTCCTCGGTGCGTTTCATTCGGGTACGGAGGGGCATCGTGACTCCAGCGCGGGGGGGTATAGAATAACGGCCGCGGTGCTCTGCTGCCCAGGGACCTCACAGGGCGGCGATGGCCGCTCTCATCTCATCCGGTACGCGCACCTTCTCGCCTGTACGGTAGTCGATCAACACCACCACCCCGGTGCCCACGGCCACGGGAGTGTCGAGCGCAGCGACGTGCGCCACCGCGTACCCCATGGTGAAGCTGGTGTTGCCCACCCCGTCGATGCGGGCGCCCACCACCAGCTCGGCGGGCCAGCTCACCGGCCGGATGAAGCGACACTCCGTCGCCGCCAGGATGGGCCCCACCCGGGGCTGCCCCTCGGCCACCAACCCCATGGCCTGAAACGTCGCGATGCGCGCGGTCTCGAACCAGCGGAAGTAGCGGGTGTTGTTGACGTGCTGCAGGGCGTCCATGTCGCCCCACTGCACGGTGATCGGCAGCGCTACGGGATAGCCCGGCATCTGCAGCGTCGTTGTCATCGCAGCTCCTCTCGACAGCCCCCAGGGGGCGGGGTCCCTCTATGGGGCGGGGCGACCGCGCCGCCACCTCTCAAACAAGCTGCCGCCGGCGAGCTGCTGCCGGTGAGCGCCGGTTAGATTCGACAGGCGATGCAGTCAATCACGGTCATGCTGTCCATCAGCCCCGAGGAATACCTCCGCTGGTACCAGGGCACCGCGAGCGACGTCCTGGCGACCAGCCAGGACGGGCGTACGGTACAATTCCCCGCGCGCATCCTTCAGAAATTCGTCACGGGCGATGGCATCCAGGGGACGTTCGTGCTGCGCTACGACGAGGCGGGACGCTTCGTCGCCATCGAGCGGCGCAACCCCTCCGGGCGCCGAGACCTGTTCGTATGAGTCGGCAGGGTGCTCTGCGTCGCCTGGGTTGTGTGGGTCGTGAGTCGGACCAGGGCGAGCAGGGTCAGGCACCACTCTACATAGACGTAGCCCATCAGCGCTGCCACCCCGACGTGCAGGGCGACAGCGGCGAGCGCGAACCCGCGTCGCAGGCGCGGCCACAGAAACAGCGGCCCGCACAGCTCGATCAGCAGGGCGGCGCTGGCCATCCCCGCGCTCAGGGCCGGGCTGTGCGCGACCGCCTCTCGGAGGCCCCGCAGCGCCGCCGGGCCGATGACCGCGCGCTCGGCGATGAGCAGTGAGAGGCTCCCGTCGTGACCCCACAGCAGGCCGCCCGCCTGTAGCTTGCTCACCCCCGCCCACAGGTACGCCGCCGCCGCCGCTCCGCATGCGGCGTCCACCCCGGCGCGCGCGTCTCCACGGCGCGCGCCGATCACCCAGGCCAGCAGGGCGGCGCCAGGCAGGATGTCGCCGTGCCCGTCGTTGCGGTGGTCGGGGTAGACGCTCAGCTCGAGGAGGCCCAGCAGCACCAGCCCCGCCGACCACAGCGCCGCGACCCGCCAGCGCTGGCGATCGGTGATCACCAGGACACCCGCGAGCACCATGCCCAGCGTGATGCCCCCGACCGCCGCGGGCGTCGTGAGGAAGCCCAGGTGCGCCGCGAGCCCCATCGGGTGAGCCAGCCCGCGCATCGACAGGGTCGCGGCGGTGCCCCCCCAGCCGAGCAGCAGCGCCAGCACCAGCAGGACCCAGCCGCGTCTCATCGCCGCCACGCCCGCCCGCGCCAGACCAGTGTCTCCGCACCGACGATCAGTCGCTCGCCTTCGAGCGTGATCAGGCGGTAGTGGTAGCGGACCTCCACCGGTCCTTCGCCCGCTCCCTCGTTCGCTCCCAGGTGCGCGGAGATCCAGGCGATGTCCCGCCGGGGGATGTAGCCGAGGCTACACGGAAAGGCCGCGCACTCCCCGCTCGCGCGACAGCCCGCCCCGGGGTCGATGTCCGCGGGTGGATCACCGGTGAAGCGGTGGTAGTCCTGGACGGAGGCCGCGCGTCCATCGGCGGAGAACACCGGTAGGGCGCCAGCGGTGCGTCCGATCGCCTCGGCGTACATCGAGACGCGGGAGAACGGGTAGACCTCTCCAAGCCACGCCGACATCGCGAACCAGATCCCCCCTGCCCACAGGGCCGCGCGGGGTGGTGCTGACAACCTCATGCGAGATCGGTACCACACCGATCGGGATCCCCCCGGGGACCGTGGCAGGACCGCCGCGCTGGCTTATGCTCGATGGTGCATACGGACCCCGTAGCGAGCGGCCGGAGTCCAGGTCGAAGGTGGATTCTAACGAAGTCTGAACGAGGACGCCGTAGTGCACTACGGTGACGAGAGAGGACGAGCGAGAAGCCGCATGCGGCCCCGAATCTGGACGCGTAGTAGGGGGACGAATGCACCATCGAGGTTATGCTTACGCACTTCTACCGAGGGGCTCCACCATGCACGCCTCCCGCCCCCAATCCGTTCCGTTCTCGCGGGGCTGGCGCCACTACGTCGGCCGCTTCCTGCTCTGGTTGACGGGCTGGAAGGTCGAGGGGCAGCCCCCGTCCGAGCCCCGCTGGGTGTCCGTCGCCGCCCCCCACACCTCGAATTGGGACCTGTTCTACATGATGGCCACCGCCTTCTGGTGGGAGATGGACATCAACTGGCTGGGCAAGCACACGATCTTCAAGGGGCCGCAGGGCTGGTTCTTCCGCAAGCTGGGTGGGATCCCGGTCGATCGTCGCCAGCGCGGCAACATGGTGGAGAACCTCGCCAAGCACATCCGCGACAGCGAGCGCATCATCCTCGCCATCCCGCCGGCCGGCACCCGCTCCCGGCGCGAGTACTGGAAGTCGGGCTTCTACTTCGTCGCCAAGGCTGCGGGGGTTCCCGTGGGCCTGGGGTTCCTCGACTTCGCCCGCAAGCGATCGGGGTTCGGCCCCACCCTCTACCTCACGGGCGATCTCAAGACGGACATGAACCACATCCGGGGCTTCTACTCGAAGATCCAGGGCAAGCTCCCGGCGCAGCACAGCCGCATCCTGCTGCGTCAGGAGGAAGAGCTGGAGGACGTCACCCCGCGGCCGGTCGCGGCCCCCGCCGCCGCGCCGCCGCCTCCCTGAGCCCGATCACACCTTCCTCGTGGGTAGCCGCGCCTCGAAGTGCGCACCGCCCCGCTCAGCGCTCCTCCCCACATACACCAGATCCCCGCCGTGCCGGGCGACGATCCCCCGCGCGATGGCCAGCCCCAGGCCGGTGCCCGTGCGGACCCGGTGCCGACCCCGGCCGCTCACGAACGGCTCGAACAGTCGATCTTCGAGCGCCTGTGGCACCCCGGGTCCGTCGTCCTCCACCGCGATCGAGCGGGGGGAGACCGTCACCCTCACCCGCGCAGACTCGGCTGCCAGCAGCGCATTCTCCACCAGGATCCCCACCGCTCGCGAGAGCTGTGCGGGATCGACGGTCGCCAGCGCGGGCCCGCCGATGATCTCCACTCGTCCAGGCATGTCGAGCGCCCGCTCCACCGGCCCCACCCCCAGGGCGGCGACGTCGCGCAGATCGACCTCGCGCGTGTGCAGCGCCGACGGCCGTCCCAGCTCCAGCAGCTCGTCGGCGAAGCGCGCGGCCCGCGCCACCTGCCCGCGGATCTCGTCCAACGCCGGACCGCCGGCCCCCTGGCGCTCCAGCACCCCCACCGCCCCCACGATCACCCCCAGCGGATTGCGGATCTCGTGCGCCACCGCGGCTCCCAGCGTGCCCAGCTCCGCAAGGCGGCTGGCGTGCTCCGCGCGGGGCGCGCTCTCGGCCCGCGCGCGGGTCAGCTCGGCGCCGGCGCCGCGCGCGGGGCGCCCCCCCCC